>NZ_LT671418.1:315360-630720 GCF_900130075.1 Herminiimonas arsenitoxidans
GAATGACCAAAGGTTTCTGCAGTGATGCCTGTGCCATCAGATACAAAGAAAACGGTACGTGCGCTGGCTGTACTGCGGTCGACAGAGTTGGTCATAGGATGGTGTAAGAATAGCGTAAGTTAAAAAAATGCTGCGGTGCAGTGCGAATCTCTCATAGATTCTGTAAAATGGCGGCCAATTGCTCACACACGTTGCGGCTAACTCGAAGAATAACAAAAACTGTAGCTTATCTGTCGCCTATGAAAGGCACGCATGAAGATTTCTTATCATCAAAGCAGAGGTTGTTATGTCGATTGCATTACAAACAGGGAGCAAGTATGACCCGGCAGTAGAAGGAAATTATGTTGTCTCCTTCGAACGTTTACGGATGTCCGATGTGGATTCCGTTGGGGGTAAAAACTCTTCACTAGGTGAAATGATCAGCCAGCTTGCAGAAGCTGGTGTTCGGGTGCCGGGCGGCTTCGCCACTACGGCACAGGCGTTCAGGGACTTCCTGACGTACAGCGAAAACGGTGGGCTGAGTCTGGCGCAACGTATTGCTGACCGTCTGGTGGACTTGAATATTGATGACGTGCGTGCATTGGCGCAAGCCGGCGCGGAAATTCGTCAATGGATAGTGGAAACACCATTCCAGCCGCAATTGCTGCAAGACATCAAGCAGTATTACAAAGATCTGGCCGCAGATTCCTCCAAGGAAATGTCGTTTGCCGTGCGTTCCTCTGCAACTGCAGAGGATTTGCCGGATGCGTCGTTTGCCGGCCAGCAAGAAACCTTCCTTAACGTCGTCGGCATCGATAATGTGCTCGAAGCGATCAAGCACGTCTTCGCTTCGCTGTACAACGATCGCGCTATCTCTTATCGCGTGCACAAAGGCTTTACGCATGCCGAGGTTGCCTTGTCAGCTGGCGTACAGCGCATGGTGCGTTCCGATTTGGGCGCAGCAGGCGTGATGTTTACGCTGGATACGGAATCAGGCTTCAAGGATGTTGTCTTCATCACTTCCAGCTACGGTCTGGGCGAAACAGTGGTGCAGGGCGCGGTCAATCCGGATGAATTCTATGTGCACAAGCCTATGCTGGAGCTCGGCAAGCTGCCTATCATCCGCCGCAACATCGGTTCCAAGCTGATCAAGATGGAATTCACCGATGAAGCGAAAGCCGGACGTTCGGTACGCACCGTCGATGTCCCTATCGGCATGCGCAATCGCTATTCGCTGACCGATGATGAAATCGTCGAATTGGCCAAGTACGCTGTCATCATCGAAAAGCACTACGGTCGTCCGATGGACATCGAATGGGGCAAGGATGGCATTGATGGCAAGCTCTACATCTTGCAAGCACGTCCGGAAACCGTAAAGTCGCAACAAAAAGCAACCGATGTACAGCAACGTTTCAAGCTCAAAGGCAGTGGCTCCGTGTTGACAGTTGGTCGTGCAATCGGTCAAAAGATCGGTGCAGGTCCAGTGCGCGTCATTCTCGATGCTGCCGACATGGAACGTGTACAGCCAGGTGATGTATTGGTTGCCGACATGACCGATCCAAACTGGGAGCCAGTCATGAAGCGCGCGTCCGCTATCGTGACTAACCGCGGTGGTCGTACCTGCCACGCAGCGATTATTGCGCGTGAACTGGGTGTACCTGCTGTGGTTGGTTGTGGTGACGCGACTGAGTTGCTGACTGACGGTACTTTGGTCACAGTCTCTTGCGCAGAAGGCGATGAAGGCAAAGTCTATGACGGCTTGCTGGAAACTGAAGTTACCGAGTTCGCACGTGGTGACTTGCCTGACTTGCCGTTGAAGATCACCTTGAACGTCGGCAATCCGCAATTGGCCTTCGATTTCCAATCGATCCCAAATGCAGGTGTTGGTCTGGCGCGCTTGGAATTCATCATCAACAACAATATCGGCGTACATCCAAAAGCAATTTTGGAATACCCGCATATCGATGCTGATCTGAAAACAGCGGTGGAATCCGTCGCGCGCGGCCATGCATCGCCAAAAGCGTTTTACATCGACAAGCTGGCAGAAGGTATTGCGACTATCGGTGCCGCATTCTGGCCTAAGCCAGTGATCGTGCGTTTGTCTGATTTCAAATCAAATGAATACAAGAAGCTGATCGGCGGTTCCCGTTACGAACCGGATGAAGAAAATCCAATGCTGGGCTTCCGTGGTGTTGCACGTTACCTCGCACCAGATTTTGCTGAATCGTTCGAAATGGAATGCAAGGCGATGAAGCGCGTACGTGATGAGATGGGTTTGACCAACGTCGAAATCATGGTGCCTTTCGTTCGTACACTGGGTCAGGCTGAGAAAGTTATCAACCTGCTGGCGAAGAATGGTTTGAAGCGTGGTGAAAACGGCTTGCGCATCATCATGATGTGCGAAGTTCCGTCTAACGCAATTCTGGCTGAAGAGTTCCTGAATTACTTTGACGGTTTCTCTATCGGTTCCAACGATTTGACGCAATTGACCTTGGGCCTCGATCGCGATTCCGGTATGGAAATTCTGGCTGCCGATTTCGACGAACGTGATCCTGCTGTATTGGCTTTGTTCTCGCGTGCGATTGCTGCATGTCGCAAGCAAGGCAAGTACGTCGGTATCTGTGGTCAAGGTCCATCGGATCATCCTGATTTTGCCGAATGGCTGATGAAGGAAGGCATTACATCGCTGTCGCTCAATCCTGATTCAGTGATTGAGACATGGCAGAATCTGGCCAAGCGTCTGTAATGTTTTAAAGCTGTAAAACAGTCGGGTGTGTGAAATTATTTTTCCATGCAGTTTTTTAGTCTAGACTGTGTGCACCCGACTGGATAAAACTGAACAAGTCTTATCGTGGTTTCTTAACCCTCGTTGTCCATCGGACCCGAGGGTTTTTGTTTTTGAACAGAAAGGAATGCACATGACGGACTGGATGATTTGGTTTGCGGTGGCATGCGTGCTGGTCATATTGGAAATGGCAACGGGTACCTTTTACTTGCTGATGATTGCCATCGGTACGGCGGCTGGTGGTGTTGCTGCGTTGAGTGGCGTGGCCGGTACGTGGCAATGCATTATTGCGGCAGCGGTTGCCGCGCTTGCTACCTACGCACTGCGTCGTAGCAAGTTCGGCCGACCAGACAATACGAATGCTGCGCGCGATCCCAATGTCAATCTCGATATCGGACAAACGCTGGAAGTAGCAGAGTGGCGCAATGCCGCCGGTACTTCCTATACAGCACGTGTGATGTATCGCGGAGCCTTGTGGGATGTTGAGCTGGCAGAGGGTGAGGCAGCGACACCGGGGAAATTCGTCATACAGGAAGTACATGGCAGCCGTTTAATCGTCATCAACAGTGACGCAACTGGTCACGCACAATAAGGGAGCTTCTATGTTCGATGCTACAAGTACCACCATCATCATTCTTTTCGTCGCCATCGTTTTTGTCGTCAAGACTATCAATGTCGTGCCGCAGCAGCACGCGTGGGTAGTGGAGCGTCTTGGTAAATATCATGCGACGCTCGGTCCTGGTTTGAAGATCGTCTTGCCATTCATTGATCGCATTGCATACAAACACTCGTTGAAAGAAATCCCGCTCGACGTACCTATGCAGGTGTGTATCACCAAGGACAATACGCAACTGGAAGTGGACGGTATTCTGTATTTTCAGGTGACTGATCCTATGCGTGCATCGTATGGTTCATCGAATTACATCTCTGCGATTTCTCAATTGGCGCAAACCACTTTGCGTTCGGTGATTGGTCGCATGGAATTGGATAAAACTTTTGAAGAACGCGATCTGATCAACCACAGCGTGGTTGGCGCGGTCGATGAATCGGCAGCGAACTGGGGCGTCAAAGTTCTGCGTTACGAGATCAAGGACCTGACACCACCGAAAGAAATTCTGCATGCGATGCAATCGCAGATCACGGCTGAACGTGAAAAGCGTGCGTTGATTGCCGCATCGGAAGGGCGCAAGCAGGAGCAGATCAATATCGCAACTGGCGAACGTGAGGCATCGATTGCTCGTTCGGAAGGCGAGAAGCAGGCGGCGATCAATCGTGCGCAGGGTGAAGCATCGGCTATTTTGTCAATTGCAGAGGCAACTGCGGAAGCAATCCGTAAAACGGCATCAGCGATCCGTGAGCCTGGTGGTTCAGATGCGGTGAATTTGAAAGTGGCCGAGCAGTATGTCGAGGCTTTCGGCAAACTGGCGAAAACGAATAACTCGATTATTATCCCGGCCAATCTTGGGGACATGAGCGGCTTGATCGCGACGGCGATGCAAGTTGTGAAATCGCAAGGGACGCACACCAAATCGTAATCGGATTTGCAGGCAATAAAAAACGGCGCTTAAGAGCGCCGTTTTTTTATCGTCGATTCTGTTTCATGACCGACTGAATTTCACGTTGGGTATCGCGTTGTTTTTCAGTATCGCGTTTATCGTGTTGTTTTTTACCTTTGGCCAGACCAATCTCGCATTTGATATAGCCTTCTTTGTAATGCAGATTGAGCGGTACCAGCGTGTAGCCGGCACGCTCGACTTTGGCGACGAGCTTCTTGATCTCTTCGGATTTCAGCAGCAGCTTGCGTGTACGTACCGGATCGGGTGTTATGTGGGTAGAGGCAGTCGCCAGCGGGCTGATGTGCGAGCCGAACAGGAACACTTCATCGTTGCGTACGATGACGTAGGCTTCCTTCAATTGCGCGCGCCCGGCGCGGATAGCCTTGGCTTCCCAACCTTGCAAAACGATGCCGGCCTCGAAGCGCTCCTCGACAAAGTAATCGTGGAACGCTTTTCTGTTATCAATAATGCTCATGAGTTTCGGCTGGTGGTCGGTTAAAATGGGAACTTCGCGATTCTATCAAACGGTTCATATTCGATGGCGGTAGTACATAAATCAGTCTTGTTGGGTTACAGCGCTGAACAAATGTTTGCGCTGGTAGACCGAGTTGAGGATTATCCTCAATTTTTGCCATGGTGCGGCGGTGTTGATGTCAAACAGCGGGATGCAGATCGGCTCGTGGCGAGCATCATGATCAATTATCACGGCGTCAAGCAGAGCTTCACGACTGAGAATACCAATGTGCGTCCCGTCTCCATGACCATGCGTTTGCTGGAAGGACCGTTCAAGCAGTTGCATGGTACCTGGACGTTCAAGCCTCTGCGGGAAGATGCCTGCAAAATTGACTTTGACTTGCAGTATGAGTTTTCCAATCGTTTGATCGAATCGATCATCGGACCGGTATTCAATATGATTGCGAGCAGTTTTGTCGATTCATTCAGCAAAAGAGCGGATGCAGTCTATGGCTGATACAGCTATCCACATTCAAATTTGCTACGCCCGGCCGGATCAGCAGTTTTTGCTGGATCAGACCGTTGCCAGCGGCACCACCATACAGCAAGCGATCCAGAATAGCGGAATTATTCAGCAAGCGCCGGAAATAGACGTGAGCGTCTGGCGTGTCGGGATTTACGGCAAGATTAAAACGCTGGATACGGTGTTACGCGAACATGACAGAGTGGAAATCTACCGTCCTTTGATCGCCGATCCCAAAGACTCACGCCGCAAGCGTGCAGATCATAAAAACGCCAAGAAAACAGATTAATACGGCGCTGGCTTAGTCAAGCGCTGAATTTTATCTGCAGTCATCCAAAGTACGTTTGTTTTCGCGGATTTCCTGCGCACGTTCGTCATCACTCAAATAAGCACGTTCGCCGGATTGATCCATGCGGCTGACCCGCTGACCGGATTCCAGCACGCGATTGTAGGCAGTTGCGCGATCGCAGCTATTCTTTTTGTCTGCTGCTTGCTTGGCTTTTTGCTCAGATTCCTTTTCTTTTTCGGCCTGTTGCATACGGCGTTTCTGGAAATCCGCATTTTTCTCCGTGATGGTTTGCGGCCTTGTTATATCGCTATCTTTCCCGGTGTTCTCGGAGGCCTGTTCTGGTGCCGCGCGCAAGGTCATGCCGGGCGATTTCAGGATTTTGCTGTTCGGCACTGAGGCTGGTGGCGGGACGTCGGAATATTGTTTGACGCCTTTCCCATCCAGCCAGACATATTGCGCGAAAGCGGCAGAGGCACAGCAGGATAATGCGAGTACGGCGGCAAGACGTTTCAAACCAGTGGAGCGCATGGAAATCCTTGTGAGAAAGACGGCAAACAGTTGTGCGATTTCGCCATGCTTCCTGCTTGATGTCAATCAATACGAAGATTTTGCAGAAACCTTTTTCGCAAGGTCAGGACGCAAGAAACGGATTTCTGTATAATTCGCTTTTGCGCCACTAGGAAAATGCTATGCGTCTATTACAAAAAGCACTCACATTCGATGACGTGCTGCTGGTTCCGGCTTACTCCAATCTTCTCCCTAAAGATACTTCACTCGTTACGCGCTTATCCCGCAATATCACGTTGAATATCCCTTTGCTGTCCGCAGCAATGGATACCGTGACAGAAGGACGACTCGCGATTGCGATGGCCCAAGAGGGCGGTATCGGTATTATTCACAAGAATCTGACTGCCGCCGAACAGGCGCGCGAAGTTGCCAAAGTCAAACGTTTCGAATCCGGCGTGGTTCGTGACCCGATTACGATTCCACCAACGACCAAGATTCGCGATGTCATCGCTTTGTCGCAACAGCATGGCATTAGCGGCTTTCCTGTAGTCGAAGGCAAAAAAGTTGTCGGTATTATCACTAACCGCGATTTGCGTTTCGAAAACGAATTGGATGCGCCTGTCAGCAGCAAGATGACGCCTAAGGAAAAGCTGGTTTACGTGCCGGACGGTGCGGATCTGGTTGAGGCCAAGCGCTTGATGAACAAGCATCGTTTGGAACGTGTATTGGTTGTCAATGATGCATTCGAACTGCGCGGCTTGATTACCGCCAAAGACATTCAAAAAGCGACTGAACATCCATTGGCATCCAAAGATAGCCAAGGCAAATTGCGCGTAGGCGCAGCAGTTGGCGTCGGTGCTGACAACGATGAACGCGTTGACTTGCTGGTCAAGGCCGGTGTGGACGTGATCGTGGTTGATACTGCGCATGGCCATTCCCAAGGCGTGCTGGATCGCGTGCGTTGGATCAAGGATAACTACAAGGGCGTAGATGTCATCGGCGGCAATATTGCTACCGCAGCGGCTGCACTGGCATTGGTTGAACACGGCGCGGATGGCGTCAAGGTCGGTATCGGCCCAGGCTCGATTTGCACCACACGTATCGTCGCTGGTGTCGGCGTACCGCAAATCACCGCGATTTCCAACGTGGCGCAAGCACTCAAAGGTACAGGCGTGCCATGTATCGCTGACGGCGGTATTCGCTTCTCCGGTGATATTTCCAAGGCATTGGCAGCTGGTGCTTCCAGCGTCATGATGGGCAGCATGTTTGCCGGTACTGATGAAGCGCCGGGCGAAGTGATCCTGTTCCAGGGCCGCAGCTACAAAGCTTATCGCGGCATGGGTAGTCTGGGTGCGATGGCGGATGGTTCGGCTGATCGCTATTTCCAGGATCCTGCGAATAACGTCGACAAGTTCGTACCAGAAGGTATCGAAGGTCGTGTTGCCTACAAAGGCAGCATGGTTGCGATTCTGTATCAACTGGTTGGCGGCGTACGCTCCTCTATGGGTTACTGCGGTTGCGCAACCATCGACGAGTTCCGCGAGCAGGCTGAATTCGTGGAAATCACGTCGGCCGGTATGCGTGAATCGCACGTTCATGATGTGCAAATCACCAAGGAAGCGCCGAACTATCGCGCTGAATAAGGTTAGTTGTAATGGCCTTATCTCCGAACCTTGTCTGCAATAGCCCAACGGTGAGCAGGCAAGAAGATTTTTCTCAAGCAGTTGCACGCATCGAGCGGCTTGGGAAACATCTGTTCGGTGTGTCGGCCTGCGTTGTCTACCTGCATACGGAAAAAGAGCTGCTGGCAGCATCGGAAGCTCATCAGTTCTGCGCACAGTTGCCATTGACTGATGATTTGCAGGTGGTGCCGGAGAAGTCATCGCCATTCCAGGCTGCCTTGGGCAAGTTTGATAATGTTGAAGTGCGCTTTTGTGCCTTGCAGCCACTACGCGATAGCACTGGAAAAATCGTCGGCAGGATGGCTTTGATCCATGAGCGGTCGCGTATGTTCACCGCTGGCGATAAAGATTGTTTAGTCGATTTGGTCGCATTGTTCGAGCGAGAATTGCATTTCCGCACATCTTCATTGTCAGCGCATTCCGATGTAACGCTGCCTAGCTAAAAATTGTTATTCCACATTGACTCATCATTTGAAGTTCTCAGCCATTTAATCTCATGCACTCGAAAATTCTCATCCTCGATTTCGGTTCACAAGTCACCCAATTGATCGCACGTCGCGTGCGCGATTCTGGTGTTTTTTCTGAAGTCTATCCATACGATGTCAGCGATGAGTTCGTGCGCAATTACGGCGCGGCTGGTGTGATTCTGTCCGGTGGTCCGAATTCAGTCATCGAAGGTGACGAGTCGCCACGCGTACCGCAAGCAGTATTTGAACTGGGTGTGCCAGTACTCGGCATTTGCTACGGCATGCAAGCCATGGCAGAGCAACTCGGTGGCAAGGTGGAAAATGGCACAGTACGCGAGTTCGGTTACGCAGAAGTGCGTGCGCATGGTCATACCGCGCTACTGAAAGACATCAGCGACTTCACCACGCCTGAAGGCTATGGCATGTTGAAAGTCTGGATGAGCCACGGCGATAAAGTGAACGAAATGCCGCCAGGCTTCAAACTGATGGCGTCGACACCGAATTGTCCTATCGCCGGCATGGCAGATGAAGCTCGTCGCATGTATGCATTCCAGTTCCATCCGGAAGTCACGCACACGGTACAAGGTAAAGCCATCATCGCGCGCTTCGTGCACGATATTTGCGGCTGCAAATCGGACTGGAACATGCCCGATTACATCGCCGAAGCGGTTGAAAAAATTCGTCAGCAAGTTGGCAAGGATGAAGTCATTCTAGGCTTGTCCGGTGGCGTTGACAGCAGTGTTGCTGCAGCGTTAATCCATCGCGCGATTGGTGATCAATTGACTTGCGTGTTTGTCGATCACGGCTTGTTGCGTCTGGACGAAGGCAAGATGGTAATGGAGATGTTCGCCGAGAACTTGGGCGTTAACGTCATCCGCATCGATGCAGTCGATCAGTTCATGGGTCATCTGGCCGGTGTCTCTGATCCGGAAGCGAAACGCAAGATTATCGGTCGCGAGTTTGTTGAAGTGTTCCAGGTCGAAGCCGGCAAGCGCAAGAATGCCAAATGGCTGGCGCAAGGCACAATTTATCCAGACGTCATTGAGAGTGCAGGCAAGGGCAAGAAAGGCCACACGATCAAGAGTCACCACAATGTAGGCGGCTTGCCGGAAACATTGAATCTGCAATTGCTGGAGCCATTGCGCGAGTTGTTCAAGGATGAAGTGCGTCAACTGGGCGTCGCGCTCGGCCTGCCGCATGACATGGTCTACCGTCATCCATTCCCAGGCCCTGGTCTGGGTGTGCGTATCCTCGGTGAAGTGAAAAAAGAATTTGCTGATCTGTTGCGTCGTGCAGATGCGATCTTTATCGAAGAGCTGCGTAATACGCCATTCGTGGCGACGCCAGGCGCATCGGAAGCAACCGATAACGGTATTCCACATCGCAATTGGTACGACGCGACTAGCCAGGCATTTGCCGTGTTCCTGCCAGTTAAATCGGTAGGCGTGATGGGTGATGGCCGCACTTACGAATACGTCGTTGCTTTGCGTGCAGTGCAGACGCAGGATTTCATGACTGCACACTGGGCGCACTTACCGCATGAGTTGTTGGGCAATGTGTCCAACCGCATCATCAATGAAGTACGCGGCATTAATCGCGTGGTCTACGATATCTCGGGCAAGCCGCCTGCGACGATCGAGTGGGAATAATTATCTAATTGATCAATTAGATATGTGGTGATCTTTCTAGTGCCGCTTGAGTTAACTCAAGCGGCACTATTCATTTCTGCGTCACCTTTTTGTAGATGGAGCATAGATGTACGCATGCATCACTGATGCTTCTATGCAACGAGGTGTAGATACAACAGTCAATTGACGTGTCGCTCATCCAGTGAAATAATGAGAACTATTCTCATTTACTGGGCAAGCAATCCTTTACGGTAGCCAGCCGATTTGCAAGGCGTATGCCTACACTGGATTGCTGTGACTACTGTTTTTCATCCGAATGAAATCAAATCTGATGCGATGATCACATCGCGGTCGGTGGGCGAGTTGTATATCGATCATCAAGGCTGGTTGCAGACTTGGTTGCGTCGCAAATTGGGTTGCAGCGATCATGCTGCCGATCTTACACAAGATACTTTCGTGCAATTAATGAGTGGCATGCACCCGGCTAATTTGAGTGAGCCGCGCGCCTACATTACGGTGATTGCAAAGCGGGTGCTGTTCAACTTTTGGCGTCGACGTGATCTGGAAAACGCTTACCTCGAAGCACTTGCCGCTTTGCCTGAAGATGTGGCCCCATCCATGGAGGACCGTGCCTTGGTGCTTGAAGCACTGGAGCAAATCGATAGGGCGCTGGCAGCTATTCCAGTAAAAGCCAAACAGGTATTTTTGCTGAATCAACTTCAAGAACTAACGTATAGCGAAATTGCCGCGCAACTTTTGATGCCTGTCATTACCGTGCGTCGGTATATGAAGCTGGCGATTTGCGCATGTTGTACGGCGGCTGAATAGTCATGCGTCATCCTTCTTCCAATATGTGCGTAGACGGCAACTCCTTGTTGATCTCGCAGCAAACCATTTCACAAGCGGCACTGGATGCGGCGATCGACTGGATGGTTTTGTTTCGTTCAGGTGAAAGCAGCGAAGATGAATATCAGCGCTTCGCGCACTGGAAATCTTTAGACAGTCAGCACGAGCATGCCTGGAACAAGGTTGCGGGTGTGTTGGATAGATCTTTCGCGCCGATACGCAGCGTCGGTCAACGTGTGCCGGGACATGGCAAAGCGGCGGAGCTGGCCATTTTGCAGGTGGCAGATCCACGACATTCTGCGTCAAGAAGAAAATTGCTGGGTGGTCTGCTGGCTTTTGGTGCTATCAGCGCCGTCGGAGTAGTGGCAGTAAAAAATGGTTCTGTCTCCACACTGGTTGCTGATCTGCGCACGGGTACGGGTGAGCGCAAGACTTTCAATTTGCCAGACGGCAGTACGGTGATGCTGAATGCATGTTCTGCTGCTGACGTTGATTTCGATGGCGTAGCGCGTGTTGTGCGCTTGCGCAAAGGTGAATTGGTCGCCTCCGTCAAAACGGATGCGCGGCCTTTTATTGTGCAGACTGATTGCGGCATGGTACGCGCTTTGGGAACACGCTTCCTGGTGCGACAGGAGGCAGACCGTAGTTTTGCATTAGTGCTTGAGCATACGGTTGGCATTACAACCCGCAATGACACAGGCAATGGTAATTCGCACGTTTTGCGCGAAGGTGAGGCCGTCTGGTTCGATCGTGATGGCATTGGTGCTGTGCAAGCCGGACTTGAGGGCAAGGCTGCGTGGATGGATGGCATGTTGTCAGTCAACGATGAATCCTTGGAAGATGTAATCGCTGCACTGCGTCCTTATCGAACTGGCTTTGTACGCGTTTCCCCAGCTGCTGCGCAATTGCGGGTGTTGGGTGCATTCCCTCTAGACAATACCAATCAGGTGCTGGAATCCTTGGTGCAAACCTTGCCGATCCGAATTACACGCTATAGCGATTTATTCGTGTTGATCGATGTAGCTTGAGCCTTGCCAAAATTTATTTTCAGATTCGATGATCACTTTTGTCTGCGTCGATGCACATGTTCTTTGAAGACATGTTTAACGAACCCAGGAAATTGATCATGAATTGCTTTATCACCTCATCATTGCGTCCTCGTCCCGTCGTATTGGCCATCGCGCTGGCTTTATCTACTGGCGCTTATGCTCAGAGTGCGCAACAAACGACATCAACCACAGAACGTGCCTCGTCACTTCACAACTATCAGATTGCAGCAGGGCAGTTGGGTATCACGCTGCTGGAAATCGCGCGCATCAGTCGCACGGCAATTTCTGTTGATCCTGCTCTGGTGCAGGGGCTGAGCGCACCAGCAATTCGTGGCGACTTGCGTGTTGAGCAGGCTGTGCAACGTGCATTGGCAGATCATGCGCTGGTTTTACAGCGCACTGAGAACGGCACGCTGACCGTCGTCAAGAGAGCAGATAGCGAGGCGCGCGATACGGGTGCTTTGCCAGAGGTAAAGGTGACGAGTACGGCGCTTGCAGATACAGGTCAGCATCTCAATGCACCAGTTAATAGCGGTGCGTTAGGCAATCGCACAGTGCTGGAGACGCCTTTCTCAAGCACGGTGGTAACCAGTGCAGATATCGCCGAGCGGCAGATCAGCAAGTTGGGTGATGTATTCGCTACCGATGCATCTGTCTCGGACAACAGCGGCGCTTATGGTGCATGGGCTACTTATTTGACGGTGCGCGGTCTGGCGCTGGATTTTCAGAACTCCTTTCGTATCGATGGCAAGCCATTCCTGAGTTATGTCGTGACGCTGCCTTATGAGCACATGGAGCAAATCGAATTGCTGAAAGGCTCTACTGGCTTCATGTATGGCTTTGGCTCGCCCGGTGGTTTGGTCAACTATGTCACCAAAAAACCAACGGATGAACCTTTACGCAGTGTGGGCGTTGGCTATTCGTCCAAAGGTTTGTTGAGCGAACATGTAGATATCGGTGGGCGCGTGGGTGAAAACGGCAGGTTCGGTTATCGTCTGAATGCAACACATGAAGAAGGCAGGACATTCAATAATGGTTCACTGAATCGCAACGCACTATCGCTGGCACTGGATGCGCGTCTGACCGATAAGCTGACATGGGATTTTCAATCCATTGCGCAGGATCGCAAGGCTGTTGGGCAGGAGCCAACGATTACCACTTTCGGTCTTGTTGGCAACAGACTTCCTTCTCCGATCAGGAATGACAACAGCACGATAGTCGGCAGCGGTGTCTATGCGGACAATTCTTTCCGCTTTTACTCTACCGGCCTCAAATACGAGTTAACACCTGATTGGAAAATCAGTGCCAACTATAGCCACAGTTCAACCACAACGCGACGCAATGAATCGGTTCTTGGTTTGACGGACAGCTTGGGAAATTACACTGATACTCGCTCTGATTATGGTGAGTCGTATCAATTCAATCAATTGCAAGCCATGTTGGAAGGTAAATTCCAGACTGGTTCGTTCGAGCATCAAGTTGTTGTGGGTGCGTCAGCGCTGAAGCTGAAGAACGACTACAGTCGAATTTCTGTTTATCAGCTTATTGGTACTGGAAACCTCGCATCGCAAAATACGAATAGTTATTACAGTTCAGGTGATCTGGGTTTGTATCGTGGTGGTGATATGACACAAAAAGCACTTTTCGCGAGTGACACGATAAAACTGTCCGAACGTGTGTCTGTGTTGGCTGGTTTGCGCTACACCAACTACAGTCACGCTACTTACAAATCTGACGGCACAGCTTTGTCTGATCCGTATAAACAGAATGGTATAAAAACGCCTACCTTGGCACTGATGTACAAACTGACGCCGAATACCATGGCTTACACCAGTTATATGGAATCGCTGGAGCCTGGAACCGTAGTCGGACTCACTTACGCTAACCAACGTTCCGTATTGGACCCGCTCAAGAGCAAGCAATATGAAGTAGGGATCAAAACAGAGCAAAGTGATTGGAGTGCAACTGCCGCGATATTCCGTATCGAGAAAAAATCACAATACGGTAATAGTGCGAATGTGTTTGTGCAGGATGGCATGGCTATTTACCAAGGTCTCGAACTGGGTGCCGCAGCACGTCTGGCGAAGAACTGGAATGTGGGCGGCAGTTTGATGTTGCTGGATTCTGAATATAAAAATGCGCTTGTTGGTACGGGTAACCGTGTGGCGGGAGCACCAGAAGCGATTGTGGCTGCACAACTGGCTTATACCGTGCCGCAAGTTCCCGGCTTGAAGTTGAATGCCAATGCAAAGTACACCGGAGCCACGATGTTGCGAGCAAGTAATGATATTCAGGTCGCGGGTTATACCTTGTTGAATCTTGGCGCTGTCTATGACACGCGTATCGGTGGATATGACACGACCTTCCGTCTGGCGATCAATAACGCGACTGACAAGCGCTACTGGATGTTCCAGTACGAAAATTACGTGAAAGCGGGTGACCCTCGTTCACTCACGCTTAACGCGACTTTCAAATTCTGATGGTTATGTTTGTTGGTACATCTGGAGAGGAAAACGGCTGCTGAGGCAGCCGTTTTTTTAAGCAGTATCTTTGTTGAATGGGAATAAATTGAACGACAGTGAGATGCAGCACGCAGTTGTCAGTTGAGGTTAAGCATCAACGACGTGCTGTGTGAGTTGTTGATTAAGTCAGGCGCGTAGCAAATTCCGCGACACGTTTTCCTAGCAAGCGTGCAGTTTTCAGATCGCCTGAACGTGGCGCTTCGTCCGGCGAGGCATCTGACGGCGATATTGCCAAAGCGCCGGCGAAACCTGCAGTCCAGTTCACATCATCGGGGCCATGTGTTTTGGTATTGGCCGGCATCAAGCCGGTGCCTATCCATATCTGGCCGTGTTGTTGCGAGAGCGTCCAGAAATACTGAATAGTAGAAAATTTGTCGCCATTCAGCGATGCTGAATTGGTGAAGCCGGCAGCGACCTTGTCTTTCCATGCTTGTCCGAACCACGGTTTGGATGAAGCATCAGCAAATTTCTTGAATTGCCAGGCTGGGCCGCCCATGTAAGTAGGGCTGCCGTAGATGATGGCATCTGCTTTGCTGATTTCTTCCCACGCGCTTTCTGGCAGGTCACCTTCGGGATTGATTTGATACAACTTGGCTTTTGCGCCGGGAGCAGATGACGCTCCCTCAAAAACCGCTTCCGCCTGCTTGGTTGTATGGCCGTAGCCGCTGAAAAATACGATGGCGATGGTAGTCATGGGAGCACGCTTTCTATAGAAGACGTTAGGGAAGGCACGGGCAAGGTGAGATGCCGTACTCAATCTGAGAGTGGCTTGCAGCTTATTAAGTTTCTATAAGAAGCCTGAATTGAGGGGCAACACGTCATTCTGAACAAAGTATGAGGTCCTCCATGTACCGTCTTCGCAACAAGTTTGGTCAAGTTGCAAGCTGGATGTAGTCAGAACTAACAAGTAATGTGATAATGAGAATCATTATCAATAGTGTTATTTGATTCTTCATCTAGTTTTCATGTCTCACGCCTCCCACTCCAGTCAGCACGATGTTTTGCACACTTTGTACAGCGAGCAGTACGGCTGGTTGCATGCGTGGCTGCGCAAGAAACTATCGTGCACACATCAGGCAGCGGATCTTGCGCAGGATGCGTTCCTGCAAATTCTGAGACGCCCTGAAACATTAGTTGATGTGCGTGAGCCGCGAGCTTATTTGACGACGATTGCACGTCGATTGGTATTCGAGACTTGGCGTCGACGCGATCTGGAGCAGGCATATCTGGCTGAGTTGTCAGCATTGCCTGAGGACGTGGTGCCATCACCGGAAGATCAGGCGCTGGTATTGGAAACCTTGCTGGCAATCGATCGCTTGCTGGATGGATTGTCACTCAAGGCGCGTAGCGCTTTCCTGATGAGCCAACTGGATGGCATGACCTATAAGGAAATTGCTGCCGAGTTGAATGTCTCGGCCAGTCGTGTGCGTCAATACATGGCGCAGGCACTGACTTGCTGTTACGCAGCGGTATTGCCGGCATGAATGCATTTGCTTCTCACACGGCAGCACCTGTCTCCAACGATCCAATTGTCGAAGCGGCTATCGATTGGATTATCTGTCTGCGCTCGGGTGAGGCAGGGCAGGTCGAACACGAGGCCTTCAAGCGCTGGCGCCTGCAGGATGTACGTCACGATGCTGCCATTCGTCATCTGGAACAAGTGCTAGGCGCTTTCGATACCTTGCCGGTTTCTTCTCATGTTCGTAGTTCAGCGCGTCGCGCTTTGCTGAAGTCGCCTGAGCGTCGCAAGTTGCTGCGGAATGGCTTGGCTCTGTTGCTGCTTGGTTCAGGAGCTGCTTTGCTGACTCAGCGTATAACGCCACTTAATACGATGACGGCAGACTTGCGTACTGCAACCGGGCAGCGCAAACATGTACGACTGGCCGATGGCAGCCAGATATGGCTGAATGCACGTAGCGCGGCTGATATTGATTTTGATGAGGCGACGCGCCGTATTCATTTACGCAGCGGAGAAATCATCGTCGATGTCGCGTCTGATGCGCAGCGTCCATTCATTGTGCAGAGTGCGCAAGGAAGCATGCGCGCGCTAGGAACACGCTTTCTGGTAAGGCAAGAGGAGGGCGCTACTGTCCTCGCTGTTTTGCATTCTTCGGTACGAATCGATGCCATGGGTGGTACCAGCCGCACTTTGGTTGCAGGACAAAGTGCGCGTTTCGATCAAGTGCAGATCGATGCTATAGATGCGGCATCCGACGATGCTGCCGCATGGATGGATGGTTTTATTGAAGTTCATGATCGTCCTCTGAGTGAAGTGATTGCAGCGCTCAGACCATATCGTTCAGGCTTTTTACGATTGACGCCACAGGCTGGTGCCTTGCGCGTAACGGGGACCTTCCCGCTGGATGATAGTGGACGGACTTTGGCTGCATTGGCTGAGACATTGCCGATTGCAATTCGCCGTCGCACCGATTATTGGGTCAGCATCGAGATGTTGAGTCCCGTGCCTTCCTCTTGAAGTCTTGCTTGTAACCCGGCTGAAAATATTTTTTTAAATAATCTGCCATCAGCCCTGTCACTTTTTTCTCTTCGTTGCACAAACCAGATGAAACCCATTGTTTATCTCGTTTGTTATTACGGAGAATTATCTTGGAACCTGTCGTTAAAACATCTTCACTCTGGCTGCGCCCGTCAGTTCTGGCGGTCTGCCTTGCCGTGAGCTCACCCTTGTTGGTACAGACTGCGCTGGCTCAAAGCAGCAAGTCTGTAGCGCAGGCATTCGATATTCCGGCCGGACCACTGGATGCCACGCTGACCAGAATTGCCCGCCAGAGCGGGCAGATCATTTCCATTCAACCCGAACAGATGCAAGGTCGTAGTGCACCTGCAGTGCGAGGTGAAATGAGTGCCGAACAAGCTTATCGTCAGGCTTTGCAAGGTAGTGGTCTGGAGTTATTCGTGACTGGTAGCGGTGCCTTGAATTTGCGTCCGGTTCCGGCTGGAACAGTGTCTACCTTGCCGGAAGTAAAGGTCAGAGGGAGTGCGCAGGAAGATGCAAGCGGCTCGGCGCACGGTTACGTTGCCAAGCGCAGTGCAACCGGTACCAAGATGGATAGTTCCATTATCGAGACGCCGCAATCTATCTCTGTTGTGACGGCGCAGGAAATGGAAGTTACGAAACCACAGAGTTTGACTGATGCACTGGCTTATACCGCCGGCGTGTTTCGTTCTGAAGGCAATGACCGTACCGCAGATCGTTTGTACATACGCGGCTTCGGCGCGGATGCAATTGAAGGCAGTCTTTATCGCGATGGCATGAAGTACATGGTCAATGCCTTTAACGGTAAGCAGGAAGTCTATGGCCTGGAGCGTATCGAAGTGCTTAAAGGCGCGGCTTCTGTTTTGTATGGGAGTGCAGCACCAGGTGGCATCATCAACACGGTAACGAAGCGGCCGACGACAGAGACTTTGCGCGAAGTAAATATGGAAGTGGGAAGTTATAACCGCAAGCAAATTTCTGCCGACCTGGGTGGCGCACTGACGGACGACGGTGTGTGGTCGTATCGTTTGACGGCCTTGAAACGCGATAGCGATACTTTCGTCGATTTCGTCCCCGATGATCGTATCTATGTTGCGCCTGCGCTCAAATGGCAACCATCTGCGGATACATCGTTGACACTGCTGAGTCACTATCAGAAGAGCAAGAGCAAGTACGTCTTCGGCTTCCCGGCAGCTGGTACAGTTTTGCCTAATCCGAATGGCCGCATTCCAGTTAATCGCTATCTGGGTGAGCCGGATCGCGATCGTTATGTGAGCACGATTGAATCCATCGGTTATATTTTCGAGCATGCTTTCTCGGATACCTTGCGCTTGCGCAATAACGTTTCCTTCTTCAAGGCATCCACCTCGATGCCGGCTACTTGGCCGGACGACAATGTGTTTGAAGATGCCAGCATGCGTACAGTGAAACGCTATGCTGAATCCCGTCGTGAAGATAAATCATCGGCCCTCGCATTGGATGTATCGCTTGAATACAAATGGAAAATGGGTGAGGCAACTAATACCTTGCTCGTAGGTCTTGATCATACCAAGCAGGAGCATCAATCTGAACGGTGGCGACAAACGGCATCATCGCTGGATCTCTACAATCCAGTTTATGGTTTGCCCTATACGAGTGCTGCAACTTTGCATGGTAGTACGCGCAAGGAGCGTGCATGGCTGACTGGTGCGTATTTGCAGAATCAGACCAAGATAGACGACAAATGGGTTGTGCTGTTGGGTGGACGTCAGGACAAAGCGAAGAACGGTAGGTCACCACTTTTTGGTCCGGAAAACTGGAAGGATGAAAAATCAAGTGCATTCAGCGGACGCGCGGGTTTGGTCTATCTGGCCGACAACGGTCTTGCACCTTTTGTGAGCTGGAGCGAATCCTTCCAGCCACAATCCGGTAGCGATAGAGCGGGTAATCGGTTCGATCCAACTACCGGTCGCCAGTATGAAGTGGGCGTACGTTATCAGCCGAAGGGTAGCAATACCTTATTGTCAGCTGTGGTGTATCAACTCACGCGACAAAACGTCACAACGACGGATCCGACGGACAATGCATATCAAGTGCAAGCCGGTGAAGTACGTTCTCGCGGACTGGAGCTGGAAGCGAAAGTACAAGTCACCCGAAGCTTCGGTCTTGTCGCCGCGTATGCATATACCGATGCACGTACCATACGTAGCAACGATGCCGGCGATGTTGGTAAGCGTACAGGTGCGGTTCCCTACAATCAGTTTTCAGCATGGGGCGATTACAACTTCCACGCATTGGGTATGCCTGGTTTGAAGGCTGGAGCTGGTGTGCGCTATGTCGGCTCTACAGTTGGGACGTATATGGACGTCAAGGTTCCAGCCTTTACCTTGTTGGATGCGATGGTCGCTTATGAGGTTGGCCATTGGCGCTATGCGTTCAATATCACGAATTTGACGGACAAGGTGCACGTCACCAATTGCATCGACGTGTGTTATTACGGCGAACCACGCAAGGCGGTTGCAACAGCCAGTTATCGTTGGTAACCATGACTCATTTAAAAATGCCCCAGTGATGACTAATCATTGGGGCATTTTTCTTTGAAGTCACAGAGGGCGCAAGGCAAGCCCTAGAAGTGAGTAGCTTGGCTCAGGGTGAAAGATCAGACTTTACTTGATGATTCGCTCTGCATGAAAAAGAGGAGAAAACAACAGTTCATCGCAAAGTTACAAATTGGATGTGGCAAGAAATAATAAGTAATGTGATAATGAGAATCATTATCAGTTGAGTTGTTGATTCTTCATCCAGTTTTCATGCCTTCTGCTTCCAATCCCAGTCAGCACGATCTTTTGCACACCTTGTACAGCGAGCACTACGGCTGGCTGCATGCGTGGTTGCGCAAGAAGTTGTCTTGCCCGCATAGTGCGGCGGATTTGGCGCAGGATACTTTCTTTCGTTTGTTGTCGGTGCCGTTCGAGCTGTCTGTACTCAAGACACCGCGCGCTTATCTGACGACGACAGCTACGCGTCTGGTTATCGATGAAGTACGGCGACGCAAGGTCGAGCAGGCGTATATGGATGCGCTGGCATTGTTGCAAGAAGATGCGCACGCGGTATCGCCGGAACAGCATTTGCAAACGGTAGAAACCTTGACGCTGATTGCACAGATGCTGGAAAACCTGCCGGAGAAAGCGCGTCAGGCTTTTATGCTGAGTCGCCTCGACAATCTGACTTATCCCGAAATCGCAGCTCAACTCGGCGTCTCCAGCAGCATGATCAAGCAATACATCGCACGCGCGATGGTGCACTGTTACCAGATCGTTTATGCAGAGGAGCCGACAGCATGAGTCTGACTGCTTCCGGCGTTGCTACGCAATACATACCGCCTCAAATCGACAATATGCGCGCAGCAGATAGCGATGCCGATATCATCGCGTGCGCCGCAGAATGGCATGCGCATCTGCATTCCGGCGAAGCTGTGAACGAGGATTACACCAACTTTGAATACTGGCGTACGCAGGATATCCGCCATGCGGAAATTTATGCGCGCATGGAAAAACTATGGGCGCGCTTCGATGACGTGGATGCCAAGCCAGCGACTATCGCCTTGAACAAGGCATTGAGGTCTGGTGCAGCCAAGCGCAAGAAAGTGGCTGCACAAGCGCTGGCGTTTTGCCTTGGGGTATTTGGTGTATGGACTGCTCTGCAAACAGCACCAGCGAAATACATGCTGGCCGACTATCGTACGGCAGTCGGTGAACAGCGTGTGATTGAGCTGGATGATCGCAGCCGCATTACGCTCAATACACATTCCGCAATCGATGTTGATTACAGCGGCAAGCAGCGTCGCATCACCTTGCAGCAGGGCGAAATTCTGGTCGAAGTGGCGAAGGACAGTGAACGACCATTTATCGTCGAAACTGAACACGGCACGGCACGTGCACTCGGCACGCAATATCTGGTCAAGCGCGAAGCAGAGGGCACGCGCGTTACCGTCATCGAATCGACGGTGGAAGCGTGCGCTGCCAAAGTGCCCGCATGCGTCACGCTGAAGCCGGGCGAGCAAACCGTGGTCACGCCGGATGCAGTGCAAGCGCCGAGCATGGTCAATGCCGAAGCTTCTGCTTCATGGAGCAAGCACATGCTGGTGGTTGACAATCAACCGCTGGCGCAAGTGCTGCAAGAATTGGCGCGCTATCGCTACGGACGCATCTTCTTCAATGCTGACGAGATTGCCGATCTACGTGTATCCGGCGTGTATGCGCTGGATGACACCGACCGTACGCTGTCGATACTGGTGGCAACCACGCCGATTCGCGTCAAGCAATACACCCCTTTATTTGTAACGGTGGCCCCGCTTAAATAAATTTTTTTGCCGTTCACTGTCCCTCCTGTCTTTTGCTTCGTCATCACTTATGAAGACATCAAACAGGAGGACTCTTTCAATGCATCAAGCACTCTTCAAGCAAAAGCCCTTGGCTGCTGCTGTACATCTTTTGCTGGCCGTATCAGTCAGCGCAACCGCACTTGTATCGAGCGCTGCATACGCACAAGCAGCCAGCACCGAATCAGCTGCGGCAAGCCGTGCTTACGATATTCCAGCCGGTCCGCTGACACAGGCGCTGAATACCTTTGCGCAAACGGCTGGCGTACTGCTTTCTTTCGAACCGGAATTGACGGCCGGTAAAACCACCAAGGGTATCAAGGGTACATACGGCATCAAGCAAGGGTTTGATGCTTTATTGCAGGGCAGTGGTTTGGCGATAGCGGCCAGTTCCGGTAACGCTTATACGTTGAAAAAAATTCCTGTGTCGCAACTGCACAGTACGGAAGCGACGTTGCCGGAAGTGCACGTCAGAGCGGGTGTGCAGGAAGATGTGGGTTACGTCGCCAAGCGCAGCACGACGGCGACCAAAACAGACACCCCCATCATAGAAACACCGCAGTCAATTTCTGTCATCAGCCGAGAGGAAATGCAGGATAGAGGCACGCAAAACCTGATGGAAGCTTTGCGTTACACGCCGGGCGTCATCACTGAAAGTTATGGTGTGGACCCGCGCGGTTTCGACTACATCAAGTTACGTGGTTTCAGCACGATGTACTCTGGGCAGTATCTCAATGGCTTGCGTTTTTATAACAGCGGTTTCGCCGTATTCAATACAGAGCCGTTCGGGTTGGAACGCATAGAGGTGCTGAGAGGGCCAGCTTCAGTTTTGTATGGACAAGGCGATGTAGGTGGCGTCGTTAATGCGGTCAGTAAACAACCTACTGCTGACAGTGTGCGCAACATTCAATTGCAAGCGGGAAGTAACGACCGCAAACAGCTGGGTCTTGATATTGGCGGTGCACTTAATGAAGATGGCACGCTCTTGTATCGCCTGCCTGTCTTGCTGCGTGAGAGCAACTCCCCGTATGCGTACAGCAATGGTGCCAAACAACCTGATGATCGGATTTATCTGGCACCGTCATTGACCTGGAAGCCCAATGGCAGAACGTCTTTCACGATACTGTCGGAATTTCAGAAAGACAAACGCGGTAGCCAATTCCATCCCTACCAAGTGCCGTATGGTGCTTCGACCAATATCACTTCGGGTGTGCCTGGTTTCGACCGCATGCACCAGCGTCAGGCTATGTTGGGTTATCAATTGGAGCATACGTTTGATAATCAATGGACGTTCAGTCAGAACTTCCGCTATGCAGAAAATGATGTGGACTACCGTTCAGTAACCGGTTATGACTTGCAGAACAACATGATGTCCCGCTATTTGTACGCGGCGAAGGAGCATACCGAACAATGGTCGGTGGATAATCGCATGCAGGGACAAGTCGATTTTGGCGGCTTGCGGCACAAGCTTTTGCTTGGGCTGGATAGCTACAATGTACGCACTCATCAGGATAGCTTTTTATCGTTCGCTATTCCTGCCCTCGACATAACGGCGCCCGTTTATGACACTCCTATCACGATGCCAGCCAGTCCTAGCGGCAGTACGCAAACCAAGCTCAGACAAACGGGTATCTATTTGCAGGATCAGATCGATCTGGGAGAAAAATGGCGTGTCACTCTAGGCGCGCGTCGGGACGAAGTGCGGCAGGAAACAAATAATTTGCTCGCAATGACGCAACAGGAGCAAAAGGATAGTGCGAGCACTTATCGTCTGGGCGTTTCCTATTTGTATAACCCACGCATCGTTCCGTATTTTAGCTACAGCGAATCGTTTCTTCCCAATGTTGGCAGGGGTTACGGCGATGTGACTTTCGCACCTTCGCAAGGGAAGCAGTATGAAGTTGGCTTGAAGTACGCGCCACAGGATTGGGACGCGCTGTTTACCATGGCGGTCTTTGATTTACGTAAAACCAATGTACTAACCAAGGATGTCGCGAATACATGTCAAGTGTCGAATAAGCCGGATTGCGGCGACAACTACCAAAGGGCTGAAGGCGAAGTGCGTACGCGTGGCCTGGAGTTGGAATTCAAAGCCAATCTGATGCGTCAACTAGACGTCGTTGCAAGCTACACCTATCTGGATGCAGAGATTACGCGTAGCGAAGACGGTAATGCCGGTCGTCGTCCACTCGATGTGGCAAAGCAGAATGCTGCGCTCTGGCTGAACTATCGCGCCTCGTCGATACCTGGATTGAGTACGGGCATGGGTGTGCGATATATGGGGCCGACGTACAGCGATAGCAAGTACCTCGCGGAAGTGCCGTCCTACACAGTGCTTGATATGGCCTTGCGCTACAAGATAGACGCACAGTGGAATCTGGCATTGAACATCAGCAATTTGACGAACAAGAAATATGTGACGACGTGTCCAAACGGTAGTTGCTATTACGGTTCACAACGTATCGTGCTCGCCACCTTGTCCTATGCCTGGTAAAAAACGAAGCGCTGCATGGCGCTTCTCCATGCTTGGGTGCAGCCTGTTGGTGCTCGGCTTATTGATGACCGTGGAGGTCTCGGCACAGGAGGTCAAGCTGTCGGGAACGCGGCAGCTTACATTCATGGGAGGGCCGTCCGCTGATCGGCCTTACCACCTCTTCATTAGCGAGCCGGCTGGCAAGAAGATTCCACGCGATGGGCATCCTGTGCTCTTCGTGCTGGATGCCAATGCGTATTTCGCCGCATTCCATGAGGCACGGCGTGTGCAGGCCTCCTTTGAGGAAGCCATCATTGTCGGTATCGGCTATCCAACAACAACGCCGCATGATTTTTTGCGGCGCTCTTATGATTTCTCTCCGGCTGTTGCGCCGGAGCGCAATACTCCTCCACAGGGTGGCGATGATGAATTTCTCGATACCTTGCAAAAGATTATTGATGAGATCAAGCGTCGTTATCCGGTCAATCCGCAACAGTTGAGTCTGTTCGGTCATTCTTTCGGCGGCATGTTCGCGATGCATGCACTATTTACGCGTCCGACGCTCTTTAGTCATTACGTCGCGGCTAGTCCATCGTTGTGGTGGAACGATAACTATCTGCTGAAACAGGAACGTCATTTCATCGAGCAGGTAGAAGCAGGTCTATGGGATACCAGAAATCAAAGCGTGCTATTGCTGGTGGGAGATAGAGAGACGCCGCAGAGTATTCAAGAACCTCAGGCTCTGGAGCAACGCTTGCAACCGTTATCACGCTGGGGTTTGCGTACCGCTTTTTATTTGCAGCCGGATGAGGATCACATGTCATTGCCGATCAGCATTGCGCCGCGGGTGCTGCGACAAGTGTTTACTGCGCGTAGAAGATAGGGGCGGGTTGAATCATAAAAATCAGCAGCGTTTATCGCTGCTGATTTTTTGTCTGCTGCGACTTACCAACGATGTGTATAGCTGACAGATAATGTCGCGCCTGTCGCTGGCAAACGACTATTGTTGTTGCCGCTACGGATGAGTTGGCTATACAGCGGCAGATAGTATTTGTTGAACAGATTCTGCACGCCTATCGTGATGGAATCATGTTTGTCCAGCTTGTAACGGCTGACGACATCGACGGTGTAATAGCTTTTGACATCGGCTCTGCCGAGCTGCGTTATGCCATTGGCCAAACGATAATCCTTGGAACCGAACCAGGTCAGTTGCGCGCGATTGCTCCAGCGTTCATTTGGTTGATATTGCACATAGCCGGTGATTTTGACGGGTGGGATGCGGTAGCCGCTCATTTGCTGTGTTTTCGTTGCGTTCTGTGGCAGCTCGCGACCTTGCATCCATGTGAAGGTAGCGCCGCTCGCCCATTTTTCATCATCGCTGTAGTGATCGACAGTTGCTTCTACGCCGTTGATTTTTTCGCTGGTGCGCGTCAGTACCAAGCCATTGTTGAAAGACTGTACGGCCCCCAGATCAGAGGTGGAACGGAACAGCGCCAGCGATGCCATCGTGTTCGTAAAGCGGCCACGCCAGCCCATTTCATAGTTGTCGGTTTTAACCGGTTCCAACTGGGAAGAGTTGATGTTGAAGCCGGCTCCAGCATTACGCACTTGCAGACCGATGTCTGGCAAATCAAAACCCTGGCTGACCGATGTATAAAACTCCTGACCTTTGACAGGTTTGAATACGATGCCTGCGTTGTGCATCAGCGCGTCGTAGCTAACCTTACCACCTTGGATCGTGGCGGGATTGGTGAGTTTGGATTGCGACAAGGGCTGGAAGTCATTGAAGGATGCACTTGCTCTTTCGTAACGCAAGCCACCTTCGATAGACCATTGTTCATTGAGTTTGTGTTGCAATTGAGCGAAAGCACCGATGCTGCGTGTCGTGGTCCACGGAAGAAAAATTTTCTGACCTATCTTGCGGAATACAAGACCACCGCTGGCATCGTAGGCGGCCGGATCGAATACATCGATAGGCATATTGCTACGTTCCTGTATGAAGTCTGCTCCCCATACCAGACGTGTATCTTCCTTGCTGCCTAACGGTGTATCCAAGGTCAGACGACCACCGAATACCTTGTTGTTCTGCATGACTTGATCGATGTTTTGGCCACGAGTGATGCTTGATTTACGCGCATCGAAAGGTGTAAAGCGCGTGAAGTTATCGCGACCATAGACAAGTGCAGATAGCGAGCCACCCAAGACATCTTTGTGTTCGTAATTAAGGCTGAGCAAAGTATTTTCTACTTCGTTCTGATTCGCCAGTTGTAGACCTTTAATGGCACGCGCCGTAGTGCTGCCTATCGGCGTTGCGGAAACTGCAGGATCACTAGCGTAATCGGTGTCTTGTTTTGCGCGCAGATAGCTGGCCGCAAGTTGCAGTCGCTGATTGGCGTCGATACGGAAGCCCATCTTGCCACCCAAGCTGTAAGTGTTGGAATCGAATAGATCGCCTTGACTTGCATCCGGCGCAATGCGATCGCCGTGTGCATCGTAGGAACCGCCTATGCGGCGATAAGATGTGTCCACTTCATAATCGACGACATCGCCTTTACCGGAAAAATAATGTTGTACCTGCGCACCCAAACCTTTGCTTGTCAGCTTGGATAGCGCGGCATCCATCGATATCGTGGTTTCTGCAACGGGTTCGCCGCCAACAGGGCGCGTTGTGACGGAAATGATGCCACCGCTTGCGCCGCTGCCGTAGATCGAATTACTCCCGCGCAGGACTTCGATGCGATTGATGCGGCTGGGATCGATGTTGACCAGATTGCGTGATGAATCGCGATTGGTATTGAGCGGGATGCCATCGACCAGTATCAGCGCATTGCGTCCACGCAGTGTTTGTCCAAAGTCGGTGAGGTTGCGACTGGAATCTGATAAGCCGGGTACGCTCTTGGTCAGCATTGCGCCCAGATTAGGCGAAGTGGCGCGCAAATCTGCCAGTTCCTGTCCTTCGATCACGGTGACTTGTCGCGTCGGTTGCATCAAGCCGCTGCCGGAGCGTTCTGTTGTCACGACGACGGTTGGCATGATGTCAGGCACTGAAGGAATCGATGCTGCACTGATTTCAGCCGCTGTCTTGCGTCGAATATGCAAGGCGCCGTTGGTGATCGTTTCTGCTGTCAGATCGCTGCTACTGAGTGCTTGTCGTACCGCTTCATCGGCTGACAGGCGGCCATTGATTGCGGCTGCCTGATGTCCGGCGATCAAAGCTGGATCGGCGACGATAGTGCGACCGCTTTGCTGGCCGATGCGAGTCAGCGTGGTGCTCAATGGTCCGGCCGGAATATTCAGTTGAACTGCGTTGGCGGTGGAGGCTGGGCTGGCGCTTTGTGCCCATGCACTGGCTTGCGTACAGGCGATGGCAACAGCGAAGGCGATACGACTTAGTTTCAAACGAGAGGTATGTATGTGCTGCATGAGAAGGTCCCTTTTGGTTTGTTTTCAATAACCATGTGGAACGAAACGGAAAAACCCCTCATGCTTTTTAAAATTAATTGCTATGCCTGTTTGATGTCGATGGAAATCAACCAATTACCGTAGTGCTGCATCTTCAGCGGCAAGGTGTACGTCAAGGTGCGCAATGCATGGCCGGGATCGTCTAGCGGGAAGACGCCGAACACGCGCAACTCTGCAGCGGCTGGTGAAAGTCGTATCAAGCCGCTGTAATAAGGCTTGTAGGCATCGACGACTTCGGCCAGCGTGGCATTCTCGACAGCCAGCATGCCGTCCGACCAGGCGGCACGCGCGACGGCATTACCGGCGATGGGCTCGATTTGTGCCGAGGTAAACAAAGCACCTTCGCCTTCACGCATGCGCATTTGCTGACCATCGTGCGTGCGTAAGTCTATGCTGTGTTCAAGTACAACGACTTGCGATTGCGCAGCGCGTTGACTGACCAGAAAACGCGTACCCAAGGCTTGTACCGTGCCTTGACTGGTGCGAACGATAAACGGACGTTGCGCATCCGGCGCGACGGTAGCGATCAACTCGCCTTCACGCAAATGCAATTGCCGTGTGTCTTGATTGAAGTCGATATCCGCTGCAGAGCGTGCATTCAGCTCGACGCTGCTGCCATCGGACAAGCTAAACGTTAGTCTTTGCCCCGTGCCTGTACGCAGATCGGCCATGAGTTGACTGATGGGCATACTGCGATTGGCGACGATGGCCGAAGCACCACCCAAGCCGGCGAACACCAGCGCACCGCGCAGGAATTTTCTGCGACGGGTGCCGAGCAGAGTGCGTTGCGTTGCCTGGACTTGTCCCGGTGCGCTCAGGCCGGCATCGCGCACGATGCTTAATGAATCGTCCAACAAACCAGCGACCCGATTCCATGCCATTTCATGTGCCGGATCGGCAGTACGCCAATGCTCAAAGGCCAGACGATCAGCCTCGCTCAAGGTGTCCGATTCAAAGCGGATCAGCCAATCTACGGCAGTATGGAGCAGCTGATCGTGTGCGGCTGACGCGTGATGGCTGGCTGGATTCATGGCGCCCATTGCAGGCATTGCAGCAGCGCGCGCTTCATGTAGCGTTCTACCGTGGCGAGTGAGACGCCTAATTTTTCGGCGATTTCTGGGTAGGTCAGGCGATCCAGACGGCTGTAGAGAAATGCTTTCTTGACTGGCAGCGGGAGTGCGTCGAGTGCGCGGTCTATCTGTTCTATGGCTTCCAGCAGAACTGCGCGTTCTTCCGGTGACAGGGCGACGGCTTCCGGCAATAACATCAGCGATTGCAGATAGGCTTTTTCCAGATCCTGCCGACGCCATAGATGAAAGAGGATGCGCTTGGCGATCGTCGTCAAAAAGGCGCGCGGTTCAGCTATCGTCGCAACGTCCTTGCTCTCTACAACCTGGGCGAAGGTTTCCGAGGTGACGTCTTCCGCATCGGCACGGCTGGACAAGCGGCGCTGCAGTCGACACAGCAGCCACGGCTGATGCTCGACATACAGCATTTCTAAAACGGCAGACGATGAAGGATGGATGGGCACAGCGACTCTCCGAGGCTTGCCTAGTTTATGCGGCAAGTCCTTGATTTTGTGTAAATGAGAATCGTTATTATTACATGAAGACGTAAAAACAGAACCGGTTTTTATCGTCGGTTGTAGGTGAGTGCTGTTTTTTTACGACGCTGGCAAGCCTGTGCGGCACATACTTCTTGTGCAAGTCGCAACAGTCAACCTTGAGAGAAATCCAGATCAGTCGGCAGTGCATCCGGCTGACGGTTCATTTGATAGCTGTACCAAAGACTTTGCGCGATGCGCTGAGCGGAAGCATAAGCGCGTTCGCTCATGGCTTGATTCGGTTGCTCATTGAGAGTTTCCTTGAACAGTGCCAGCCAGCGTTGAAACAGTGCCGGATCCAGATGATGCAACGCGATATGTTTTTGCATAGGCGTACCGCTATAACGGCCGGTGCCGCGCAGTATCGATGACCAGAAGTCGACTAGTTTGGCTAGATGATGATTCCAGTCGTCGATATGACCGTTGAAGATGGGGCCGAGCACGGCATCGCGTCTCACCTTGGCATAAAAGGCATGCACCAATTGCGTGACTTCTTCATCGGTGCACAGTTCGTGTGATGACACTAGTTTCTCCAGTATGTAATGCGTTGCTAGCTAATGATAGGCCGTGCAGCTCGTTATCGCTCATGCGTCATGTCTGTTATTGGCCTGCGTTTGCTTATTGTTTCTGCGGTGGTAAGGCGCGCTCGAATATTTCCTTCAACCATTCTGCGAAGATGCGCACACGCGGAGACAGTTGTCGATTATGTGGATACAAGACGCTGATCGGCATCAATGGCGGTGGAGATTTTGGTAATACGGATTTCAAGATGCCGGATTCTAATTGAGGAATGATGTGATAGCGCGGCACTTGGATCAATCCCAATCCGGCGATCGCGCATTCAGTATAAATCTCTGCACCGGTCACGGACACAGCGCTGGGAATGTCGATTAGCTCGACTTTGCCGTTCACAGTAAATTCAAATGGATAAGGTTTGCCGGTAGAGCTGGATATGTAATTGACCGCTTTGTGTTCGGCGAGATCTGCGATGTTGCGTATGGGTTTGTGCTTGGCCAGATAAGTAGCGCTGGCGCAGGTGACTTGTTCTAGCAACGCAACCCTGCGGCCGATCAAGGAGGAGCTTTGCGGATTGCCACCACGTAATACGCAATCTATACCGTCGCGCACCAAATCGACCAGCAGATCACTTACGTCGATGTGCAATTCGATATCGGGATAACGTGCGAGGAAGTCCGGCAGGGCAGGAACGACGAAGTGCGCCGCCAGAGTGCCTTGCAAGCTAACGCGCAACAAGCCTTTGGGCGCAGCATTGTGGAAAGCGCTGTCCGCTTCTTCCACATCGGCCAGCAGACGCACGCAGCGTGCGTAATAGGCATCGCCATCCAGCGTCGGTGTCACTTGCCGCGTCGTGCGATTGAGCAAACGCGCGCCTAGGCGTTCTTCCAATCGGCTCATCGCATTGGTGACAGTGGCGCGTGGTAGTTGCAGATCATCCGCCGCTTTGGTGAAGCTGCGGCGTTCCATGATGCGCACAAAAATCTGCATTTCCTGAAATCGATCCATGAGCTGGCCTTTTGATTGTTATCGAAATTCGAATAATGAAGTCGATTTTAGCCTGATTATCTTTTTTGTGGTTTGTCGCACAATCCGTCCATACCAACATTTTGAGGAAAAGCATCATGACTAAGCAAGCCAAAAAAGTAGCCATCATTACCGGTGCATCACGCGGCATAGGTGCAGCAATCGCAGAGCGTCTCGCGCATGACGGCTTTGCCGTCGTTATCAACTACGCCAATAGCGCAACAGAGGCTGATGCGCTGGTTGCGAAACTGGCGGCAGACCAACATCAAGCCATCGCCGTCCAAGCCGATGTGTCCAAGGCGGCAGATGTGCGTCGCCTGTTTGATGAAACTGAACAAAAGCTGGGCAAGGTTGATGTGCTGATCAATAACGCCGGCATTCTGAAAACGGCCTCGTTGGCAGAAAGCAGCGATGAAATGTTCGAGCAAACTTTCAGCATCAATGTGCGTGGCACGTTCAACACCTTGCGTGAAGCAGCGACGCGTTTGAATGATGGCGGTCGGGTGGTGAATTTTTCCAGCACGACGGTGGTAATGAACTTGCCTAACTATGCGGTCTACAGCGGCAGCAAGGCGGCAGTGGAAGTGTTGACGCCGATCTTTGCGAAAGAAATGCGCGGTCGCAATATCACCGTCAATGCTGTTGCACCGGGACCGGTTGCAACGGAATTATTCTTTAATGGCAAAACAGAAGCGCAGATACAGCAATTCGCCAATATGCCGCCGCTGCAACGCCTCGGTCAGCCTGATGATATTGCTGGGACAATTTCATTCTTGGTTGGCAAGGATGGCGGCTGGATCAACGGACAGGTATTGCGCGCGAATGGCGGATTGGCTTGATTCTGCGAGGAGTACAGCAAGCTTGATTGAAAAAACGCCGACATGATGAGTGTCGGCGTTTTGTTTTGTACGGATGTTTAAGCAGAGAGCTTTTGCATTTCGCTATACAGATCAGCTTTGCCTTCAAAGCCGATGCCGGGTAAGTCCGGCAAGGTGATGTAACCGTTATCGACCTTGGCACCATCCGGGAAGCCGCCGTAAGGTTGGAATAAATCAGGATACGACTCGTTGCCACCCAAGCCCAGGCCTGCCGCAATATTCAGCGACATTTGATGGCCGCCGTGCGGAATGCAGCGTTTGCGCGACCAGCCGTGCTCATGCAGCATATCCAGCGTACGCAGGTATTCCACCAAGCCGTAACTCAACGCGCAATCGAATTGCAGCCAATCGCGATCCGCACGCATGCCGCCGTAGCGAATCAGGTTGCGAGCATCTTGCATAGAGAACAGGTTTTCCCCGGTCGCCATCGGTTTGTCGTAATAGTTGCGCAAGGTCGCCTGCAATTCAAAGTCCAATGGATCGCCGGCTTCTTCATACCAGAACAGATCGTATTGCGATAAAGCCTTCGCATACTTGATGGCGGTATCCAGATCGAAACGACCATTCGCATCGACCGCGAGTTTTTGACCATCACCTAGTACGCTCAGGATGGAGTCGATGCGACGCAAGTCTTCGTCCAGAGATGCACCACCGATTTTCTTCTTCACGACGGTATAACCGCGGTCGATGTAGCTGCGCATCTCATCCTTGAGCTTGCCGTGATCCTGTCCCGGGTAGTAGTAGCCGCCAGCCGCATAGACAAAAATCTTGCGATCTGGCTGACCATTGCCGTAACGATCAGCCAGCAACTGGAATAGCGGCTTGCCTTCAATTTTGGCGACTGCATCCCATACCGCCATATCGATGGTGCCGATGGCGACGGAACGTTCGCCGTGGCCGCCTGGTTTCTCGTTGGTGAACATCGTGTTCCAGATTTTGTGCGGATCGAGGTTGTCACCGGCATCGTTGACCAGAGAAGCAGGATCAGCTTCCATCAAGCGCGGAATGAAGCGTTCGCGCATCAGCATGCCCTGACCGTAACGACCATTCGAGTTGAAACCGTAGCCGACGACTGGTTTACCGTCACGGATGACGTCGGTAATGACAGCAACCAAACTCAGCGTCATCTTGCTGAAGTCTATGTATGCATTGCGTATCGGGGAGCTAATCGGTAAAGTCTTTTCGCGGATTTCAACTATTCTCATGTGGGTCTCCTGAAAACATCGCGTCTGGTCGATGTGGAATATGGAAAGCGCTAGCTTATTCGCAGAACGCGTACTTATAATTCACCGCAAGTCATATAACTATTCACCCCCAGTGAAAACTGACATCTCATCCGAACTTGAATTCTTTGTGCTGATTGCCCGCCACGGCAATCTCTCGGCTGCTGCACGCGCGCTCGATATCACGCCGCCGGCGGCAACCAAACGACTGGCGCAACTGGAAGCACGGCTCGGCGTCAGGCTCATCAACCGGACGACACGCAGCATCAGTCTCACCAGCGAAGGCGAAACCTATCTGGGTTATGCGACCAGAATTCTGGAAGAAGTAAAGGAAATGGAAGACGCGGTGTCGTCGGGTGGTTCCACACCTCGCGGACTGTTGCGCGTCAATGCGACTCTGGGTTTCGGTCGTACCGCCATTGCACCGCTGGTGTCTGAATTCGCCAAACTGTATCCGCATGTGGAAGTACAGTTCGAAGTGACAGACAAGCCCATCGATTTGGTGGAGAGCGGCTTTGATTTGGCGATACGCTTCGGCGACTTGCCGGATACGCGTCTCAATGCGCGTAAGATCATGTCCAATCGCCGATTTCTATGCGCATCGCCGATTTATTTGGAACGTCACGGCACACCCAAGACGTTGGCTGATTTAAGCAAGCATCGTTGTATTACGCATCGCCAGAATGATGAAGCAGCCGGTATCTGGCGTTTCACGCACAAGGGCAATAGCGAAGTCGTCAAGGTGCAGAGTGCACTATCCAGCAATGACGGCGATATCGTTCTGGGTTGGGCGCTGGATGCGCATGGCATCCTGATTCGATCCGAATGGGATTTGGCGAAGTATGTGAAGAGCGGTCGGCTGAAAATTGTCTTGCCCGATTTTGTCTTGCCTTCGGCAGATTTGTTCGTCTACTACCCGAACCGACGCAATCAGAGTACGCGGGCGAGGGTGTTTATCGATTTCCTCGTTGAGCATGTTGATATGCTTGCAGACTTGCCTCTCTCCAGCTAGCTGTGATGCAGGCGATCAGATAAATCGAGCATAAATTTGATATAGCGCAAGAAGCCAAATATTCGATGCCGGATAATGCTCGGCATGATGTGTACACCAGCAATACCAGTTTTTGATCCATTTTTCGCGCGACCAAGCAACGCTTATTCACCGGCCGAAAATCTGCTACGGCTAATTACAGATCTATCTGATACTGTCTACAACGCTCGCCTAGGCGTATGCTGTCATCAATCTCATCGGATCCGATGCAATGAAGCACGTGTTGTTACGCAATGACGTGGCAATGCGCAAAAATGCAAGGCACTATGCGAACTACTCCAGCCGCTTTCCTTCGATTGCGATCCGGTAAAGGGATTGATGTCGGGAGTTTGCTGCAAGCGTTTGCATCATTGCTGTGGTTGCCGCAGGCAGCGCTGCTTGCTTATGCATTGCAGCGCCTGGCTGACGGCGATGGACTCGCCTCTATATACCTTCCTGCTTCTCTGATTTTCATACTTGGTGTGCTGCGTGCGCTGTGTGATGCGTGGGGTATGCGCCGTGTTTTTAAAACGGCGCGTGCTGACTTGTCGCAATTACGTGAACGCGTGGCATTGTCGCTGGCGGTGCGTTCTCCGCTGGACGCGCAACGACCTGCATCGGGTCTGGCCGCGAGTGTCATAGCCGAACAGGCGGAAGCAGTCGTCCCTTATCTCACTCGTTATCGTCCCGCACGCCTGCGCTCCACCATTGTTCCGCTGGCGATACTTGTCGTCGTTTTTCCTCTTTCCTGGATTGCTGCATTCATTCTGTTGGTGGCGGCTCCGCTGATTCCCATCTTTATGGCGCTGGTTGGCTGGCGTGCGAAAGCAGCGAGCGAAGCGCAGATGGTGGAGATTGGTGGCATGAATGGCTTCCTGCTGGATCGTCTACGTGGCTTGGCGACGCTACGCACATTGGATGCGGTAGAGACGACAGCACAGCGTTTGCAGGAATCGGCACAATCGCTGCGACATCGCACGATGAATGTGTTGCGCATCGCGTTCTTGTCTTCGGCAGTGCTGGAATTGTTCGCTGCCTTGGGTGTGGCGATGATGGCGGTTTATATCGGCTTTCATTTGCTGGGACAAATCGAATTCGGTACATGGGGCACACGCCTGACTTTGGGGCAGGGTTTGTTCATCCTGTTGTTGGCGCCGGCTTTCTTTGAACCTTTACGTGAGTTATCCAGCGTTTGGCACGACAAAGCCGCAGGCGATGCTGCACTGGATGCGATCGCTCGTTTGACGGCGCAAGGGTTGTTGTTGCCGGATGCAGAGCAACAGACAAAGAAAACAGCTCAGACAACTGAACGCGCTGCGCCATCCATCGATGTGCAAGGACTGTGTTTTTCATACTCAGATGCCAGCGCCACGATATTTGATGAATACGATTTACATGTAAAAGCAGGTGAGCGTATTGCCATCGTCGCACCTAGTGGTGGTGGCAAATCAACGCTGCTGTCCTTGATCGCCGGCATGGTGTCTGCACAGTCTGGCGAGATCGTGATCGATGGCGTGCAGTTGTCTGCGGATACGGTAGCCGAATTGCGTACACGTATGGCGTGGATAGGGCAGAAGCCACATATTTTCTCCGGCTCGGTTCGGGCGAATGTGGCATTGGGACGTGCCGATGTGAGTGCTGCTGATGTCGCTGAAGCGTTGCGTTTCGCTTCACTGGATACCGTATCGCAAGCACACCCTGGTGTTGGCTTGAGTGAAGGTGGTGGCGGTTTGTCGGGCGGCGAGGCAGTGCGCTTGGCGTTGGCGCGTGCTGCGGTCGATAAGCATGCTGACTTGCTACTAGTCGATGAGCCGACTGCGCATCTTGATAGCACTACGGCACAACAGGTGATGGATGCCTTGCTGCAACTGGCGCAGGGCAAGACCATGATCATCGCGACACATGATCCAATCCTGGCGGCGCGCATGGATCGGGTGATCGTGTTGGATGCACAGGAGTCTGAATGAGACTGTGGCGCGACCTCCATCCTGTATTGAGTTTGTTCGCGGCTGAGTGCCGGAATAAATTGTGGCTGGGCGCGTTGCTGGCTGCCGTGACGGTGCTATCCGGTATGACGCTGCTCGGTTTATCTGGTTGGTTCATCACGGCGACAGCGATTGCCGGATTGAATACAAGCATGGCCTTCACCTTCGATGTGTTCATGCCTTCGGCAGGTATACGCTTGTTGGCTCTGGGACGTACCGCTTCGCGTTATGGCGAAAGACTGGTGACGCACGATGCCACGCTGGCGGTATTGGCTGCTTTGCGTGTGCGTCTGTTCCGCGGTTGGGCGCAACCAGAAGCTGCGCGACGTTTGCTGGCACGACCGGCGCAATTGTTGTTCCGACTCACAGGCGATATCGACGCATTGGATTCGCTGTATTTACGCATACTGGTGCCCGTTGGTGCTGCACTGGCAGCAGCGCTGGCAATCGGTGTGGCACTGGGGTTTGTGCAGATATGGCTGGGTGCCGTCATTGCGCTGTGGCTGATTGTGACGGGCTTGGGCATCACATTGATCGTGGCGCAACGTGCTCGTCCCGCCGCGTGTCGCCGCAGTTATGCGATGGAAGCTTTACGCGCCCGCAGTATCGATTTGGTTGCGGGGCAGACAGAGTTAATCATGACCGGTCGCCTTGATGCACAGCGCGCTGCCTTGGCGAGTGCCGATCGTCATCTGGCGCGTGCAGACGATGCCTTGAATCGCTTGGAAGCGCAGGCGGGCGTGGCGTATGGCGTGGTCGGTACATTGACGTTGACGGGAACCTTGCTTGCCGTTGCTGCATTGGTAGAAGTCGGCGCAATAGATACACCTATTGCTGCGCTTGCCTTGTTGTTGGTACTGACCGCAACCGAACCATTTTCTGCCTTGCGACGTGGTGCTTTGGAGTTGGGACGTACGGTGTTGGCGGCACGTCGTCTTGCCCCGCGTATGCAAGAAGCAGAGATCAATGTCGTTCCTGCACAAACTCTTTCTAATGAATACGTCGTTAATCTCATCAACATCAGCGCGCATCCTGCCGGTAGCGATGCGCCTGGCCTTGCCGTTCTTCACAACATATCGCTGACGCTAGGCGTCAACGAACGCGTTGCCTTGATAGGTGCGAGCGGGGCAGGGAAATCCACATTAATGGCAGTTGTCGCAGGCGAACTGAGCGTGCGCTCAGGCACGGTACAAGTTGCGCCGCATTGCCTGCTGACGCAGCGTACTGAACTGTTCCAGGACAGCTTGCGCGATAACTTGCGTCTGGCTGACCCGGATGCCGACGATGCGCGGCTGTGGGATGTATTGCAGACAGTCGGTTTGGCCGACGATGTTGCAGATTTGCCAAAAGGGCTGAATACACGCTTGGGTGAAGGTGGTTTGGGCTTGTCCGGCGGGCAATTGCGTCGTTTGGCACTGGCTCGCTTGTTATTGCGACAAGTGCAGCTCTGGCTCCTGGATGAGCCGACGGAAGGGCTGGATCCAGCGACGGCGCGGGACGTTTTACAAAGATTGAAGATGCAAGCTACGGGACGTGCTTTCCTGTTGGCAACACATGTGCGACGTGAGGCAGAGTTGGCAGACCGCTTGGTTTGTTTGCAACATGGGCGTATTGTTGCTGATGTGAAGCGTAGCGATGCAGATTTTGAGGGTGTGTTGAACAGCTTGCGGCCGGATTGATATTGGCTTCAAGAACCAAGCACGACGAAGAATTTAAGCACAAAAGGGAGCTACATGGAACTCGATATTGTTTCTTTATCACGGCTACAGTTTGCCACGACAGCGTTGTATCACTTTCTGTTCGTGCCGCTGACTCTCGGCCTATCTATCATCCTCGCCATTATGGAAACGGTCTATGTCATGACCGGTCGCGTCATCTGGCGCGATATGACCAAATTCTGGGGCACTTTATTCGGTATCAACTTCGCAATGGGCGTGGCGACCGGCATCGTCATGGAATTCCAGTTCGGCATGAACTGGAGCTATTACAGTCACTACGTGGGCGATATTTTCGGCGCACCGCTGGCGATTGAAGGCTTGATGGCTTTCTTCCTGGAAGCTACTTTCGTTGGTCTGTTTTTCTTCGGCTGGGACAAGCTTTCCAAGGTAGGTCATTTGGTCGCAACCTGGGCGGTGGCTATTGGTTCCAATCTTTCCGCTCTGTGGATTTTGATTGCTAATGGTTGGATGCAGAATCCGGTTGGCGCGGTTTTCAATCCGGAAACCATGCGTATGGAAGTCAGCGATTTTTTCTCGGTGCTGACTAATCCGGTAGCGCAGGCCAAGTTCGTACACACGGTTTCTGCCGGCTATGTCACAGCGGCGATCTTCGTGCTGGGCGTATCTGCATGGTACGTGCTCAAAGGCCGTCATCTGGAACTGGCCAAACGCTCGATGACAGTAGCGGCCTCATTCGGTTTGGCTGCTGCGCTGTCGGTTGTCGTACTCGGTGATGAAAGCGGTTATCTGTCTACCGAACATCAAAAAATGAAGCTGGCCGCGATTGAGGCCATGTGGGAAACCGAACCTGCGCCAGCCAGCTTTACCTTGATCGGTTTTCCTGATCAGGCTGCGCGCGAAACGCACTATGCGATTCATATCCCGTGGGTCATGGGTCTGATCGGTACGCGTTCACTCGATACCGTGATTCCGGGCATCAATGAATTGGTACAGCACGCGGAGTTGCGCATTGCCAACGGTATACGCGCCTATGATGCTTTACAGAAAATACGTGCTGCAGGTAGTTCGGCCAACATCACACAGGCAATGCGCACGGAGTTTGAAGATAACGGTCATGACCTTGGTTATGCGTTGCTGCTCAAACGCTATGTAGATGATCCTCGACTAGCAACGCCTGAACAGATCAGCAAGGCAGCGCTGGATACGGTGCCGCAGGTGGCACCGCTGTTCTGGCTGTTCCGCATCATGGTCGGGATCGGTCTCTTCATGATTCTACTGACGGCGACTTTCTTCGTATTGTCTGCACGTCGTGAACTGGATCGTCATCGCTGGTTGTTGAAGCTGGCGGTGTACGCGATTCCATTGCCGTGGATTGCGGTTGAGGCGGGTTGGCTGGTGGCCGAATTTGGTCGACAACCATGGGTGATTGAAGGCGTCTTGCCGACTGCAGTAGCGGTATCGAATCTGGGCATTAAAACCCTGTTGCTTACGCTGGCCGGTTTTGTGTTGATTTATACCGTGTTGTTTGTGATCGAGATAAAGCTGATCTTTAAAACGATCAAACAAGGGCCGACTTCAGAGCATTCGCCTACAACGGGTGTGAACGTCAATTCCGCTGCCGCTAGTGCAGTCCCTCTCGCCAAGTCGGAGCAATTATGATTCTGCATACTCTCATAGACTATGACACTCTGCGCCTGATCTGGTGGGCATTGATAGGCGTACTGCTGGTCGGTTTTGCCGTGACGGATGGCTTTGATCTGGGAACTGGAATCCTGCTGCCTTTTGTTGGTCGCACCGATATTGAGCGACGTGTCGTCATCAACAGTGTTGGCCCGGTGTGGGAAGGCAATCAGGTTTGGCTGATTCTGGGTGGCGGAGCTATTTTTGCTGCCTGGCCGCAGTTGTATGCGGTGTCTTTCTCCGGATTTTATCTCGCCATGTTTGTGATCTTGGTCGCTTTGATTTTACGACCGGTGGCATTCAAGTTTCGCAGCAAACGTGAAGATCCACGCTGGCGTGCGCGGTGGGATTGGGTCTTGTTTTTCAGCGGCTTTGTACCGGCGCTGATCTGCGGTGTGGCTCTGGGTAATGTGTTGCAAGGTGTACCGTTCCGACTCGATTCCAGCCTGCAAATTTTTTATGATGGCAGCTTCTTTGATTTGCTTAATCCATTTGCCATATTGTGCGGATTGGTATCTGTCGCCATGTTGATCATGCATGGCGCGGCGTGGCTGCAGTTGAAAACAGACGGTGCGGTTGCTGGTCGGGCGCGCAACTTCGGCAGTGTCGCGGCTGTGGCTACGATCGTGTTGTATGCGGTTGCTGGTTTATTGCTCTGGAAATATATCGATGGCTATCGCATCAGCAGCGTTGTTGATCCGCTAGGTCCATCGAATCCTTTGCTAAAAACCGTTGCGGAGCATCCCGGTGCATGGTTCGTCAATTACCAGGAGCATGCGTGGACGATGGCGGCACCGGTTCTGGGTTTTGTCGGCGCAGTGGGTGCCTTGCTGGGTTTGCGCTTGCGTCGTGAAATCTTTGCGTTGCTGTGCAGTGCATTGAGCGTGAGTGGCATTGTTTTGAGCGTGGGCGCATCGATGTTTCCTTTCATCCTGCCTTCGTCCGTCGATCCGCATGCCAGTTTGACGGTGTGGGATTCGTCATCCAGTCATTTGACGTTGTTCATCATGCTGGTCGTGACGGGTATTTTCATTCCTATCATCGTGGCGTACACCACGTGGGTGTATCACGTGCTGTGGGGCAAGGTCGATGAAAAAGAGATACGTGATGAAACCAAACACGCCTATTAATTGTGAAGAAACTCCAACCTCACGCTGCCGTTATCTGACGGTAGCTAGTTAAAGACAAGGACAAATCATGTGGTATTTCGCCTGGATACTCGGCTTGCCTCTCGCGGCTGCTTTCGCTGTATTGAATGCGATGTGGTACGAACTTATGGAAGATGATGCCATCCGCAAGGAGAAGATGGGCAAGCCTTGATGGTAACTATGTAAGGAGAGTGAACATGGATAGTCTCAGAGAAAACCAGCGCAGGCATTGCCTACGCATTGATCTGAGCCATGTTCACTTTGCCGCTTCAGCGTAAAATCGATGCCTGGCAGCTTGCGCGGAAACTTTGGTTTTCCCATCTGCATTACGTAAGTCATTCGTGTGCTTAGGCACCATTTGAAATTCAGGCTTAGATGCACACCGTCACCATCATTCTCGTATTACTTCTTGCTGTCGTGGCTAGCGCCTTTATCGCGCGTTTGCTGCCGCTCAACATCCCTTTACCTTTGATTCAAATTGGCACTGGCGCTGTGCTTTCTTACGGCTTCGGCATGAGTGTGCCGCTGGATCCTGAGTTTTTCTTTCTTTTCTTTATTCCGCCTTTGCTGTTTTTGGATGGCTGGCGCATACCCAAAAGCGCTTTCTTTCGTGATGCGCGTCCGATAGTGACGCTGGCAATCGGCTTGGTGCTGTTCACCGTGGTCGGCATGGGCTATTTCATCCACTGGATGATTCCTGCGATTCCATTGGCGGCGGCTTTTGCGCTGGCGGCGATTTTGTCGCCTACTGACCCGGTTGCGGTATCGGCGATTGCGTCGCATAGCCCGATTCCGTCACGGATGATGCACATACTGGAAGGCGAGGCCTTGTTGAATGATGCCTCGGGTCTGGTGTGTTTTCGCTTTGCAGTGGCGGCGGTGATTACTGGCAGTTTTTCCTTGTTTGATGCTTCGCTGGAATTCTTGCAAACGGCAGGTGGTGGTTTGCTGATAGGTATTGGGGTTGCTTGGTTGATCGGCATCTTGAATCGCTGGCTGGTCGCAGCGGCTGGTGAAGATCCGGGCACGCAAATCCTGATCAGTCTGCTGATTCCTTTTGCCGCGTATCTGGGTGCAGAGCACATAGGCGGCTCTGGCATTCTCGCTGCGGCTGCTGCCGGTATCACCATGCATTATGCGGATTTGGTTGGCCGCCGTTTGGCTGCAACGCGCATGCAGCGTCGCGCCGTGTGGGACACGATACAGATGGCTTTGAATGGTGTGATCTTCGTTATCCTCGGGGCGCAATTGCGGGCGACTGTCGAGGGCTTGCCCGGCATCGCGCTGGAGATGGGTTTGAGTACGGCGTGGTGGCTGGCGTTTTATGTGCTGGCGATTACGACGGTCTTGGCTGTCCTGCGGTTTTTGTGGGTCTGGAGTTCCTTTAAATTTACCTTGTTCCGCGCCAAGCGGAATGGCGACGAAATCGTCAAACCATCTTTTTTCCTGCTGCTGGTCGGTGCATTTGCCGGCGTGCGTGGCGCGATTACCTTGGCAGGTATTTTGACCTTGCCGTTTTTGCTGCCGAACGGCGCGGAGTTTCCGGCCAGAGATTTAATGATTTTTCTGGCGAAGGGCGTGATTCTGTTGTCCTTGCTGAGCGCCAGTATCGCCTTGCCGATTTTGACCAGGGATCTGGAGTTTTCACCGGAACCTATCATGGGCGCGGGAGAGTGGCAGGCGCGGGCGGCGGCGGCTGAAGCGGCAATCCGTCGCATCGAGCAATTGATGAAGAGCATGAGTGCCAACGATGCCTATGCTGAAGCAGCTACGCGCGTGACCGAGTTGTACCAGCGCCGACTGGATTATGGGAATGAAGGTGACGAAGCAGCACGCATACACTCGCAGGCAGATGCCGAGCGCAGCCTGAAGCTGGAAGCGATCCGGGCTGAACGCGATGAACTGTTTCAAATGTGGTTGAGCAACAAGCTGGATGACTCCGTGCATCAACGCCTGTTACGCGAGCTGGACTTGATCGAAGGAGCCTTGTCGCGTCCGACCGGACATTGAGCCGATGTTCCTCTGTAGCACGGTAATACGCGGGCTAGTCTATAATGACGGCCTTCGACCATGCCTTTAAAACCGCGATTCGCAGCCAGATGCGCTGCTTTTCTGGCCGGTGGCATGCATAGCCTCGCAATCGATTGTCATTGCGGCAAGACATTCATTCCTCGCAATTATTTAGTTATTCGGCACACATTTTGACTTACAGCGTAAAAGAGATTTTCTACACACTTCAGGGCGAGGGCGCGCAAGCCGGACGTCCTGCGGTGTTTTGCCGTTTTTCCGGCTGTAATTTGTGGACCGGTCGCGAGAGCGATCGCGCAACGGCGGTGTGCCAGTTTTGCGATACCGACTTTGTCGGAACTGATGGTGAGGGTGGCGGCAAGTTTGTCGATGGTGTGGCTCTGGCGAACAGGATCACTGCCTTGTGGCCTGAGTCTTATACTGCCAGCAAATACGTGGTCTTTACCGGCGGCGAGCCTTTGCTGCAACTGGATAAAGCCCTGATAGATGCGATGCATGCCGTCGGTTTCGAGATTGCGATAGAAACCAACGGCACCTTGCCGGTACCGGATGGCGTTGACTGGATTTGCGTCAGTCCCAAGATGGGCTCGCAACTGGTCGTGCGCAAAGGCAGCGAATTGAAGGTCGTGATTCCGCAAAACGATCAGTCGTTAGCCGCCTACGAAGCACTGGAATTCGAGCACTTCTTCGTGCAGCCTATGGACGGCCCTTTGGCGGAACAAAATACCAAGCTTGCGATTGATGTCTGCAAACGCAATCCGAAGTGGAAGCTGAGCTTGCAGACCCATAAACTTTTACAGATACCGTAACCTCTATGTTGACTATTACCCGCAAGCTGGAATTCGATGCCGGCCACCGCATTCCCGACCACAAAAGCCAGTGCCGCAATTTGCACGGCCATCGCTATACGCTGGAAATCACCTTGGTCGGTGCAGTGATCGAAGTAGAGGGCAGCTCCGATAACGGCATGATCATGGATTTTTCCGATATCAAGTCGCTGGCGAAACAGCATCTGGTCGATGTCTGGGATCACGCTTTTCTCGTTTATGAGAAGGATGCCAAGGTGCGCGAATTCCTCGAAAGCATTCCAGGCCATAAAACCGTGATCATCGACCGTATTCCTACGGTGGAAAATCTGGCACAGACCGCATTCAATATTCTGAATGCCGCGTATCAGGATCATTACGGTACTGGTTTGCGCCTGCAAAAACTGGTGCTGCACGAAACCCCGAATTGCTGGGCTGAAATTACAGCAGAAGGCTGATCGACTGCGATGCAAGATGCGATCTTCATGCGACAGGCGCTGGATCAGGCGCACAATGCCTGGGCATTGGGTGAGGTGCCGGTTGGTGCCATCGTCGTCAAGGATGGTCAAGTCATCGCCACTGGTTTCAACCAGCCTATAGGTACGCACGACCCGACTGCACACGCAGAAATCATGGCCTTACGCGCCGCAGCGACCATACTCGGCAATTACCGTTTGCCTGGTTGCGAAATGTTCGTGACCTTGGAGCCATGCGCAATGTGTTCCGGCGCGATGATACATGCACGCTTGTCACGCGTGGTATTCGGCGCATCCGATCCTAAAACCGGCGCTTGCGGCTCGGTGGTTAATCTGTTCGAGCAAAATCAACTCAATCACCATACGCAATTGACCGGCGGTGTCATGGCCGATGAATGCGGCGCACTGTTGAAAGAGTTTTTTGCCGAGCGTCGTAAAGCTGCGAAATTAGCGGCGAAATCTGTGGTTCCTGACTCGTTCTGAGTTGCAGTATCTCTTTTCCTTTTACCTCTTCCTGTTTGCGTGCGCGTTAATCGTTGAACCACGCGCCGTATGTGTACTCCAATCAAGACTTGCCTTGATCTGGGAAAACCATGATGGCTACACATCGCTCCACCGATACCTCCAATGAAACAAGCGAGCTGAAGCCGCCGAACATGCTGTTATTTGCATTGGAAGGACGTGCGCCGTGGGAATTGGGCGCAGCTTTGTTGGCGGCACCCTTGTTGAAGGATGTGCCCAAGGGAGATGGACATCCTGTCATGGTGTTGCCTGGTTTGATGGCTGGCGATTTTCTGACGCTCTTTCTGCGTAGATTTCTTAAAAACTGCGGCTATGCAGCCTATGCCTGGGAACAAGGTGTGAACCTTGGGCCTCGCGATGGTTTGCTGGAAGAGTGTGTGGCACGCGTCAAGGAATTAAGCGAAAAACACGGACAAAAAGTCAGCTTGGTAGGGTGGAGTCTCGGCGGTATTTATGCGCGCGAAATTGCGAAGGCCGTGCCACATGACGTACGTTGCGTCATCACTTTAGGCTCGCCATTTACTGGTCATCCGACGGCGACGAATGCCTGGCGTTTGTATCAGATGGTCAGTGGCAAACCAGCAGTCGATGAGGTGCAAATTTCAGAGCTCAAGAAAACACCTCCAGTGCCAACCACCTCGATTTTCAGTCGCACCGATGGTATTGTGTCGTGGCAGTGTTGCATCGAGCAGGAAACCAATCACTCCGAAAATATCGAGGTGCATGGCAGTCATACCGGCATGGTCGCGAATCCAACGGTGTTGTATGCCATTGCGGATAGATTGGCGCAGTCGGATGGTCAGTGGCAACGCTTCGATCGTAATGGTCATCAAGGTGTTAAAAAATTCATTTATCGTGATCCACAACGTGCACCTCGTGCCGGTGGTTTTTAGAAAGTTTTTCCTTGCCGACTATTCATGTAAATAACGTAGACATTGCGTATGAAACCCAAGGCAATCCGGATGATCAGGCTATCTTGCTGATCATGGGCTTGGGGATGCAACTCATTTCATGGCCGGATGCTTTTTGCGATGGCTTGGTGCGACAAGGATTCTATGTCATACGCTTCGACAATCGCGACAGCGGACTGTCGAGCAAATTGCATCATCTAGGCAAGCCGAATACGGTGCTTGCTTTAATCAAGCTGGCGTTTCGCATCCCGATTTCTGCTGGCTATACCTTGGACGATATGGCATCCGATGCGGTCGGTGTGCTGGATGCCTTGGATATCAAGAAAGCGCATATAGTCGGCGCATCCATGGGCGGCATGATCGCGCAAATCGTCGCGGCAAACTATCCAGAACGTACGCTGAGTTTGACTTCCATCATGTCTACTAGTGGTCGACGCGGTTTGCCTGGTCCGACCAAAGCTGCGCGCAAGGTTTTGTTTGCCAAACCGCCTGATCCTAGCGATCAGAAAGCGGTCATAGAACATTTCGTCAATACGATGGAAGTGATCGGTAGTCCAGGCTATCCAGTCGCGCATGAAGTTCTGCAAGAGCGTATTGCGCAGAGCGTACAGCGCAGTCTCGCGCCGGTTGCCACTTCGCGTCAATTGCTGGCAATAGGCGCCTCGGGTGATCGTGTCGAATTATTGAAAACCGTGCGTGTTCCAACTCTAGTGATACACGGTGCCGACGATCCATTGCTGCCGGTCGCTTGTGGGCGTGAAACAGCCGAATTGATACCGAATGCCGTCATGCAGGAAATCGATGGCATGGGACATGATTTGCCGGATGGTTTGAATGATCATCTGTCGCAATTGATAGGCGATCATTGCCGCGCTGCGGGCAAATTGTATGGGCCAACTGAATAAAAAATGAACGCTGAATTGAATTTATCCATACGCAAGCTCACAACAGTTAGTGACGATAGGCAACCTGTTGTCGCGCTTGTTTCTCCCAGCGGTTATGCGGTGAATCCCGATGCGGTTGAACGCGGAATTGCGACACTGCAGGCGCAAGGATGTCAGGTACGAAATTTCACTGATTCCTCCAGAAAATTCCAGCGCTTTGGCGCAACGGACGATGAGCGGGTTGCGCAGTTATATGCAGCAGCACAAGATCCTGAAGTCGACATCGTGTTGGCATTGCGCGGCGGCTATGGCTTGACGCGATTATTGCCGTCGCTGGATTTCAAGATGCTGGCTGCCAGCGGGAAATTGTTTGTCGGACACAGCGACTTCACAGCTTTGCAGATGGGCTTGCTGGCGCAAACTGGCGCGATCAGTTTTTCCGGTCCGATGTTGTGCGACGACTTTGTGCGCGATGAATTGAGCGCATACACGCTGAGTAATTTCTGGCATTGCATTACGCAGAAAGAACATGCGCTGACAGCACAAACTGAAGGCAATCCAACATTAGATGTAAATGGCACATTGTGGGGCGGCAATCTGGCGATGCTGGCCCATCTGGTGGGTTCGCCTTACTTGCCGCAAGTGCAGGGCGGCATACTGTTTGTTGAGGACGTGAACGAGCATCCATACCGTGTTGAACGGATGATGTTGCAGTTATTGCATGCAGGTGTGCTCGATCATCAAAAAGCGATATTGCTGGGCGATTTTTCCGCTTATCGTTTGACCGACTACGACAACGGTTATGACTTTGCGCAGATGGTGGCGTATTTGCGAGAGAATTTGCCTGTGCCAGTACTAACCGGCTTGCCATTTGGACATGGTCGTGACAAGGCGACGTTGGTGGTTGGTGCGCAGGCCACGCTGCGTTCACAAGCTGATTCTTTTACGTTGACGATGCAGGGCTATCCGAACCTGGCGAGATGAAGCGAGGCAATAATCGCCTGTCGCCATCGTTGTTTTGTTAGCCAAAAAATAATAAACGACTGCCGATTAGCATGGCCAGTAGTGCGATTCACTCCGCCGTATCCTGCGTTCAAAGCAGATCACCCCTCTGAGATGATAGAATAGAAGGTTATTCGAATTCATATCCGCAAAGGCTTTATCAGTGTTATCCACAGCTAATATCACGATGCAGTTCGGCCCCAAGCCGCTGTTTGAAAACATTTCCGTCAAGTTTGGCGACGGCAACCGCTACGGCCTGATTGGTGCCAACGGTTGCGGCAAATCCACATTCATGAAAATCCTCGGTGGCGATCTCGATTCGTCCGCCGGTACGGTCATGCTCGATCCAAACGAACGTTTGGGTAAATTGCGCCAGGATCAATTCGCGTTTGAAGAAATGCGCGTGTTGGATGTTGTGATGATGGGTCACACAGAGATGTGGGCAGCGATGGCTGAGCGCGATGCAATTTACGCGAACCCAGACGCAACCGACGACGACTACATGAAGGCTGCGGATCTCGAAGCGAAGTTTGCTGAGTACGATGGCTACACAGCAGAATCGCGTGCGGGCGAGTTGCTACTGGGTGCCGGCGTTGCAATCGATTTGCACCAAGGTCCGATGAGCAATGTATCGCCAGGCTGGAAGCTGCGCGTATTGTTGGCGCAAGCCTTGTTCTCGAATCCAGACATTCTGCTGCTCGACGAACCGACCAACAATCTGGACATCAACACGATTCGCTGGCTGGAAGATGTGCTCAACGAGCGCAACTCCACCATGATCATCATTTCCCATGATCGTCACTTCTTGAATCAAGTGTGTACACACGTGGCCGATATGGACTACGGCACCCTGAAGATTTATCCAGGCAATTACGACGACTACATGTTCGCTTCGACCCAGGCGCGTAATCAGCAACTGGCCAACAATGCGAAAGCAAAAGATAAAGTCGCCGAGCTACAGGAATTTGTACGCCGCTTTGCCGCGAATAAATCGAAGGCACGCCAGGCTACATCGCGCGCCAAGCAAATCGAAAAAATCAAGGTTGACGATATCAAGCCATCGTCACGTGCTTATCCATTTGTGCGTTTTGACGGTGAGAAGAAGCTGCATCGTCTGGCAGTGGAAACAGAAACCATCACCAAGGCATTCGATCGCCAACTGTTCAAGAACTTCAGCATCATGGTTGAAGCAGGCGAACGTATCGCGATCATCGGTGCCAACGGTGCCGGTAAAACGACCTTGCTGCGTTGCATCGGCGGTGAAGACATCACAGGCTTGTCCGCTGATCAAGGCCGTATCAAATGGGCAGAAAACGCCAACGTCGGCTACATGCCGCAAGATCCGACCGAAGACTTCGCCAGCGACAAAAATTTGAGCGACTGGATGGGTCAATGGACGCAGGAAGGCGACGATGATCAAGCCGTGCGCTCCATTCTCGGCCGTTTGCTGTTTGGTGGCGATGATGTGAAGAAATCGGTCAAAGTCTTGTCCGGCGGTGAAAAAGGTCGCATGACCTACGGCAAATTGATGCTGGGCCGTCACAACGTCTTGCTGATGGATGAGCCGACCAATCACATGGACATGGAATCGATTGAATCCTTGAACATTGCGCTGGAAAAATACGCCGGCACACTGATTTTCGTTTCGCACGATCGTGAGTTCGTATCCTCGCTGGCAACTCGTGTGCTGGAAGTGAAAGATGGTGAAATCATCGACTTCCAAGGTACGTACGAAGAATACTTGTCCAGCCAAGGCATCGAGTAATACTGGTAATGTAAAAGCGCGGCGCGGAATCTTCCCCGTCGCGCTTTTTCACATTCGCAGGCAAGAATGTATTGCATGCGAGTCAAGAACCCTCATATAAAAATAGCGCTACAATTCGACGACACCGCCATTCCCTTCTAAAGGGATTCAGCAAGGCAATACATACTGTTGATAAAGCCTGCTGTAATCGCGACACGAATAAATAATCCATCGCATTCAATTATCCGACTAGCCATGCAAATCCAGCCAATCAAAACCGTTGAATTCGAACGTCCTGCCATGCAAGCTGGTACCAGCTGCACTGCACATGCATGGGCGCGGACGCCGGCCACGTCATCGCCGGAAGAAAAAATCGCATTGAAGGAACGCATCAAGCGTTTGTTGAAAGAGCGTGAAGCCGTTCTGGTCGCGCATTACTACGTTGATTCCGACTTGCAGGATCTGGCGGAAGAAACTGGTGGTTGTGTTTCTGACTCGCTGGAGATGGCGCGCTTTGGCCGTGATCATCCGGCCAAGACCTTGGTAGTCGCCGGTGTGAAATTCATGGGAGAGACCGCCAAGATTTTGAGCCCGGAAAAAACCATCTTGATGCCAGATCTGGACGCGACGTGCTCGCTCGATCTGGGTTGCCCGACGGATGAGTTTTCTGCTTTCTGCGATGCACACCCTGATCGCGTAGTCGTCGTATATGCGAATACCAGCGCAGCAGTAAAAGCACGCGCCGACTGGATGGTAACTTCATCCATCGGTTTGAAAATCGTTGCGCATCTGCACGCACAAGGTAAAAAAATTCTGTGGGCACCGGACAAACATCTTGGTGGTTACATTCAAAAGCAAACTGGCGCAGACATGCTGCTGTGGCAAGGCTCCTGCCTGGTGCACGATGAGTTCAAAGCCGTCGAACTGGAATTGCTGAAGAAGGAACACCCACTTGCAAAAGTGCTGGTGCATCCAGAGTCGCCGGCATCCGTCGTCGCATTGGCTGACGCTATTGGTTCGACTTCGCAGTTGATACACGCTGCGCAAACCATGGATGCACCGGAATTCATCGTCGCGACCGATAACGGCATTTTGCACAAAATGAAAGCCGCAGCACCTGGCAAAATCTTCATTGATGCGCCGACAGCTGGCAATAGTGCAACTTGCAAGAGCTGTGCACATTGCCCATGGATGGCGATGAACGGCTTGCAGAATCTGGCTGACGTATTGGAATCCGGTCGCAATGAAATTCACGTTGATCCAGAAATCGGCCGCAAGGCGACTGTCTGTATCGATCGTATGTTGGACTTTGCTGCAGCAGAAAAAGCCAATGTGCGTCCATCCAGCGATCTGGCGAAAGAACAACAACTGTTTTCAGGAATAGGACCGGCATGAGTTTGTTGCGTAATCCCTTTGCTCCATTCGATGCTGCACTGGCTGCAGCGTTTGAACGCAATATCGAAACCGCTTTGGCGGAAGATGTCGGCACCGGTGACGTCACCGGCAAGCTGGTACCTGAGCAGGAAATTGTCCAAGCCCGCGTGATCGTGCGCGAAGCGGCAGTGCTGTGCGGTGCGCCGTGGTTTGAATGCGTGATGAAGCGCCTCGATGCGCGTATCAAGATTACCTGGCATTACGCTGAAGGCGATGTGATGACAGCCGACAGTGAAGTGTGTGCGATTGAAGCACCGGCGCGCGCCTTGCTGACCGGAGAACGCTCGGCCCTGAACTTCCTGCAATTGTTATCAGGTGTAGCCAGCGCGACGCGTGAATACACCGGTATCGTGAGCGGTACCAAGGCCGCGATCCTGGATACGCGTAAAACGCTGCCAGGGCTGCGTTTGGCACAGAAGTATGCCGTACGTGTGGGTGGCGGTAAAAATCAGCGCCTGGCGCTGTATGACGGCATCCTGATCAAAGAAAATCATATCGCCGCTGCTGGCGGCGTGCGTGCAGCGATGGAAGCGGCGTTGGCGCTGAAAGCCGGCGTGACGATACAGATCGAGGTGGAGAATCTGGTCGAGCTGAAGGACGCCCTGGATGCTGGTGCTGAATCGGTCTTGCTGGATAACTTCTCGCTGGCGGATATGCGCGAGGCGGTTGCATTGACGGCCGGGCGTGCCTTGCTCGAAGCTTCGGGTGGTATCAGCCGCGAGTCGCTGCGGGCGATTGCAGAAACCGGTGTCGATCGGATTTCGATAGGTGCTTTGACCAAGGATGTGCGGGCGACTGATTATTCCTTGCGTATCATCGAGACGAAATAGAATTTCCCGTTTGATAAAAAGCCGCTTTGAGCGGCTTTTTTGTAAAACATTCCAATCTCAATGCTTGCGGTCTGGCGATAACACACTAGGCAAAGCCTTAGGCAAGGTATCCGGATAATCTCGGCTGAAATGCAAGCCACGGCTTTCGCGGCGGGACAGTGCGCTATTGACGATCAGCGACGCGACTTCAACCAGATTACGCAACTCCAGCAAATCCGGCGTGATGCGGAAGTTCGCGTAGTACTCGTCGATTTCTTCCTTCAACAAACGGATACGATGCTGTGCGCGTTCCAGACGTTTGGTAGTACGTACGATGCCGACGTAGTTCCACATGAAGCGACGCAGCTCATCCCAGTTATTGGCGATGATGACTTCTTCATCGGCATCGGTGACGCGGCTTTCATCCCAGGCGGGCAGGGTGACGAGTTTCTGTTTCGGTTGTTCGTCGATATATTTTGCCGTTGCACGGCCGAGTACCAAGCATTCCAACAGCGAATTGCTGGCTAGGCGATTGGCACCGTGCAGGCCGGTGTAAGTTGCTTCACCTACCGCGTACAAGCCCGGCAGATCAGTGCGACCGGAGAGGTCAGTGATGATGCCGCCACAGGTGTAATGTGCAGCTGGCACGACTGGGATAGGTTGCTTGGTCATATCGATACCAAGTTCCAGACAGCGTGCCATGATGGTCGGGAAGTGTTCTTTCAGGAACTCCGGTGACTTGTCACTGATGTCGAGGTCGACGTAATCGAGGCCGCGTTTTTTCATCTCGGCATCGATGGCACGAGCGACGATATCGCGCGGTGCCAGTTCGGCGCGTTCGTCATGCGCAGGCATGAAACGTTTTCCGCCATCTCTACCGGCGCTGACCGGGAGTTTCAATACGCCGCCTTCGCCACGTACTGCTTCCGTGATCAGGAAGGATTTTGCGTAAGGGTGATACAGGCAAGTTGGGTGGAACTGGATGAATTCCATATTGGCGATGCGACAACCTGCGCGCCATGCCATTGCAATGCCGTCGCCAGTCGCCGTATCCGGATTGGTGGTGTACAGATAAACCTTACCAGCACCACCAGTGGCGAGCACTGTGTGCTCGGCTGAAATGGTAATGACCTTGCCGCTTTTGACGTCTTGTACATACAAACCGAGGCAGCGCGGGCCGCGTTTTTTCTGCTCCAGTTTGTCGGAGTTGATGACGTCAATTGCGTAGTGATGTTCGAGCAACGTGATGTTCGGATGCGAGCGAACCTTTTGCTCCAGAGTAACTTGTACCGCGTGACCGGTTGCATCGGCGGCGTGAATGATGCGGCGCTGACCGTGGCCACCTTCGCGTGTCAGATGGAAGCCGAGTTCAGCAGTCGGATCGGGTGTGAAAGGGACGCCTTGCGCGATCAGCCATTCAATCGCTTCGCGACCGTGTTCGACGATGAAGCGGGTTGCTGCTTCATCGCACAGGCCGCCGCCAGCAACCAGCGTATCGGCGACGTGTTCGTCATAGCTATCGTTGGAATCCAGAACAGCAGCAATACCGCCTTGTGCCCAGCTGCTGGCACCGTCTAGCAGCGTGCGTTTGGAAATGACAGCAACTTTACGGGTTTCAGCCAAGTGGAGTGCAACGGAAAGTCCTGCCAGTCCGCTGCCGACAATCGCGACATCAAATTTCATAAATGTTTGTAGTAAGGATAAGTTTGCCCATGACTATATTCGATTTGGCGAGAAGTCGCGCAATCCACGCACCAAAAACGCGCGGAATATCGGAGAGATGTGAGCAAAGCGTTAAAAAAGGCAGGTTTGGCGACGCGGCTATCCTGCTGCCTGATTACCGTATGGTAACGCACTGCGGGCTGTCGTAGTAGTACCATCCAAAAGGGCATGTACAAAGGCGAAAGTCAGTTTCAGAGCCGCCTTAAAACGGTGCTTTATTTGTCATGCCTGAGTGAATCTTTTTCCACATGGACTGCCTAAAAGAGGTCTAGCATGATCTTCTCTTAGGCATAGCAGTAGGTCGATGCAAGGTATGCCTGTCTACGATGGACATGACCTCGATCGGATTGGTTGTTCCCCTCTTTCAAAGAAAAGAAAAAAATGCAAAAGCAGCCTCTATATAAATCCCTTTATGCACAGGTTATCTGCGCCATCATTATCGGGGTATTGTTGGGTCATTTTGTACCGGAGACAGGTACGGCGATGAAACCTCTAGGCGATGGTTTCATCAAATTGATCAAGATGATTATCGCGCCAGTTATTTTCTGTACGGTGGTGATTGGTATCGCCGGTATGGAAGATATGAAAAAAGTGGGCAAGACAGGTGGTCTTGCCCTTCTTTATTTTGAAGTCATGAGTACGGTTGCGCTTTTGGTTGGCTTGATTATTGTCAATGTACTGCAACCAGGTGTGGGCATGCACATTGATGTCAGCACCATCGACACATCAAGCATCACAGCGTATACCGCACCCGGCAAGATGGAGACAGTGACTCAGTTTGTCATGAACATCATCCCGACTAGCATGATGGATGCATTTGCCAAGGGTGATGTATTGCAAGTGCTGCTGGTTTCTGTTTTGTTCGGTTTTGCTCTACAGAAGTTGGGTGGACGCGGCACTATGATTTTCGACTTTATCGAAAAAATTTCACACGTTCTGTTCTCTATCGTCGGCATGATCATGAAGGCAGCACCTATCGGTGCGTTCGGCGCGATGGCATTCACGATAGGTAAGTACGGCATCAGCTCGCTATTGTCTCTGGGTAAATTGATGGGGACTTTCTATCTGACGTGTTTGCTCTTCATTTTTATCGTGCTAGGAATCGTGACGCGTTTGCACGGCTTCAGCGTCTGGAAGTTCGTTAAATACATCAAGGAAGAATTGCTGATCGTGCTCGGTACTTCATCGTCTGAGTCGGTGTTGCCGCGCATGATAGCCAAGATGGAAAATCTGGGCGTCAAGAAATCGGTAGTCGGCCTGGTAATTCCAACCGGTTACTCGTTCAACTTGGACGGCACTGCGATCTATCTGACGATGGCTGCGGTCTTTATCGCACAAGCAACCGATACGCCCATGAGTCTCATGCAGCAAGTGACCTTGCTGGCAGTCTTGTTGTTGACGTCCAAAGGTGCGGCGGGAATTACTGGTAGCGGTTTTATCGTGCTGGCGGCTACGCTATCGGCAGTTGGCCATGTGCCTGTTGCCGGCTTGGCGCTGATACTCGGGATCGATCGTTTCATGTCTGAGGCGCGCGCATTGACCAACACCATCGGTAACGGTGTCGCTACCTTGGTGGTGGCGAAGTGGGTCAATGATCTGGATATGGAGAAGTTGCACTCGGAATTGAATAATGAAAGTCCGCAGGCAGCCGATCAGCCGGAAAAAATACTGGATCTGACTAACACCAAGTTAGGCGCTTGAGTTATCTGCCACTCATCCATTGCGGGTGAGTGCGTATCCATTTATTGCCGTTATGTCTTACACCAGCATCAACGGGAATCGATGAGATGAACAAATCAGGGCTTCCGCTTCCTGTGCTGTCAACGGCATAGAGAACAGGAAGCCCTGTCCTAAATCGCAGCCCATTTTCTTCAACTCGTGGAGCTGCTCAAAGGTTTCTACACCTTCTGCTGTGGTTTGCAGATTCAGCGTTTGCGCCAGTGCCATCATCAGGCGAATAATTTCCATATCACTTTGATTTGTTCCCAGTCCGCGGACAAATGCCTTGTCGATTTTAAGTATGTCGATAGGCAGTTTTTGCAGGTAGGCGAGGGATGAGTAACCGGTGCCGAAATCATCGAGCGCTAGACGCACACCGAGTTTCTTCAGCATCGACAGGTTTTCCATCGTTTGCAATGGATTGGCCATGGCAGATGTTTCTGTCAGTTCCAATTCAACCATGTGCGGCACAACGCCGGTGCTCTCCAGGATGTCGCGTACTTGAGTGAAGAATGAGGTCTGTAATAACTGTCGCATCGAGACATTTACTGCGATCGTAATGTCTCCCATCTCTGGATATTGGGTCTGCCATGCCGCGAGTTGGCTGCAGGCTTGTTCCATGGCCCACATGCCGATAGGTACGACCATGCCGGAGGTTTCTGCAATCGGAATGAACTCGTTAGGTGAAACCATTCCGTACTCAGGACTATTCCAGCGCAACAGTAATTCAAAGCCTTGGACGCTACCGTCCGTCAGCGATATCTTTGGTTGATATGCAACGGATAACTCTTCGCGCTCCAATGCAAAGCGCAAGGCCACATCCATGCGTGCATGCTTGGTGGATTTGCTCTGCAATGCCGCATCGTAAATTTCTGCCCGATTACGTCCGCGCTCTTTGGCTTGATACATTGCGGCATCAGCATCACGTATCAGATCAGCAGGACTTTGATGATCGACGTTGAGTTGCGCGATGCCTATGCTGGTTTGTATCTTCACTGCGACGTTGTCAAAGATCAGACGCTCAGATACGGCGCGCATGATGGCATTTGCCTTGACGGTAGCTTCTGCCAGCGATGAATTGGTCAGGATCACGAATTCATTGCCGCCAAAGCGTGCAACGAAGTCGCTCTTCGGTAAAGCTGCAACGATGCGCTTGCTGGTTTCTATCAGGCATTGATCACCAAAGTCGTGACCATGTGTGTCGTTGACGCTTTTAAAGAAATCCAGATCGCAGAACAGCATCGTCAGGCTGGATTGACGTTGTCGGCTTGCTTCCATCGCCGTAGTCAATGTATTGACCAGGAAACGACGGTTCGGCAAGTCCGTGAGTATGTCGTGCATAGCCTGATACTCAATTTTCAGCTCAGTATTTTTGCGTTTTGTGATGTCGCGCGTGACACCGAGCACGCCTATGGTGTTGCCTTTCACATCGGGCAATGGATATTTGCTGGTGTGGAACCAGCGATCCATATCGTGACGCCAGAATCCCTGTACCTCTATATCTTGCAAGGGTACGTCGGTTCTCATGACTTGCAGATCCTGACGATGAATTTCGTCGGCGATATCACGCGCACTTAATTCATCGTCTTTTGCCGCCATTTTCAGGCAGAGTTCATACGCGGTTTTGCCACGTAACTCTTCTTCGCTGTCATAGCCGAAACGTTTCTGGAAACTTTGATTGCTGATGGTGAAGCGGCCTTCGCTATCCTTCGCATAGATCATCGATGGATTGAGATCGAGTACCGCACGCAGCAAGGCGGTTTCTTCCTGTAATTTTTGTTCTGCGTCTCTTTGCAGCGTGACATCTTCGATGCTGAAAACCAGACCATTGATGGCGGCATCATGCAGCATGTTGTAGCCACGCGTTTCCAGCCATATCCAATGGCCGTCTTTATGGCGTGTACGGTGACGCGAGAATATCGTGCTGTGCGGTGTATCACGTAGATGGCGCAGCTTCTCTTGGTGTTCTGCCTCGTCATCTGCATGCAAGACAGGCTTCATGGCGTGCTTGATGACTTCATCAGCATCGTAGCCTATGACTTCCTGCAAGGCAGGATTGGCAAACTTGATGTGATAGTGCGAGTCCGTGATGATAAAGATATGGCGGGTAACGCGTGCGATGGCATTGAAGCGACGCTCGTTGGTATGAGCCTGCTTGAGCGTGAGACGGTTAAGGTGAAGCGTTTTGGCAAGGAGTACGGCTAGCCAGCCGATGCAAAGCGTGGCGAAAAAATCCGGCAGCAAGTCACTGATTTTTGCGCCGAAATAATGCGTCAAAAAGTAGCCTATGCCAGCCAGTATCGCAATCACGATCAGCGCGATACGCGGACGTAACACCAATGGAGAAATGCCGGCGATAACAATCAGCCACGGCATCGAATTGTAGGAAGAGAGTACTGCGATGATGAAGGTCGCAATGACTATTTCGCATAGAAAAAATGCTTCCCCGAGGACGACGCTGTGAAGCCAAAAGTAGCGTACGAAGGAAGCAATCAGTAATGCGATGAGTAATGCTGCGGCAGCCACGCCGAGCGGAGACAAGCTCAGGTGACTGTCATACACCAGTAGAACAACATTAAATAAAAGCGCCGCATAGAGGAGCAGGGAGACGGCACGATAAATATCGTGCCCTGCAAAGATATCTATGCCACGGAAATGCGGCGTTTTCATTAGTTGGGTATGACCGGTTGGACTTTCGCTGCGGCGGCTTTAGCGTTATGGCGTGCAGTCTCGATATCGGCGGCGCTGGCAAGCGCAACACCCATACGACGACGTGCAAACGACTCCGGCTTGCCGAACAGTCGGATATCGGTACCTGGAACTTGCAAGGCATCGGCGACGCCTTCAAATGCCACTGCTTTGCTGTCATGACGACCATAAATGACGGCGGAGGCGGCTGGCGTTCTCAGCGCGACATTGACGGGCAGGCCAAGGATAGCTTTGGCGTGTAATTCAAATTCGCTTTGTTCCTGACTGGCCATGGTGACCATGCCGGTATCGTGCGGACGTGGGCTGACTTCCGAGAACCAGACTATATCGTTCTTGACGAATAATTCAACACCGAACAGACCTAGGCCGCCGAGGTTGTCAGTTACACGTTTTGCGATGTCGTGTGCTTTTTGCAGTGCGCCCGGATGCATGGGTTGCGGCTGCCATGATTCAACGTAATCACCATTCACTTGTACGTGACCGATGGGTTCGCAGAAATGCGTATGTGTTTGTCCATCGGCACCGATGGCGCGTACGGTCAGCAAGGTGATCTCGTAATCGAAATCGATAAAGCCTTCCACAATCACACGACCTGAATCAACACGGCCGCCAGCTGCGGCGCAATCCCATGCTGCTTCAACATCGTCCATGCTGTTCAATTTGGATTGGCCTTTGCCGGACGAAGACATGACAGGCTTTACTACGGATGGAAAACCGATCTCTGCACATCCAGCCTTGAGTTCTTGCAAGCTGTCCGCAAAGCGGTATGGGGAAGTGGCAACGCCCAATTCTTCGGCCGCCAGACGACGTATGCCTTCGCGGTCCATCGTCAGCCACGCTGCGCGCGCGGTCGGGATAACGCGCACGCTACCGGCATTTTCCATTTCAACAAGTTTTGCAGTGGCGATGGCCTCGATTTCAGGCACGATCAAATCCGGCTTTTCTTGATTGATTAATTCTGCCAGCGCGACACCATCAGTCATGTCTATGACATAAGAGCGATGTGCTACTTGGTGGCCAGGTGCATTGGCATAACGATCCACCGCGATGACTTCGACGCCCAGACGTTGCAGCGAAATAATGACTTCTTTGCCAAGTTCACCAGAGCCAAGCAGCATGACCTTGGTGGCGGAGCTGGACAGCGGAGTGCCGATGCGATTGAGTGTGTTGCTTTTATTCATGAGGGGAAATTAATTGAAGATGATGCGCTCTCGAACGGTGTGCGAGAAGTGATTTATTGACTTACAGACAATAGCAAATCTTGCTGTGTTTGGACAGCGTAAATCGCGATTAAGGCTAGTGTTTCCTGAGGGTAACTGATGTCTGAATGCAGCAAAATAAACACGTAAAAAAAGCTGCCAGCAAATTGCCTGGCAGCTTTTTATTCAAGACTAGCTTGAATGTATGCTTAACGCTTATTAGTCGTTGGCATAAATATCATTGTCTTTGGTTTCACGCACGAAGATCATACCGACAACGAAGGTGATCAACGCGATGATGATTGGATACCAGAGACCGTAGTAAATATCGCCCTTGAATGCAACCAGAGCAAACGCTGTGGTTGGTAACAAGCCACCGAACCAGCCGTTACCGATATGGTAAGGGAGGGACATCGACGTGTAGCGGATACGGGTTGGGAACATTTCAACCAGCATAGCTGCGATTGGACCGTAGACCATCGTGACATAAATCACGAGGATGAACAGCAACAACAGTGTCATGCCGTAGTTGATTTGGTTAGGGTCAGCTTTGGTTGGATAGCCGTGGGCCTTGATCGCATCGCTCAACTCTTTCGAGAAGGCTTTGTCTTTGGCTGCAGCATCTTCTTTCGACAAACCTTTAGCATCGAATGATGTAATCAGTGTGTCGCCGACTTTTACCGTAGCAGTGGTGCCTGCAGGTGCCGCTTCATTTGAATAACCAACGGAAGCTGCTGCCAGTTTCGCCTTCACGATGTCGCATGACGAAGTGAATTTTTTGGTGCCAGTTGGGTTGAACTGGAATTGGCAAGTTGCTGGATCAGCGGTGACAACTACTGGAGCATTTTTCAATGCTGCTTCCAGTGCCGGATTGGCATAGTGTGTCAGTGCGTTGAAAATCGGGAAGTACGTCAACGCAGCAATCAGACAGCCCGCCATGATGATAGGTTTGCGGCCGATTTTATCGGACAGCGAACCGAAGATCACGAAGAACGGTGTTGCCAGCAACAGCGATGCAGCGATCAGGATGTTGGCAGTTGGGCCATCGACCTTCAGCGTTTGCGTCAGGAAGAACAGCGCGTAGAACTGACCTGTGTACCAGACCACCGCTTGACCTGCGGTCAAGCCGATCAGTGCCAGGATAACGATCTTCAGGTTACCCCATTTTGCAAATGCTTCTGTCAAAGGCGCTTTGGAAGTTTTGCCTTCAGACTTCATTTTCAAGAAGGCAGGTGATTCGTTCATGGACAAACGGATCCAGACTGAGATACCCAGCAGGAAAACCGAGACCAGGAACGGAATGCGCCAGCCCCAATCGGCAAATGCTTCTTCGCCCATCGCAGTACGCGTACCCAGAATCACCAGCAGCGACATGAACAGACCCATGGTTGCCGTGGTTTGAATCCAGGAGGTGAATGCGCCGCGCTTGCCGTGCGGTGCATGCTCAGCAACGTAGGTTGCTGCGCCACCGTACTCACCACCCAGTGCCAAGCCTTGCAAAATACGCAGGATGATCAGGATGATAGGTGCTGCGATACCGATGGATGCATAGTTCGGCAGCAAGCCGACGATGAAGGTGGATGTACCCATGATCACGATAGTGACCAGGAAGGTATATTTACGACCGATCATGTCGCCCAGGCGGCCGAACACGATAGCGCCGAAAGGACGAACAATGAAACCGGCAGCGAAGGCGAGCAAGGCGAAAATAAATGCCGTATTCGGATCGGTACCAGCAAAGAACTGCTTGGCAATAATTGCGGCTAGTGAGCCGTATAGATAAAAGTCATACCATTCAAATACAGTACCTAGCGAAGAAGCGAAAATAACTTTCCGCTCCTCCGGCGTGATACTGCTATCAGTTGTGGACACTGTAGCCATGTTCGTCTCCTTAATAATTATTAATATTCGACGCACGAGTAGATTCGTACATCGGGTACGCAAATGGAGTGTGCGACTGGAAACTTACGGGATACTTGCGTGAAGCTTACGTAACGCTTACATATATGAATTACAACAAACATGCCTGATTCAGAGATAAAGCAAGCTTATTTATGCTCTGTATGTGAGAGTGAAATCTCGAACAAGGTTTGCGTAAGTGGACTATGGCTCTAAAATGGCGCCATTTTGTAACGAAGAGCAGCAATGACGAATCCCCCTACACAAGCATCACAGCCCACCATTCCCTTCCTGCAAGAACTCGGTGTCGAAGTTGTCGACTTTGGCGGCGGCCACGGGACCGTTGCACTTACCTTGGAGGCGCGTCACCTCAATGGCTGGCATGTCGCACACGGCGGCGTCATCATGACCTTGCTGGACAATGTAATGTCGCTGGCAGGGCGTTCGCTGGAGCCGGGCATACGCGGTGGCGTGACGATAGAGATGAAAACCAGCTTCATGAAGCCAGGTGGCGTGGCAGGCGAACGCATCATAGCCAAGGGCAAAGTAATTCATGCTGCCTCCAGCATTTATTTTTGCGAGGGCGAAGTGTGGAATGCGGACAAGCTGGTTGCCAAATCCAGCGGGACCTTCAAATTCATCCGCCGCACCGATGTCGCGAAGAAGATGACGCAATCAGATTGAAAGCAGGCATGAAAAATTTTCAGAATAAAGTTGCCGTCATCACCGGCGCTGGCAGCGGTTTCGGACGTGAGTTTGCGCGTCTAGGTGCACGGCAGGGCATGAAGCTGGTGCTGGCCGATGTGCAGCAGGATGCATTGAATAGTGTTGAGGCTGAGTTGATCGAGCAGGGCGTCCAGGTGCTGGCGCTGCACTGCGATGTGAGCAAGGCAGAACAAGTACAAGCCTTGGCAGATGCGACGATGGCGCGATTCGGTGCCGTGCATGTGCTCTTCAATAACGCTGGTGTTGGTTCCGGCGGCTTGATTTGGGAAAATTCAGCAGCGGATTGGGATTGGGTCTTGGGCGTGAATGTATTCGGCGTGATACACGGTGTGCGTATCTTTACACCCTTGATGCTGGAGTGCGCCAAACACGATGCCGCGTATGAAGGACATATCGTCAATACCGCCTCGATTGCCGGTTTGCAGAATGCGCCAACGATGGGGATCTATAACGTCTCCAAACATGCGGTGGTGTCTTTGACGGAAACCTTGTATCAGGATTTGCGTTTGATCGAAGCGCCGATCAGCGCTTCCTTGTTATGTCCATTCTTTGTGCCGACCGGTATCCACCAATCGGAACGTAATCGTCCGGATGAAATGCAAAATGATGCAGCGCCGACCACAAGTCAACGGGCGGCACAGTCTTTCTCAGAAAAAGCGGTAGCGTCGGGAAAAATTTCGGCTGCGGAAGTGGCGGAACTAACTTTCGATGCGATACGGGACGATCGTTTTTATATTTATTCTGATCTGGAGCCCTTGGGCAATGCGCGCAAACGCATGGAGGACATCGTGCAGCAGCGTAATCCTTACGATCCCTACGAAGAAATACCGCACATCAAAGAGCTGTTGCGAGCCAAGCTGAAGCGATAATTTTTCGTAGAGCTGGCGCTCAACGCATGGCCAATGTCGGTCGCTCTATCAATACCGGATGGCCGCCGCCATTCAATTTGACCAAAGTCGATACGCGCGTGCCGTAGTCGGGTGATTCGATGCAGACGGCTGACAGCAGTCGTTCACGCTCGATGCTGACGCCGGTTTTTGGCAGACGACAATCCGATGCGCAGGTGGTGTCGGTCAACATCTCAAAATAAGCATCTTCCGGTGCGCCCTGGCATAGCAGGCTGGCGAATTGTGCCTTGGTGCGTACGACTTTTGGCCATGCGCAATCGAGTAGGGAATTGGATAAACCGTAGATGCCAGGACTCAATGCCTTGCCGTTGCGTTCGTCACCATCGCCACGATTGGAAAACCAGACCAGTTGATTGCTGTCACCGATGAGCAGATTGAAACCGTTGTAATCTTCTTTGTGTGATTTGAGTTCCTCGACGTATGCGTCGGGACTCATTGTTCCTGCCAAAAAATTGGTGACCAAGGCGCCGCGCGATGGTGCATCGTTGCGCATTTCCGCAGGTGCGCGAATATTGGTCAATGCAGCAAAACGTCCTTCACGGGAAACACCGATCCAGGTGCCGCCGCCTTGTAAATCGCGTCCTGCGTAAATTTGCGGATGATCGTCCCACCAGTCTGCCGGTTTGGCTGGACGGTCGTAGAATTCGTCGCGGTTACCTGCGGCGATCAAGGGCATGCCTGGTATCACATGCCATGCAAAGACGATTAAGCACATAAAGATAAATCCAAAAATTGTTCCGTATGGCGTTTGCCATCGATTAACGACAACAACTGGTGTGCGCCTATGGCTTGTTCCAGTTTCGCTTCAAAATCCTCTGCAGCATCCAGATAGACTTCCATCCATGTATGCATGCCATCTTGTTCATCCGGTCTGCGCTTGAGCGCAGTTCGGACGCCGTATAGTCGGGCGAGATTATCTTGCATCGCCAAAATTTTTGCACGGAAGATTTCTGCATCGCGCACATGCACGCGGTAGTAGATGTAGAGATCCATGGCCTATTGTCCGTGATTTGAAATGAATCTGCTGTCGCCGCTCAAACTGCCGGATCGGTGAGCGGGTAAGGCAAGGTCAGGAATGACAACACAGGGCCTTGTGCCGAGCCCAGATGGACTTCGGATTCTGTAGCAGCCAGCTTGATTTCGACCAGACAATCGATGGTTTGCGCATTCGAACGTTCGGCATTGACCACCATGCCGCAAGGCTGTTCGGGATCGTTTGCGGAGAAAATTTCGGTGCCTGGTACTACCTCTGTGGCAGCCACGCTGGCATGCAGCATGCGGCGCTTGAGTTTGCCGAGATATTGGCTGCGGGCGACGATTTCCTGGCCTGGGTAGCAACCTTTCTTGAAGTTCACACCGCCTATCAATTCAAAATTGATCATTTGCGGCACGAATTTTTCTTGTGTTGTGAGCGTGATATGCGGCACGCCGCTGTCGATTTCTGCCAGTTGCCATGCATCTGCGCCACTGGCCTGCAAGACTTCAGTCAATTTTGGCCATGCTTCGATAGCCTGTGCAGCCGTCGTAATCCATTGATAACGTGGCACGCCAAATGCATTGGAATGGCGTATCAGCGTGCCGGCGGCTGATTCGATCTTGCCGTAAATTGCCACTGGCAATGTAGGGAAGAAGGGCATTAATGAGCTTGCTACAGCAGGACCAGCCAAGCCCAGCATGACGTGATCTTCTGTAGCGTCAGATAACTTGGCTTTTGCGCGCAATACAAACATTTGCAGGCGCTTTTGTATCGCGGCCTGGAGTTCACGTGGCAATTGCAGCATGATGCCGTCAGCCGTCTTCCAGATCAGCATGCTGGCCAGCAAGCGGCCTTTGGGCGAACAGTAACCTGCCAGTCGTGCTTCGGTGCTATTCAGGTGTTCTACGTCGTTGGTAAGTTGATTATGTAGAAAGTGTGGTGCATCTTCACCGACTGCAGCGATCAGGCCGAGATGGGTGAGTGGTGTGACAAAATTGGTTTTTGCAGTATCAGACGGTATTTCTGCACCGAAAGACAGCACGCGCGGAGCGGCGTCGGCGCTGATTTTTGCGCCTTGTTCAGTTAGAAAAGTAAGCCATGTAGTCATAATTTCAATCAATAAATTGGAGCGTTGGGTGGTTCAGCGATTATCATTAGGGTCTGATTATAGTGGCGTGGCAAAAACACGTCGGATTGCCTTCGATTTCACCGAGACCTTGTTTTGAAAAAATTATTCAGGCGCATCATCTTGCTGGGCATCATCGCTGGCGCATCTTTCATGTTTTGGGCTGAGAAGCCAATCATTCCTGCCGAGCAAACTGCCAGTATGGAGTTCACTATCGCTCCCGGCAGCAGCCTCCGAAGCAGCATGCAGCAAATCGATAATGCCGGCGTGCCGGTCAATTCCTGGCTGATGACCTTGCTGGCGCAAATGACGGGCAATAGCACCAAACTGAAAGCCGGTACCTATGAGCTGAAGCCTGGCACTACGCCGAACCAATTGGTCAAACAACTGGTACGCGGTGAGTTTGCACAGGAAGCACTGACCATCATCGAAGGATGGAGCTTCAAGCAAATGCGTCAGGCAATCGATAGCAATCCAGCACTGAAACACGATACAGCTGGTTTGTCGGATAAAGACTTGATGGCGAAAATCTCCAGTGATTACGCCTTGCCGGAAGGTTTGTTCTATCCCGACACTTATCTGTTTGCCAAAAATTCCAGTGATCTGCAAATTTACAAGCAGGCATACAACCTGATGATCAAGCGTTTGAACGAGGCGTGGACGGCACGTGATGCTGGACTGCCTTATGCGTCGCCGTATGAAGCGTTGATCATGTCTTCCATCGTCGAAAAAGAAACCGGCAAGAAATCCGAGCGCAGCATGATCGCAGGTGTCTTCGTCAATCGTTTGAAGCACGGCATGTTGCTGCAAACCGATCCAACCGTGATCTATGGCATGGGTGATCAGTTCAAAGGCAATATCCGCAAGCGCGATCTGTTGACCGATACACCACACAATACCTACACGCGTGCCGGCTTGCCGCCGACGCCGATTGCTTTACCGGGGGCAGAATCCTTGCATGCAGCCATGAATCCGGCGAAAACTGATGCCTTGTACTTTGTTGCGCGTGGTGATGGCAGCAGCCAGTTTTCGGCCAATCTGGACGATCACAACAACGCAGTGAACAAATATCAACGTAAATAATTAACAAGAATCCTTTTATGGTTGCGGCATGACGACAGGAAAATTCATCACCTTTGAAGGCATAGACGGCGCGGGTAAATCCACGCATTTGTCGTTTGTGGCTGAACTGCTGCGCGAGAAAAAAAAGACCGTCGTTGTCACGCGCGAACCTGGCGGCACGCGCTTGGGTGAAGCGCTGCGCGAGATTTTGCTGCATGAAAAAATGCATCTGGAAACGGAAGCTTTGCTGATGTTTGCTGCGCGACGCGAGCATATTGCACAAGTCATTGCGCCAGCGCTGGAGCGTGGCGATTGGGTCATCTCTGATCGTTTTACCGATGCGACTTTTGCCTATCAAGGCGGTGGCCGCAAGCTGGATAGAGCAAAACTCGATGCGCTGGAGCAATGGGTGCATCCGCATCTGCAACCTGATTTGACGCTGTTGTTCGACGTGCCACTGGATGTGGCGCGTGCACGTCTGGATGCCACGCGTACGCTGGACAAGTTTGAACAAGAGAAGGCTGATTTCTTTGCCGCGACGCGTGCCGAGTATCTGCGCCGTGCCGCTGAATTTCCACAGCGCTTCCGCGTGATCGATTCGACGCAAGCAATTGCGACGATCCAGGAACAATTGCGCGACATCATTGCAGGGATAGATTCTTGAGCGCCTCGCTTTATCCATGGCAGGAATCGTCCTGGCAGCAGTTGCAGCAACTGCGCGAGCGCTTGCCGCACGCGATTCTGTTTCATGGTGCAGAAGGCATAGGCAAGACCGCATTCGCTGACGCCTTTGCGCAATCACTGCTGTGTGAAACACCTGCAGCCGATGGTCATGCTTGCGGTACATGCGATGCCTGCGGCTGGTTTACACAATACAGTCATCCAGATTATCGCCGTGTGCGTCCTGAAATTCTGGACGATGGCGAAGGTGCAGAGAGCGAGGAAGCAGAAGGCGAGTCGAAAAAAGCCAAAGCGACCAAGGCCCCATCGAAAGAAATCAAGATCGATCAAATCCGCGCGCTGGCCGATTTCATGAATATCTCTACGCATCGTTCCGGCATGCGTGTGATCGTGCTGTATCCGGCCGAGGTGTTGAACACCGCAGCAGCGAACTCCTTGCTGAAAATGCTGGAAGAGCCGCCGCCGCAAACGATGTTTCTGTTGGTGAGTAATAGTCTGGATCGCTTGTTGCCAACGATCTTGTCGCGCTGCCGTAAATTTGCATTGGCCATGCCGAGCAAGGAAGAAGCCTTGCAATGGTTGAAGACACAGCAAGTCAGTGACGCAGACGGTTGGCTGGCGGAGCAGGGTGGCGCGCCGCTGGCAGCATTTGAAGCTTCACAAGCCGGTGCGCGCGAGACAATGGATGATTTCTTGCGGCAGTTGGCGCAGCCCGGTGTTGATGGCGCATTGAAGGCGGCGGATCGCTTGCAAAAAACACCAGTCCCAGAATTAGTCGCGTGGTTGCAACGGTGGTTGTATGACGTGCTTTCCGTCAAACTTTCCGGCACAATCCGTTACTACCCGCGTTACAAAAAAGAGTTGGACGCGCTCGCACAACGTGTTGATACCGGCGCATTGTTGCAGGAGATCAAGGCAGTCAACGACAGACGTGCAATTGCCGAGCATCCTTTGGCACCCAAGCTCTTTATCGAAGACATGTTGCTGGAATATTCGACGATTTTTTCCTGAAAGGTGTGTGATGGCAAATAACCCGCTTGCAACAGGAAGCCCCGTCGTCGGCAGACCGTCGGTCCTGTCCTTGCCGATCAAGGAAAAATCCGCGTTGTACGCCGCCTATATTCCCTTTCTCGCGAATGGCGGCATCTTCGTTCCATCGACCAAGTCGTACAAGATAGGTGACGAAATCTATCTAATCCTGACCTTGATGGACGATCCAACCAAATATCCAATCGCCGGCAAGATTGCGTGGATTACGCCGGCCGGCGCGAATAACAACAAGGCGCAAGGCATAGGTGTACAGTTTTCCGCGGATGAGAGCGGCCAGCGCATCAAGCAACGGATAGAAGAGTTGCTGGGCGCAGCACTTGGCTCTTCGCGCGCTACACATACGCTGTAAGCAGCAGGAGTGCTGATTGGCACTCCCCATTCATCTGCACTGCCTTGTTAGGCGATAGCCTGATTCTCCACGGTAAGCCTTATTCGCGCCGACCATCGCAGTAAAACGGCTAGGCGCGTACAATTCTGCCTACTATGTATATCGATTCCCACTGTCACATCAATTTCCCCGAACTGGCTGCGCGCATGCCAGAGATTCTTGGCAAGATGGCCGAGAATAAAGTCAGCCACGCTTTATGCGTTTCAGTTGATCTTCCAGACTTTCCCAGCGTCCTGGAACTGGCAGAACGCTATCCCAACATTTACGCATCGGTTGGTGTCCACCCAGATTATGAAGATACGCCGGAGCCATCGGTCGATGATTTGATCCGTTTATCCGATCATTCGAAAATCGTCGCCATAGGTGAGACTGGTCTGGATTATTACCGTCTGGAAGGTGATCTGGAATGGCAGCGCGAGCGATTTCGTCGCCATATCCGCGCTTCGCGTGCGACCGGCAAGCCCTTGATCATTCATACCCGTGCCGCATCCGAAGATACGATACGCATCATGCGTGAAGAAGGTGCCGGTACAGATGCCGGTGGTGCGGCTGGTGTCATGCACTGCTTTACTGAGTCGCTGGAAGTGGCGAAGGCTGCGATGGAAATGGGTTTTTATATTTCCTTCTCCGGCATCGTGACTTTCAAGAGCGCGAAGGATTTGCAGGCGGTTGCGCGTGAAGTGCCATTGGAGCAAATGCTGATCGAAACTGACTCACCTTATCTGGCTCCGGTGCCGCATCGCGGCAAGGTGAACGAGCCGGGTTTTGTCTGCCATGTCGCTGAATATCTGGCGACGCTGAAAGGTGTTCCGGTGGAACAGATTGCGCAGCAGACGACGGATAATTTCTTCAATTTATTCAAGATCGCAAGGTGAAGCCATGCTGAACGTAAAACTGAATCACAGTTTGATGTCGCCTATGCGTCGCCTAGCTTGCGGCGTGTTGATGATCGCTGCTGTGATGGCACTGTCGCCGCAGCTTGCACATGCTGGTGCGTACGATGATTATTTTCGTGCGGTGAAGATTGATAATCCTTCAGAAATATCTTCCTTGCTAAAGCGCGGCTTTGACCCGAATACGATAGAAGAAGAGCGCGGCGATACTGGTTTGATTCTGGCCATGCGTGAGAATTCGATGAAGGTCTTTCCCTTGCTATTGAATGCAAGTGGTATCGATCTGGATGCGCAATCGAGAGATGGCGATACTGCATTGATGATCGCGGCCTTCAAGGCCAACAAGCCTGCTGTGGAGGCATTGCTGGCGAAAGGTGCTGCGGTCAATAAGGATGGCTGGGCGCCATTGCATTATGCGGCTGCCGGTGGTGATAGCGAGATTGTGCAACTGTTGATCAAAAAATCGGCCGCCTTGGATACCTTATCGCCGAATAAGACGACACCGATGATGATGGCAGCACGCGGTGGTTATATTTTCATTGTGAAAGCCTTGCTTGATGCCGGAGCAGACGCCACGCTGAAGAACGATGCAGGGATGACGGCGATTGATTTTGCCAAGCAGAATGGCAGCACCGATATAGTGGAAGGCTTGACCTATCGCTTGAAGAAGGCTGGCAAGCTGTAACTGAGCAAGTTGAACTCATAAAAAAAGCGTCGTTTCAGATTGAACTGAAACGACGCTTTTTTAATTCTATGAGCTGAAATTTTTTAGCTCAAATCAATCCGTCAAACAAAATCACATCGACCAGATCGCCGGCTTTGACTTCAGAGCGGTCATGTTCCAGTACGACCATGCAGTTAGCCTCTGACATCGAACGCAATACGCCGGAACCTTGCGAGCCAGTCGTGCGCACTTCTTGTATGCCATCGCTGTTGCGGCTCAAAATCCCGCGTTGATATTCGGTACGGCCAGGGCGTTTGCGGATTGCAGCCTTCGATACGACGCGAAGCAAAGGTGGCGGTTCTACTGCCGAGGCACCCATCATGTGCAGCAAAGCTTGGCGCGCGAGGAAGTAAAAAGTCACCATCACGGCAACCGGATTGCCGGGCAAGCCGAACAGATAAGCTTCTTTGCCATGCGATGAAATTTTTCCGAAAGCCATAGGGCGACCTGGGCGCATGCCTATTTTCCAGAATGTGACGTCGCCTAATTCAGCCATCATTTGCTTGGTGTAATCTGCAGCACCGACCGAGACGCCGCCGGAAGTGATGATGGCATCGGCGTTTTCGCAAGCGGTGCGGAACGCGGCTTCCAGCGCAGCCGGATCATCCTTGATCACGCCCATATCGACGATGTCACAACCCAGACGCGTCAGCATGCCGTACAAGGTGTAGCGATTGCTATCGTAGACGCAGCCTTCATCCAGCGTTTCGCCGATGGAACGCAGTTCATCGCCGGTCGAGAAGAATGCAACGCGCAAGCGACGTTGCACTGGCACTTCGCCTATGCCGAGCGAAGCGAGCAAGCCGAGATCGGCAGGGCGGAGGATTTTTCCTTTTTGCAGTGCAGGTGTGCCGACTGCCAAGTCTTCGCCTTTGAGACGGCGATTGTCGCCGGTGCGTACGGTGCCGGCGGGTACGGTGACGCCAGTTTCACTTTCGTCACGGGTGAATTCTTGCGGAATGACGGTATCGCACTCAACCGGCATGACGGCACCGGTCATGATGCGTATGCATTCGCCGCTGTTGACTTGGCCTTCATAAGCGCGACCAGCATAGGCGGTGCCGACTATCTTCAGGCTCAGGTCTTTATCTTTGCTTAAATCGCTGCCGCGTAAAGCGTAGCCATCCATCGCCGAATTGTCGTGCGAAGGGACATTGATAGACGAGACGATGTCGGTTGCCAGCACGCGATCCAGTGCACTGCGGATCGCGACTTTTTCCACTGCATTGATAGGCTGGATGAATTGACGAATGATGGTTTGCGCATCCGGCACTGGCAACGCATCAGGGTCGTAATCCGACAGGCAGCTGATGACATTGGAGAGCGTTGCTGGCGGAGGATTGCTGTCGGCAGGATTATCGTTGGACATGGGCTCGTCTAAATCGGAAAGTGCGGCATCGCGCAGAATGTGTGAATAGCGCAGATTCATTATGCAGTGGTCTCGTATTTACGCAGATCGTCCAGCGTATTGATGTTGCGGAAGGCATCTTCATCGTCGAAATGAACTTCAGCTACTGTGAGCGATGAATACCATTTGTCGAATTTGCGTCCGCCTTCTTGCAGATATAGCGTCAGGTGCGGCAACAAGGATGCCTTCACCAGACAAAATACCGGATGCGCTTGTCGTGTTTCTCCTTCGCCTGTGACGGCAACGGCTAGATCGGCGTTCTTTTCTTCCAATCCGGCGGCAAGACGTGCCACCAGATCCTTGGGCAGGAAGGGTGAATCGCAAGGTGCGGTGACCAGATAATCTGTTTCGCAATGGATCAAGCCTGTTTGCAAACCTGCCAGCGGGCCGGCAAATCCTTGCATTTCATCTTGCCAGACAGGTACACCGAAGCCTTCATACGGCGCGATATTCTGATTGGCGTTGATCATGATGTAGCCGACTTGCGGCGACAGGCGCATCAACACGTGCAAAGCCATGGGCGCGTCACGGAAGAGCTGCAGGCCTTTATCAACAGTGCCCATACGGGTGCCACGTCCGCCTGCGAGTATGAGGCCGGTAATCTGACTGGTATCCATGTTGTTAGGTTTATCCGATATCAGTTGAATGGGTGCTTGATTAGCCGCCGATGTAAGACATCTCGACTTTGCGTTCAGTCTTCAGGCCATCTGTCTTGGCGGTACGCAATTCGGAATAGCGATCATCGCGTGCGCGCCAGATGTGGGCAATCGCGGTAGAGATTTCTTCATCGGTATTGCCACCACGCATTAATGCACGCAAGTCGTGGCCGCCGGTCGCGAACAGGCAAGTGTATAACTTGCCTTCAGTCGATAGACGTGCACGGCTGCAGTCGCTGCAGAACGCTTGCGTCACGCTGGAGATCACGCCGATCTCACCGCCGCCATCGACATAGCGCCAACGATCTGCCGTTTCGCCGGTGTAGTTCGGTGCGATGGGTTGCAATGGCATGTCGGCTTCGATACGACGTACGACTTCGGAGGAAGGGATGACTTCGTCCATCTTCCAACCATTGGATGCACCGACGTCCATGTATTCGATGAAGCGCAGTATGTATGGTGTGCCTTTGAAATGGCGCGCCATCGGCACGATTTCCTGATCGTTCATGCCGCCCTTGACGACCATATTGATCTTGATCGGGCCGAGACCGACGCGATGGGCTTCTTCTATACCTTCCAGTACATCGGATACGGCGAAGTCGACGTCGTTCATCTTTTTAAAGACTTTGTCGTCCAGCGCATCCAGCGAAACGGTAACGCGTTTCAAGCCGGCATCCTTCAAAGCCTGTGCCTTACGAGCGAGCAAAGCGCCATTGGTGGTCAAGGTCAGGTCAAGCTCGCGGCCATCAGGTGTGCGCAGAGCGCTCAGCATGGCAATCAGCTTTTCAACATTCTTGCGCAGTAGTGGCTCACCACCAGTCAGGCGGATTTTTTCCACACCATGAGCGACGAACAGTGAAGTAATGCGGGTGATTTCTTCAAACGAGAGCAGGGAGCTTTGCGGCAGAAATGCGTAATCTTTGTCGAACACTTCTTTCGGCATGCAATAAACGCAACGAAAATTGCAACGATCCGTGATCGAAATACGCAAATCTTGCAAAGGACGCGCGCGCGTATCCGCCAGCAAGCCGGTAGGTGCTTCAAGGCGTGCAGGAATGACCGGTATCCTGTTGAGATAGCGAAGGTCAGCGAGCGGAATGATTTTTTCAGTCATGGCAAAAATGGTCTAAGTACGCCATTGTAAGTCGTTCACGCATGGCGTGTCGAATTGGTACTGGCTGTTTGCCCGGATTTCTATCTATGTAAATGGTGCCGAAATCCTGTTTTCGCAAGTGGAAAGATGGAAAATATGGCAATGCTTGTCAGCAAGTCATCAGCATGGCGCATGCAATTAGTTTAGACTTGCGCTATCAAATTCGGGAGAACCAATGAGTATTACGATTGAAGCAGTCAAAGAAGCATTGACCGGGGTAATCGACCCAAACACGGGCAAAGATCTGGTCAGCAGCCGTTCTGCAAAAAACATCCAAATCAACGGCAATAACGTCATATTCGATGTGGAGCTTGGTTATCCGGCTAAAAGTCAGATCGACGGCATCCGCAAGGCATCGATTGCTGCGGTTCGCACTATTGAAGGTATGGGCAGCGTCACCGCCAATGTCTACTCCAAAATCGTCGCACACTCGGCACAGCGTGGCGTGAAGCTGTTGGCCAATGTCAAAAATATCATTGCAGTCGCGTCCGGTAAGGGTGGCGTCGGCAAATCCACTACTTCAGTCAATCTGGCGTTGGCGCTGGCGGCTGAAGGTGCGCAAGTCGGTATTCTCGATGCAGATATCTATGGCCCGTCACAACCGATGATGATGGGTATTTCCGGTCGTCCGGAAACGATGGATGGCAAAACCATGGAGCCGATGGAGAACTACGGTTTGCAGGTGTCAAGTATCGGTTTCATGATCGATCCGGATGAACCTATGGTGTGGCGCGGTCCTATCGTCACGCAAGCCTTGACGCAATTGCTGGAACAAACCAACTGGCGCGATCTGGATTATTTGATCGTCGATATGCCGCCAGGTACCGGCGATATTCAATTGACGATGTCACAAAAAGTGCCTGTCACCGGCGCAGTCATTGTGACGACGCCACAAGATATCGCCTTGCTGGATGCGCGCAAAGGTTTGAAGATGTTTGAGAAAGTCGGTATTCCGATTCTCGGTATTGTGGAAAACATGAGCACGCATATCTGTTCCAACTGCGGTCATGCTGAAGCAATCTTCGGTGAAGGTGGCGGCGAGAAAATGTGCGGCGAATACGGCGTGGATTTCCTCGGTGCATTGCCACTGACTATGTCGATCCGTCAGCAGGCAGATTCCGGCAAGCCGACTGTGGTTGCCGATCCTGATGGTCCTATCTCGGTTATCTACAAACAGATCGCTCGCAAGATCGCGATCAAGGTTGCAGAAAAGGCGAAGGATATGTCGTCCAAGTTCCCAACGATCGTAGTCAAGAACGATTAATTTTTTCATTTTCCTTGCTTGATGCTCATCAAGTTTCAAGGTATGGTTGTTTCGAAGTAAGTTTCTCTACGCGTGAGCATCAAGATGCTCACGCAGTTTACTCATCGTTAAATTCCGTGATTGAAGTCTGATCCGGTTTGCAATTTCGGCGCAGAATAGTACTGCGTCCCAATCGTCACAACGACAGGCAGAATATGCCGCAATGAGGAAACATGGAGACAGAAGCAATCCGCGTTGGCGTCATCATGCAGCGCACACCACTTTCCAATCGGTGGCAACCGTTTCAATGGCTTCCCATTGAAGTTGTCGGAGATGTCGGCTCGTCACATGACGCGCCGCATTGTCTGCGCAATGATCCTTTAGATACGAGCTGGTTATTCGGCGGTATCGAAGTCAAATTATTCAGTAGTGAAGCAGAGGGATATTTCCTCAATATCAGTGCGCCTGAGCCTTGCTGGTTCATCATGTGGCGCATTGAAGAGCTTGATGGCGTCGAGTTGGCCGTCCCCAAATCGGTCACCTTGTCGTACAACGAAGCAGCGCGTTTGATGGATGGTGGAGAGCGGGTCGATACCTTGCCAGCCTCTGCCGATATCATCGAACGTCTAACCGAGTTTACGAACAATTACTATCATCCCGAGCCTAAACGTAAACACAAAAAACCATCATTTGAAGGCGGCGAAGGCGTCGATAAAATGGCGCGCGCCGAAGGTGATACACATGGCGGCTGAAGATTTTTTTGCGCGTTGGGCCAAGAAAAAGTCCGACGCATCTGAAGAAGCAGAAACTACATCTGACAAAAATGCAGGCGCGGTTTTGCCTGCCTCTGATGCTGCGCATGAACCGATTGCTGCCGAGACTGCGGCCAAGCCACTCCCTACGCAAGAAGATGTTGAACATCTGACGCACGATTCAGATTATTCGGCGTTCATGGGGCAAGGCGTGGATGAGTCGGTAAAGCGTTCGGCCATGAAGAAATTATTCACGAATCCACACTTCAATGTGATGGATGGCTTGGATGTCTATATTGAGGATTACAGCAAGTTTGAAGCAATGACGCCAGCTTTCATTGCCACTCTCAGCCACGCCAAAGCATTGCTGGATCCGCTATCGCAGCTGCAATCGCCGTTCATGAATTTGCTGGAAGTGCCGAAGAAAGAAGAGTCGGCTGCCATCGATGCCGAACAGCCTGCACTGGATACTCCGCAAGAGGATCAAGTACAAGCCATTGCATCGGAAGAGCCATCTTCCGATGGCGATGCAGAGCAAGACGATACTAAAAAACAAGAAAAAATCAGTACATCAAAGGAGCTCAACGCATCATCTCGCGTTGAAGATATTTAAAGCAGTTTGTCCTAGCCAGCATAGAAGCCAGCCAATGACCACAGAATTCAAAGTATGTAATTGCAATCGCACCATGCCGCTTGATGCACATGCAGGCGCGCAAATCGGTACTGCGCTCGGTACCGGAGCACTTCCTATTCATACTGAGTTATGCCGGCGTGAAGTCTCTTCGTATTTAACATCGCTCGATGGTGTGGACGATGTCGTGGTTGCCTGTACGCAGGAACGCAGCCTGTTTGCAGAAATCGCGCAGCAAAAAGGCTCGGTTGCGCCGCTGCGTTTCGTCAATATTCGCGAGACCGGCGGTTGGGGTACTCAAGCGAAAAATGCTGTGCCAAAAATGGCAGCACTGCTGGCCGCAGCGGCCTTGCCTGATCCTGATCCTGTTCCTACCGTTGATTATCAATCAGCCGGACACGCCTTGATCATTGGTCCGGCAGATCGCGCACTGGCCTGGGCTCAACGTTTGGGTACGCAACTTGATGTCAGCGTTTTGCTGACTGGCGGCGCTGCTGGTGAAATGTTGCAGGACAGAGCGTTTCCAACTTTCTCCGGCAATCAAATTGCGATCACGGGTTGGTTGGGTGAATTCAACGTGAAGTGGCAGCAGGCAAATCCCATCGATCTGGAAGCTTGCACGCGCTGCAATGCCTGCATCGATGTGTGTCCGGAAAATGCAATTGATCTGACTTATCAAATCGATCTGAATAAATGTAAATCGCACCGCGATTGCGTGAAGGCGTGCGGCACGATAGGTGCAATTGATTTCGTGCGGTCTGCGACCCAACGTAGCAGCGACTTCGATTTGATTTTTGATTTGTCCGATGCTCCTTTACTCAGCTTGCATCAGCCGCCACAAGGTTACTTTGCGCCTGGTGCGATTGTGGAGCGGCAGATGGACGACGCTCTGAAGCTGACGCAAATGGTGGGCGAATTCAGCAAGCCAAAATTCTTTCTCTATAAAGAGAAGTTATGTGCGCATGGTCGCAACGGTAAAGTCGGCTGCACTTCGTGCATAGATGTATGTTCGGCAGAGGCCGTCAGCCATCACGGCGATCAGATCAAGGTTAATCCAAATCTGTGTGTAGGCTGCGGTGCGTGCACAACGGTTTGCCCATCCGGCGCATTGGCTTACGCTTATCCGCGTGCAACAGATACCGGCACACGTCTGAAAACGATGTTGTCCACGTATGCGAAAGCTGGCGGTACGCAGCCAGCTTTGCTGTTCCATAATCAGGAGCAGGGCGCTGCACTTATTAATCAATTGGGCCGTTTGAGCAAAGCGGCAGACAAGCTCAAAGGTGTTCCCGCAGCCGTGATGCCAGTTGAGTTACATCACAGTGCATCGACCGGCATCGATCTTTGGCTTACGGCCATTGCATACGGTGCCACGCATATTGCGATTCTGGTGACGAAGCAGGATGCGCCGGAGTATGTGAGCGCGTTGAATCAGCAGATTGAAATTGCCCAAACTATTTTGAGTGGCCTCGGTTATGCCGGTGTGCATGTTTCGCTGATACAGGCGCAGACACCGGAGCAACTGGATGTCGGGCTATCCACTATTCAGGCCGCGCAGGTTCCAGCACAGCGTGCGTTATTTAATGTGGCAGTCGACAAGCGCAGCACGCTGGAATTGGCGATTGATCATTTGAAAACGCATGCGCCGTCGAAGGTCGATGAGATCGCTTTGCCTGCCGGTTCGCTATACGGCATGGTGATGGTGAACAAGGATACGTGCACCTTGTGTATGTCCTGCGTGGGAGCGTGTCCGGAGTCGGCGCTGACGGATAACGCAAACATGCCGCAGCTGCGTTTTATAGAAAAGAATTGCGTGCAATGCGGCCTGTGCGAAAAAACCTGTCCTGAGAATGCGATTACATTAGCGCCGCGTCTGTTGCTGACCGATGCAGCGAAGCAGCCGATAGTGGTGAACGAAGCAGAGCCGTTTCATTGCATTAGCTGCCAAAAACCATTCGGCACGGCGCAGATGATAGAAACCATGGTGGGTAAATTGTCGCTGCATGGTGCATTTGCCGGGAATATTAACAGGCTCAAGATGTGCCCGGATTGCCGCGTGGTTGACATGATGGCGAACAAACAGGAAGCAGTGGCGACGGACTTAAAGCGGAATTGATTCATATCGTTCTGTTGCGCCTCTTCCAATCAAATAAAGAATGTTCACAGGATCACAATGACGACTGCTCAATCAATCAAGTTTGAATCCCCGGATCAAGGCGAAGAGACCGCGCGTGCCGATGTGTACGGCTTGCTTGCCACTTTGCTCTATGCGCCGCCACCGCAAGACTTGCTCGATACGATCGCTGCGGCACCGACGCAAGGTGACAGTGGATTGGAGCATGCATGGGCGGATGTGGTCGCGGCCTGCAAGACAGTCACGCAAGAAGAAGTACGTGAAGAATACGAGCAACTCTTCGTCGGTGTCGGCAAGCCTGAAGTGATGTTGTATGGCTCTTATTATTTGTCCGGCTTTTTAATGGAAAAGCCATTGGCAGAATTGCGGACAGACTTGGCGCAACTGGGTTTGCAGCGTTCAGACAATGTGGTTGAGAGCGAAGATCACCTCGCGACCTTGTGCGAAGTGATGCGTTATCTGATTGCTTCCGATGATGTGGTGCATGCCAACCTAACAGTGCAAAAGAAGTTCTTCAACGATCACATGCAAGCTTGGGTGCTTGATTGTTGCGCTGCAATAGAGGCTAGTCAGAACGCAAAGTTTTATAAGCCGGTGGCGCGTTTGGCGCGGCAATTCTTTGAGGTAGAGATACAAGCATTCGATATGACTTAAGGAATGCGGCATCGCCAATTTACGCGATTGAAAACAGATTTTGATGTGCTCACTTCATTTGCACAACAAAGGTGCGTTTATTAAGTTTTGGTTATAAAAGAGGGTGCAAGTTGCTAAAAGGTATGCTAACTTACAGGCAAAGATAATATAAGATTAAAAAAGCATATTACGTCCTGACCCACATTACAGGAGACGATCATGTCTGAGAAATCGAAAAGTCCTCGCCGCAATTTTATTGCTGGTCTAGGCGTGGTTGCCGCAGGTGGTGTTGCCGCCAAACTGGCTCCAGAGTCCATTACTTCTGCAATTTCCAATGTCCTTCCCGCGCAAGATCCAGATGGTGATAGCTATCGTCTGACCGAGCACGTCAAAAAATACTACCGCACGACCACAATCTAATTACGAGGTGACAACATGCTGTTAACTCGCAAAAGCAACGCTGTTGAGCGTTCGCCTGCCCGTTTCTCATCCAGCCTTGCCGACAGTTTGTCGCGCGCCTTGCCCACGATGGATAGACGTGGATTCTTGAAACGTTCGGGTATCGGTATAGGTGCAGGGATCGCCGCCGCACAGCTAGGCTTGATCCAAAAGGCCAAGGCAGCCGAAGGCGGCGCAGCTGCCGGTGGCAGCAAGATTGAGGTGAAGCGCACAGTTTGTTCGCACTGCTCAGTCGGTTGCGCCTCGGATGCGATTGTGGAAAACGGTGTCTGGGTTCGTCAGGAACCAGTGTTTGATTCGCCGATCAACCTCGGTGCACATTGCGCCAAAGGTGCGGCCTTGCGTGAGCACGGTCACGGCGAATATCGCCTGAAGTATCCGATGAAGCTGGTCAATGGCAAGTATCAGCGCATCAGCTGGGATCAGGCGCTGAATGAAATTTCCGCCAAGATGCTGGATATCAGAAAAGTCAGCGGTCCAGATTCAGTCTTCTTCGTCGGTTCATCCAAACATAACAACGAACAAGCTGCGCTGTTGCGCAAGTTCGTGTCCTTCTTCGGTACCAATAATACGGATCACCAGGCGCGTATCTGCCACTCGACCACTGTCGCGGGCGTTGCAAACACCTGGGGTTACGGCGCGATGACCAACAGCTATAACGACATGCAGAATTCCAAGGCTGCGTTATATATAGGTTCGAATGCGGCTGAAGCACATCCGGTATCGATGCTGCACATGCTGCATGCCAAAGAAACCGGCACCAAGATGATCGTGGTTGATCCTCGTTATACACGTACGGCTGCCAAGGCTGATCAATACATTCGTATCCGCTCCGGTTCTGATATTCCATTCCTGTGGGGCGTGCTGTATCACATCTTCAAAAACGGTTGGGAAGACAAGCAATACATCAATGACCGCGTCTATGGCATGGAAAAGGTCAGGGCAGAAGTCATGAAGTGGACACCGGAAAAGGTCGAAGAGGCCTGCGGTGTGCCAGAAGCTGAGATATACAAAGCGGCTGAAACCATGGCCATGAATCGTCCATCGACTATCGTCTGGTGCATGGGGCAGACCCAGCACAGTATCGGTAATGCGATGGTGCGTGCATCCTGTATTTTGCAACTTGCCTTGGGTAACGTGGGCAAATCAGGCGGTGGCACCAATATTTTCCGCGGTCACGATAACGTGCAAGGTGCAACCGACGTTGGTCCTAATCCAGATTCTTTGCCGGGTTACTACGGCTTGGCAACCGGCTCATGGAAGCACTGGTGTGCTGTCTGGGGCGTTGACTACGAATGGGTCAAAAAACAATACGTCTCGCAAGAGATGATGGAAAAATCCGGCACTACAGTCTCGCGCTGGGTGGATGCGGTTCTCGAGAAAAGCGAGAACATAGATCAAGATAATACGGTCAAGGCCATGTTGTTCTGGGGTCATGCACCGAACTCGCAGACGCGTGGTCTTGATATGAAGAAGGCATTCGACAAACTCGATCTGTTGGTCGTCGTTGATCCTTATCCATCGGCAACAGCCGCCATGGCCGCGATGAAAGTCGATGGTCAGGAATTGAATCCGAATCGCGCAGTGTATTTGCTGCCAGCGGCCACACAGTTCGAAACATCAGGATCAGTCACCGCATCGAATCGTTCTATTCAATGGCGTGAAAAAGTCATCGAGCCATTGTTCGAATCGCGTACCGATCACATGATCATGTATCAACTGGCGCAAAAGCTTGGTTTTGGCAAAGAGCTGGTTGCCAAGATCAAACTGGTACCAGGCAAAGGCGGCATGATGGAGCCGGAACCAGAGTCGATGCTGGAAGAAATCAACCGCGGCACATGGACCATCGGTTATACCGGTCAATCACCTATGCGCTTGAAAGCGCACATGCGCAACATGAATCTGTTCGATGTCAAAACCTTGCGCTGCAAAGGCGGCAAGGATGCAGAAACAGGTTACGACATGACTGGCGATTATTTCGGTTTGCCGTGGCCTTGCTACGGTACGCCGGAATTGAAGCATCCGGGTACACCGAATCTATATGACACTTCCAAAACCATGATGGACGGTGGTGGTAATTTCCGCGCCAACTTCGGTGTGGAACGAGAAGGTGTCAGCTTGTTGGCGGAAGACGGTTCGCATACCTTGGGCGCAGATATCACGACCGGTTATCCGGAGTTCGATCACATTCTGTTGAAAAAACTCGGCTGGTGGGATGATCTGACCGAAGCGGAGAAAAAGGCTGCAGAAGGCAAGAACTGGAAGACAGATCTTTCCGGCGGTATTCAGCGAGTCACGATGAAGGTGCACGGCGTGCATCCATGGGGTAATGCGAAGGCACGCGCCGTCGTGTGGAACTTCCCGGATGCGGTACCTCTGCATCGCGAACCGATCTATGGCACACGGCCTGACCTGGTTGCCAAATATCCGACGCATGACGACAAAAAGAATTTCTGGCGTATGCCGACTTTGTACAAGTCGCTGCAAGACAAGAATATCGAAGCCAAACTCTACGAGAAATTCCCGATCATTCTTACTTCGGGACGTCTGGTCGAATACGAGGGCGGTGGTGAAGAGACGCGCTCCAATCCTTGGTTGGCCGAGCTGCAGCAAGAGAACTTTGTCGAGATCAATCCAAAAGCGGCGGACGATAGGGGCATACGCAATAACGAGTATGTAATCGTTTCCACGCCGACTGGTGCACGCATCAAGGTCAAGGCCTTGGTAACGGTGCGTGTGGCGGAAGACACGGCTTTCATTCCATTCCATTTCTCCGGCTGGTGGCAGGGCAAGGACATGATCGATTCCTATCCGGAAGGAGCACATCCGATTGTGCGTGGTGAGGCAGTCAACACCGCGACGACGTATGGCTACGACTCGGTGACGATGATGCAGGAAACCAAAACCACCATTTGCAATATTGAAAAAGCACCGGCATAGCGTTGTATCTGACGAAAACGGATAAGTACATACGTAACGGATACAAGAGCTAAGGAGAGATCAAAATGGCACGAATGAAATTCATCTGCGATGCAGAACGTTGTATCGAATGTAATGGCTGCGTGACTGCGTGCAAGAACGAGAACGAAGTGCCGTGGGGCGTCAATCGCCGCCGCGTGGTGACGATAAATGATGGCGTAATTGGGCAGGAAAAATCGATTTCGGTCGCATGTATGCATTGCTCCGATGCGCCATGCATGGCGGTTTGCCCGGTCGATTGCTTCTATCGCACAGAAGAAGGTGTGGTTTTGCATGACAAGGACATTTGCATCGGTTGCGGTTACTGCTCCTATGCTTGCCCATTCGGTGCGCCGCAATTCCCATCCAACGGCGCATTCGGCCTGCGCGGGAAAATGGATAAATGTACTTTCTGCGCCGGCGGTCCGGAAGCTAACGGCTCCAAGGCAGAGTTCGAAAAGTATGGGCGCAATCGTTTGGCTGAAGGCAAGTTGCCAGCGTGTGCAGAAATGTGTTCGACCAAAGCTTTGCTGGGCGGCGATGGTGATGTGATTGCAGATATTTTCCGTGCACGTGTCATGCGGCGCGGCAAAGGTAGCGAAGTCTGGGGTTGGGGCACTGCCTACGGCAAGTCGCATAATCCGGACGCCAAAGCACCGACAGGAGGTAAATCATGATGCGCGCACTGTTTATCTCATTAATGGCATTGGCCTTGTTCGGTTGCGCTGAGAAAAGCCAATCGCAAGCGGATGCGCGTGTATCAGGCGACATGCCGCCGTGGGATGGCGCGAAGGGCGATCCATTTGTCGTCAAAGGCTGGACGCCTGGTAATAAAACCGAGTGGGAAACGCAAATGCGAACCCGTGCTCAATCGCAGAACGAGTACGTGAAAATCAATTGATGCATCCGCGAGGGGAATTATCATGAATACATGGTTCGCCAAACTCGCCGTCGGCTTATCGCTCATGGTGGCGACAGCCGGGGTTGCATTGGCACAGACGAATGAGCCAGCCGCGGCAAGCAAGGCAGCGGCATCACCGCCTGCGACGCAAAGCATGTCGAATATCGAGTCAGACGATATTCTTTACATGAAACAGAATCAGGCTGAGCGTACGCAAGTTCAGCCCGGCAATCTGGCTCCGGTGTATCGCCAGATCAAAGAAGGTGGTGAAAATTATTCCAGCTTACCAGCATTGGAAGCGGGCGTTCTGATCCAGCCACAAATGAAATTTCCCGGTCAGGCACGCGCTACAACAGCGGGTGAGGCATGGCGTCTATATCGCAATGGCCCTTTAACAACCTACGGCGGCTGGCTCATCATCGTTGCAGTACTAGGGATCGTGGCTTTTTATTTCTCGATCGGTACGATCAAGCTGAAAGAAAAGCGTACAGGTCGTTTGATCGAGCGCTTTACATCGATTGAGCGCCTGACGCACTGGACTGTAGCGATCAGTTTTCTGACGCTGGCATTGACCGGCTTGGTCATGCTGTTCGGGAAATATGTGGTGCTGCCGGTATTTGGGCATAGCGTATTCGGCTGGCTCGCATACATCTGCAAGAACGTACACAACTTCATAGGGCCGGTTTTCACTGTGTCGCTGATCTTGATGTTCGCGATCTTTGTCAAAGATAATTTCCCGGCTAAAGCAGATTGGAAATGGCTGATCAAGCTTGGTGGCGCACGAGGTCATGCCAGCGCAGGTCGTTTTAACGCCGGTGAAAAATTGTGGTTCTGGGGAGGCGTGGTTTTCCTCGGCTTGATCGTGAGCGCATCCGGCTTTGTGCTGGATATGCTGGTGCCGGGGATACTGTACACACGCGGCAATATGCAGATCGCAAACGTGATCCATCTGGTTGCTGCCGTATTGATATTCAGTGCATCGCTGGCGCATATCTATATCGGTACCTTGGGTATGGAAGGCGCGTATGAAGCAATGGCTACCGGCTATGTTGATGACGCTTGGGCCAAAGAGCATCACGACCTCTGGTACGACGATATTGAAAAAGGCAAAGTGCCAAGAGTGCGTACCCAAGAAGGCGCTGAAAAAACCGGCACACCGATCAAGGCTGTCTAAGGAGATATGCAGATGAAAAAGATACTGATGGCATTGCTCGGCATCATGGTCATGGGTGCCGCTTCAGCCAAATTGCCACCCTTGAGCGATGAAGCCAAAGCCAAGGCTGCCGAAGCCAAAGCCAAGACAGCCTGGAGCGACAAGGTCGCTGCGTATCAGTTGTGCGAATCACAAGATCGTGTGGCTGCAGCTTATTTCAAAAGAACGGGCAAGCCGAAGCCTACTATTGCCGTTCCGCCATGTACTAATCCTGGACCGTATGTCGCCTTGGTGGCGGCAACGACGACAGTGGGCGTAGCCGATGCGAAACCAGTGCCTGCTGCCGGTGCCAAAAAGTAATCCTCACATTTCCTGCCAAATCAGCACCTCAAGCTAGGCAAGCGTTATCAGGTCTATGAACCTGATAGCGCGCATGCCGCTATAATCTCGCGTGTACTATCGAAATATTGAATCTTGCTTAGGCATTATTCAATGTTTTGTGCGCTACCACGCATCATGCTTAGCATGATTCTGATAACTGAGTCCGATATGAACAGTGGCATTTGCCAGCCCTGTTCAAAATGAATTGTCCGTTGCCCATGTCGTATCGCCCTGAATTTACCAGCACGCCAGTCAAACTGACGTATGACGTTAATGCCGTCAATGAAACCGCACAGACTTCGGCTGTAGCGATTCCGGCTGAGCGTCCGCTGACGGTGTATGTCGATGGTCGTGAACTGATTACCTTGATGACCTTGGGCGCTGCGCCGGAAATGCTGACGCTCGGTTATTTGCGTAACCAACGCCTGGTGGAGTCGATTGAAGAGATTGTCTCGGTGCATGTGGATTGGGATCAGCATGCGGTGTCGGTCACGACGCGTGATGGCATTGCCAATATCGAAGAACGTACAGCAAAACGGGTCGTCACCACCGGTTGTGGGCAAGGCACGATGTTCGGCGGTTTGATGGATGAGGTCGACACCATCGTCTTGCCGACAGATGCCAGACTCAAACAATCCACGCTTTATAAAATCGTCAACACGATCCGTACGCAGGATTCTGTCTATGCCAAGGCAGGATCAGTGCATGGTTGTGGACTGTTTTCATCCGAAGGCGATCTGCAATACTTCATCGAAGACGTCGGTCGTCACAATGCAGTCGATTCCATCGCCGGCATCATGTGGCTGGAAAATATCAGTGGTGCTGACAAAGTGTTTTACACCACAGGTCGCCTGACTTCCGAGATGGTGATTAAAGGTGCGCAGATGGGCATGCCGTTCTTGATCTCGCGCTCCGGCACGACACAAATGGGTCATCTGGTGGCGGAAAAGGTCAATATGACCTTGCTGGCACGCTGTACCGGCAAACACTTTTTGCTCGTGACGGGCAAGGAACGCATGGTTTATGAGCCGGAGTTGCTCGATTCCTCACTGCGCGTTGCGTAACCTCTCTATCAACCACTCAGCGTATTCTTTCGGCAGCACTTCCTGAGTACGTTAAAATTGCGGCTACAAAAATGAATAGCCGACGCCTCAGTCGCAATCTACTTCCTCATGTCTTTACTTGACGCTACTCGCGATGCATTCGGTTTGCTCTTTTCGGGCGATGCCGTGCTGTGGCGTATTATCTGGATATCACTCAAAACATCCATCGTTGGCCTGCTGATCGCAACGCCGATTGCAGTGCTGCTCGGCTATTTGATCGCAACGCGTGAGTTCATCGGCCGTCGCATTGTGATCTGGATTGCGCAAGCAGCCTTGTCGCTGCCGACGGTGTTGATCGGTTTATTGCTGTATCTGATGCTGTCGCGGCAAGGTCCACTTGGTTCGCTACAATGGTTATTCACTCAAACCAGCATCATCTTCGGGCAAGTCCTGATTGTCTTGCCGGTTCTGATTGCCTTTACCTTATCGGCAGTACAAGCAGCTGACCCGCGTCTGGCAGAGACAGCAATCGTGCATGGCGCATCCAAATGGCGTGTCATGCTGACGGTGTTACATGAAGTCCGCTTCGGCGTGATGGCGGCCGTGATCAATGGTTTTGGTCGTGTGATTTCCGAAGTTGGCTGCGCGATGATGGTCGGCGGGAATATTGCAGGCGAGACGCGCACGATTACGACAGCGATTGCTCTGGAAACCAGCAAGGGTGAATTTGCACAAGGGATTGCGCTGGGTATCGTTCTGATTGCGTTCGCCTTGTTGATCAATGCCGCGATGATGTTGTTGCAAGGTGATGCCCGTCCAGCGAGGAATATGTGATGGATGCACTTTTATCGATACAACGTTTGCAAAAGAACTTCCATCAGCGTCGTTTGCTGGATATCGAAAATCTGTCGATTGCACAATCGCAAGCGTATGTGCTGACCGGTTCCAACGGTTCAGGAAAAAGCACCTTGATGCGCATATTGGCTGGGCTGGAATCGGCTGATACGGCGGATGTGCGATTTCAGGGAGTCACAGCTAGCCTGTCACCGTATCCGCGCGTGATGCGCGATGCCATCGTCTATGTGCATCAGCATCCTGTAATGTTTTCCACCAGCGTTGCCGAGAATATCGGTTACGGCCTGTTCGTGCGTGGTATACCGAAAAACATCATTGCCGAAAAAGTAGAAGAAGCCATCGTCTGGGCTGGCATTACGCATTTGCGCAAGAACGTACCGAACTTCTTGTCTGGCGGTGAAAAGCAACGCGTTGCATTAGCGCGTGCCCGCGTCCTGTCGCCGAAATTATTGCTGCTGGACGAACCGACTGCGAATCTGGATGGATCTGCGCGTGAACAGGTGATTGCTTTGATTCCGACGCTGGTACGCGAAGGTAGCAGTGTGATCATGGCGTGTCATGATAGGGACTTGATTGCATTGCCTGGTGTGCAGCGCCTGAAGATCCGCGATGGCAAGCTTGAACTGCGGCAAGCACACTTACACGAAGAGTAAGGTTTTCCCCGGTAATACGCCTACGTACTTAAGGTAGCCGCAAGGTAAAAAGTGCGCCGCCATTTAACGGCGTACTCAATTGCACACTGCCTTGGCGATTTTCATTGCGATGCGCTTTTGCAATCGCGTCACACAATGCCATGCCGAGTCCGGTCGATGGCTTTTCTTCCGCAGCATCCAATCCGGTTCCATCATCCTGAACTGTGAAGACGATTTCTTCATCTACTTTCTTGCATCCGACGACTATGTTGGTGCGCGCAAAGCGTGTGGCGTTTTGTAATGCTGCATCCAATGCCAGAGCAACCAAATGTTCGTCAAAGAAAGCAATGGCAGGCATATCATCGGTATTGATGGTGATGTCTAGTTTTGATGGTGTCGCTATGCGGTCGCGTAGCAAACCGTTGAGAAAATCATCCGGACTGACGGCTTCTATGCGTGTAGTCAAACCTTGTGTGGACGCTTTGTACAAGGTGAGAAAGCCAATCATCTTTTCACGTAATGCGACACAACTTGCGTGTGCTTGCCTGGCTTTGTCTTGATCGAGATCATCAACTAAAGCCGATAGTTCACCTTCCAATGCACCCAAAGCATTTTTCAAGTCATGTACAACGATGGCGGTGAGTTGTTGATCCATACTTATGCCTCGACGCTGGCTTTAACCAGTGTTTCGCGCAGGAAGCGATACATCTTGGCGACGCGTTCGCTATTTGGCATCAATACATCCAGCTGTGCCAGATAGGCATTCACGCGTTCTACGTAGTTGCGATCCAGACCTTTTTGGCTCATCCACAGTAGATGTAGTTGCGCGGCGGCGAGCAATACGCCGGTATTGTCCGGTGTCGCGGTCAAGGCTTCTTCCAACTTGGTCAGTGATTCGTCGAACTGGCCGGCACGCATTAATTGCGTTGCCTGATCAACGATCAAGGCGCCTTCGCTGATGGCTTCATCAACGATTTTTTCAATCAAGGCTTCGTTGCCGGTATCTTGCAAAACGCGACGCGCGTAGGCGACCAGACGTGTATTTTCATGATCAGCCTTGATGGCTTTGGCCATGATGCGTGCGCCTTCTTCATTGAGGCCAATAGAGAAGGCGGCCTTTGCCAGTGCCAATGTATTGGTATCAGGACGTATGCCATCAGCCATTTCTTTGGCTGATTCAAATGCTGCCTTGGCAGAGTCGATATCGCCAAGGCGAGCGAATGCCTGTGCGGCAATAGTCGCTTGTCGGGCGGAAAAATGTGCGTCGTCCTGGTGATCTTTAGCCGCGTTGCTTAATACAGAGAGTGCATTGGCCGCTTCGCCGATATCGACATGCACTTGCGCCAGCGACAGGGCATCGGATGCTTGTGCCGTGAGCGAGCCGCGTGTGTGGGTCAATGCCTTGTCAAACGCGGTGCGTGCCTGTTCCAGATTGCCGACACGATATGCGGCATCACCCATCAGGCGGCTGCGTCGTGCGGATGGAATCACGTCATACGATTTGTTGAAAGCATCAAGAACAGCTTCTTCGTTACCTTGTGCTTCAGCGATTTGTGCGAGCAGATCGTAGGCGTCGATGAATTTGGCATTGACGTCCAAGACGTCTTGCACAATTTTCTTGGCTTCATCGAGTTTGCCAGCGGCTTGATCGCATCGTGCCAGCCCAAGTTTGGCCCACACCAGATCGCTGCGTAAACCGAGTGCCTTGAGATAAGTGACGCGGGCATCGTTGATATTGCCTAATTCGAGTGCAGAGCTGGCTTGGATTTTCAGGATATCTACTATCCACTTCGGCTCGACTTTTAAAACTTTGTCGCATTCAGCGATGGCGCCAGTCAGATCTTTCATCTGCAAGCGATCAGTGATCGGCTTCAAGGCGTTTTGCCTATCGAGCAAACGTTCGATGCGATCCGCAATCTTGCCGCCGGTGAGCGGTTTGACCATGTAAGCATCCGGCTGAAATTCTGCTGCGCTGGCCACGCTGTCATAGCTGCTTTCTGCCGTGATCATGAAAAACATGGCAGTCGGCGATAGCAGTTTTTGCGAACGCAAGAATTCCAGCATCTGCTGGCCGTTGGTTTCTTTATTGAGGTTGTAATCGCAAATGATTACATCGTAGTTGGTAGAACGGATGTATTTGATTGCATCGTTAGGCGTGGCGGCCTGATCGACTTGCTCAATACCTAATTGTCCTAATTGGGTGCGAATGTTTTGTCGCATTGTCGACATGTCGTCTACGACTAGTGCGCGCAATTTGGCAAGACGGCTATTGAGAATAGTGGCCATTATGGTGCGGAAAATAAGGATTTCCCATCATACGGCTATGTTTCTAGAGTTGCCACAAGAGAATGCTCTTCTTGCAAGTATCTGATGGTATTGCGCGATAGCGCTAATGTGCTGACTCGCCTCCCATGGTGGGAGGCGAGTTGTACGCTTATACCGGTAGTGTTGCGCGGTGTCGGGCAGCTGTAGCGGCAAGAGCAGAATGCGCTACGGTATAGGATGGCGTCGTGAAAACAGGTGAGCTTAGTGAGCGTGCTGCAGCTGGTGTACTCACTTTGGATGATGCCGCAAGTGGCAGCATCATAGGCTTGCTGTGTACCGGCCCGCGACGTTTGATGATTTCGACAGACATGCGGCCGTCAGTCGCAGGCTGGCATAGCATGCGCAATGGAGCAGGAGATGATTGGCTTTGGTCGGATAAAGGGCGAAACACAAAGGTCAAGCCATCATTGCTGGCAGCTAGCAGTTGCAGGCGGCGTAAATGGTCCGGTCTCGCTTCCGGCAACCAGCACAGCAGTGCACCGAAATCCACGCTTTGCATAGCCTGTTCGACAGCCCAGATTCTATCCATGGGTTTGTCAGCTTTGATCAGGATGACATTCGAGAGATCGATGCCCAGATCAGCCAGTGACGCGGCAGAGGGAATATGTGGTGGCGCCAGCAGAATCACGGTTTTGCCAGCTTGCGTGAGCTGCCTCAAGGCAGGTGCCAGCACAAGCAATTCACCGACATCCGGGCGTGGCATCAGCAACTCAATCAAAACGGAGGAAGGCCAGCAACCATTCGGCAATTCCTGATCCAGTGCGCGATAGCCGGATGGGATAGGTTTGGCGCGACGCGTTTCATTGCGGTCGTCGTGCCAGAGTGCCTCGGGCAATGAAGCGAAAATGGACTGTGCTGAAGCGGGAAGAGCGGATGCCAGTGCGACCATAAAACCTCCAAATACTGATTGGGATAAGGCGTCAGCGAGTCGACGCATTACCAATATACTGTATATGCATACAGTATAAAAGGTTTTTTTGAGAATTCAGCTATTTGTAGCCAGATTGAAACTGGCTGGGATTATTTGTCCGTTCCTTGAACTAGTGCCATACGCCTGCGCAGCCGTTCCGCTTCAACACTATCTCCAGCTTGCTGCGCACGCATGGCTTGTATGCCCAGCCAAGCCAGCAAAGGACGACGCCATCCCTGAGCGGATGCGGTATCTACTGCCAGTGTCAGTACGGCCGGTGTGGCACGGTTGGTGCGGAACAATACGCCGGCCGCGACCAGACGGGAAAGTGGGTCATCTATGCTTTGCAAAGCAACTGCAGCGGCTGTATCTGATGTTGCGCCGGCTACTGCGCGATGCTGCGATGGCAGTGATGCGACATCCTGAGGTTGTATGCGTCCGGTCAGATAATCGGCATAGGCACGTTCCGATACTGGGGCATCCTGCCGCAATTTTTCGAAGCCGCTGCATTCTTCCAGCACCAGGCTGGCTACGCGACTGGCGCAACGCGTGAGTTCTACGCGCGCGAGTAGATCGATGCGGCCGGTGCGTGCTACTTCATTGCGGGCGTAAGCAAATTCCTGCTCTTCAGCGCGTGTATTGCCTGCCAGATAGGCGTTGGTAGCCAGATCGGTCGCGCTCTTGGCATTCATTTGCCAGTCAGGTAGAGGTGTTCCGGCGCAGGCTGCCAACAGTCCGACGAGACTGGCAGCTAGCAGCGTATTTAAAAGGCGAGATGTCATGGCAGGGTCAACTCCGTGTCGCGTGCAAATGGCCATTTGCGATTGATCTCGTTGACCAGTTGTTCAACCTTGCGCAAGCTGCGATCAACTTCTGCGCGCAGCGAGCCGAGGTCGTTGGTTGCCGATTTGGCGTTGCCGCTGATGACTTGCGCGTCGTTTAATACTGCATCGACCTTTTTCAAGCTGGCTCTGGCTTCACCCAACATGGCATTGAGCTGGACGATGGTGGCCTGGCTGTTGCCGTCTTTGCCGAATACCTGATTGTCGGTCTTGAGCAGCAAGCCATCGACCTTGGCCAAGACAGCGTTGGCGCGATCCAGCGTCGCCACCATTTTTTGAGCATCTTTTTCGTTGCCGAACAGTGCGCCCAAGGCACCGTTAGGGCCGTTGAGTTTTGCTGTCATGCCTTGCAAATTCGTCAGGCTGGCATTGAGTGCCGAGTCGGCTGAAGTGAGATTGTTGATGTTTTCAATCAATTGCTTGGCAGAGGAAACCAGGATCGGGATTTCCGCCGAAACATCGCCGACCAGCAAGGTGCGTTCGGCTCCGGCTTCCAGCGGTGGATCGGTTGGAACGCCGGTGTAAGCACGTATGCGTGTGCTGCCGACGATGGCGCGCTCCATCGTAAAGACGCTGGATGTACGTAACCAGTGCGCGTCTTTCTTGGCGACAGCGACTATCATGCGTGCCTTGCCATCTTTACCTAATTCAATACGGCTGACACGTCCTACAGGGAAGCCGGAAAACGTCAGGTCCATGCCCACCGACACGCCTTCAGAATCGTCCGCCAGCAGCACCAGTTCTTGCGTGGCTTCGAATGCGCCTCTGGCATACATCAAGTAAGCCGCTGAGCTGCAAATCAACACAATCAGGAAGATGAGCAGGATGGCTGCCTTGAACTCCAGATTGCTGGGCGCGAGGCCGGGCAGCTGCGTTTTTGGCGGTGGCGGAATGGATGAGTCTGGTTGTTCTTGCATGGCAATCAGGCGCAGTCGCTATAAGAGTTAATAATAATTGCCCATCAGGGAAGCAATCTCAATCAGCAAAATGACGAAGAACAGGCGAACCATGGCAGCCAGCTCATTGGCCGCCTTCGAACGGCTGTGTAGCGATGTTTGGGATGTATCGTAAAGCGAGGAAGCCATCGGGATCAAGGACACGGCCAGACTGAAGAACAAGGTCTTGAGCATGAAAATCATCGACACCGCAGGATTGAAAATCTGGCCAACGACGCGCGTATAACCGGCCAGTGCCCATTGCGTGAAGCCATAAACGGAAAGATAAGCCAGGATCAAGGTCAGCACGCAGCTTACTGCTGCCAGCATCCAGACGGAAAATATGCCTGCTACGGCACGGGGGAAGAATTCTCTGCGTATCGGATCGATACCTTGACGTTGCAACGCGTGCAAATCGCCGCGTGCGCGCATTTCTGCCAGCTCTACGCCATCCGGCAATGTGCGTCGCAGTGCGATAAACAAGGCCGCTGACAGTGGAATGAGTTCCAGCACTAATACGCGGACGACCATCTCCAACGCATATTTTGACAGGCCATAACTCAGTGCGGTAACGACTACGATGCGTATCAGGATGACGCTGGCCAGCGCAGACAAGACGGAAAACCAGATCAGATTTGCCGTGGTGCCCAATACGATTTGATAGGCGATGGCATGACGATTCTCACGTTTGTACGTGGTGGGGGACAAGGCCAGAGACAGCACTACGACGCCAAACAGTACTATGCGCCAGCCACCCAGCAGCCAGCGCAAGGTGGCACCGCCCATCTGTAGCAGTGTATCTGGAAGGGATACTTTTGCAGTCATGCGAGCATGGTAGCAGTGAATCGGCCTGTCATTTCATTGTCCGGAAGGAAAGTTGCAGTTCAGATGTAGAGGAAATTGCAGATATAAAGTGAGCGAACTGATTTGAATAAGACCGTTTGCACGGCATAGCGTACTTTGACTTCATTGCAGGATCGCTCCACACTGGAGCTCTTGTACTTTACCGCATTGCCTATGAACTTCTTTACGCCGGATCGCCTGGAAAAAATCAAGGCGCTTGTCCATGGAGATAAGCCTTTCATCTTCGACGATGGCGATATCCGCACTTTGCATTTTGATGAACGTGTCGTGCAAAGCGCCATGCGACTATCGGCTCCGGATGAATTGGTGATTCCCTATACGCAAGCGATGACGGGATTTTTACTATTCAATCCTGCTCCTATACATATTCTGGTTATCGGTTTGGGTGGTGGCTCATTGGTCAAATATTGCTACCGACATTTACCATCGGCACGGATGACTGTGCTGGAGTCGAACGCAGATGTGATTGCCTTGCGTGACAAGTTCATGATTCCAGCAGACGACGAGCGCTTGCAAGTACTGCACAAGGATGCGGCTTTGTATTTGAAGGAGATGGCGGCAGATTCAGTCGATGTGATTTTGCTGGATGGCTTTGATGCAAATGGCGCATCGACAGAATTATGTTCTTTCACCTTTCTTCAAGATTGCCAACGCGTTCTGCACAATCAAGGTGCGTTGGTGATGAATATGGCTGATGACGGTGACACGATCACGTCCATGTTGACGCAAGGGCAGATATTGTTTGGTGGTCGTCATATATGGTGGCTTAAGACCAAGGACGGTAACAGTCATATCGCAGTAGCCGTCAAAACAGGTGAAGATAATTCTAATGATGCACTGTTGCGAGAGCAGGCTGTAAGCATGTGCGAGAAATTTGCACTTGATCTGGTTTATCCAAAAAGTATCGAATAAAGAATAAGACCGCCATCGATTGCAAATAATGCCGGCATTTTTTACATGCCACGCACTATGCCAGGTATTTCATGGCTTTTTATGGTGCAACACCGATTAGTTCTTTTGTGCGTGGTAATCTCTTCTACAAGATATTCTTCATAGTCTTTCATTAAGTCTATTGTTTTCCTGCGGTGAGAGGATCAACATATAGCGAGGCGTGCTGCAGTACTCGTTTGCCTCTTCAATCTTGCTGCATGTCATAAAGTTGGGAACTCTTGTTCGTTCTGCATCTCCAACTGAGCAAAATATGGACCACCATGTCAATCTAAAAACCGCACTAGCGGGGAGGAAGAAATATGGTCAGTACTACTTATGCGCATGCAGATTTCCCATGCGGGATTCGTTTTTCTTTTATCAATAAAGTCCAGTTTGCTCAAGACAATACACACGGCCATCGTGTGAATCTGTCTGTTATCTCGGAGAATTTTTCCCGTGAGCAAAGTGAGGCCGATCTTGTTTAAGAAATTTTTCCGTCAAGATCAGCATTTTTCATTTACAGAAGATGCATCAAGTTCTTCTGATGAACCTATACGCGTAGAAATATTCAGCGCCGAGCGTTTAGAGGCGCATGCAGCGCATCTTGCTTCAATTCAAAAAATAGGTGCGGCGCCGAGTCGCGTCAATCTCTCCATCGCTGCACGTGAAAATGGCAAGGTGCTGGTTGCTGCGCATGCGGCTATAGAGCAGGCTACTGCTGAGCGTAGAGCGATTACTTCTGCCGCCGAGTGGTTACTCGATAACTTGCACGTGGTGGAAGAGAGCGTAGTCGGTGTAGAAGAGAATTTGCCGCGTCGTCTGTACAAGGCACTACCCAAATTATCCAGCGGTGATCATGCTGGCCATCCAAGAATTTATGGTTTGTGTTGGGAGTTCGCGGCACATACGGATAATCATTTCGACGTTGATGTGTTCTTGCGCTTTGTGCGTGCTTATCAAAGTGTGCAACAGTTGACGATGGCAGAGCTATGGGCCTTGCCTATTATCATGCGCGCTGTCTTGCTGGAACATTTGCGTCGTGTTGCAGTACGCGTCGTGAAGGCACAGGCTGCACGTCAGGCTGCGGATGACTTTGCAAATGAGCTGATTGCGATTGCGCAGAAAATGCCGGAGAACGAACAGCCGGGTATCGTCTTACCACCGGGACGTTTGTTACAACCGTTTGTCGTGCAGCTAGTGCAACGCTTGCGCTATCAGCAACCTGGATTTACACCGCTGCTTGATGCTTTGGGTGCTCGTCTTGTTGATCAAGGTCCGACGATAGACGATATTGTGTTGAGTGAGCATACAACGCAAGTCGCATCCAATCAGACGATACGCAACATCATCACTAGCATGCGCACGATTTCTGCCTACGATTGGCGCGTCTTTTTTGAATCGGTGAGTCTGGTCGAACAGAAATTACTGACCCTACCGAATTATGCTGAACTGGATTTTTTGACGCGAGATCGCTATCGCAAGATCATTCAGCAAATCGCATTGAATGCGCGCTATTCAGAACAACAGATCGCTGATGCGTTGGTACGAAAAATAGAATTCCATCGCAGCCAAATGTCACACGATGACATTGTTGCTGATGAGCGTGCGCTTGATCCTGGGCATTATCTGCTGGGCGGTGGCAGAACCGATCTGGAAGCAGAGCTGGGTTATCAGCCACATTTTTCACAAAAACTCAGACGACATTACATCGCCCATGCCAGCTTGTATTACCCACTGACGATACTGCCGGTAGCGCTGATTATTCTGGCATTCCCTTTATGGACTACGCATGGAAAAGGGATACATACGCTTGCATTAACGATCCTGATTGTTGCAGGCCTTTTCCCCGCGATTGATATTGCAATCACGCTCGTTAATAAAATATTGATGCGCCTATTCTGGCCGCGCCATTTACCGCGGCTGGAGTTGGTCGATATCTCGGAGAACGTACGCACTTTCGTCGCTGTGCCTGTGATGTTGACCAACGAAGAAGGCATAGAGGAAGAGCTGCAGCAGCTGGAGACGCATTATCTTGCCAATCCGGATGGCGAAGTTTATTTCACCTTGTTGTCCGATTGGGCCGATGCCAAGCATGAGCACATGCCACAGGATTTGCCTTTGCTGGAAAAGGCACGACGTGGCATTGCAGAGCTGAATGCGCGTTATGGACCGAGCAAGACTGATCAAGTACGTTTCTATATCCTGCATCGCCGTCGTTTGTGGAATGAGGCGGAAGGCAAGTGGATGGGTTGGGAACGCAAGCGCGGCAAGCTGCATGAATTCAACCGATTACTACGCAATGCGCTCGATACCTCGTTCTTACTGGATGAGATTCCTGTGCCGCATAACGTGCGTTATGTGATTACGCTGGATGCCGATACCCGTTTGCCGATAGGTGCTTTACGCGCGCTGGTTGGTGTCGCTGCGCATCCTTTGAATCAGCCGCGCCACGATCCAGAAACACTACAAGTGGTCGAAGGCTACGGCATCTTGCAGCCGCGCATCACGCCGACCTTGCCCATGCAGCAGGAACGCACTTTATATAGACGTTTCTTTTCTGCTCGCGGCGGTATCGATCCCTACGGCGGTGCAGTATCGGATGTGTATCAGGATGTGTTTGGCTGGGGCAGTTATTCCGGCAAAGGTTTATACGACGTTGATGCATTCGAATTAGCTCTCTCCGGCAAGGTGCCGGAAAACACCATGCTCAGCCACGATTTATTTGAAGGTGCGCTGGCACGTTGCGCACTCGTGAACGACGTGGAGTTGTTTGAAGACTTTCCTTCCCATGTTGAAGAAGCGGCTGCGCGTCAGCATCGCTGGACGCGTGGCGATTGGCAATTGCTGCCGTGGCTGTTGCATAGCGGGCGTGTGTCTATGTCGATGATCGATCGGATGAAAATTGCCGATAACATGCGACGTTCGTTGACTGCGCCTGCGATTCTGATCACGCTGGTGACGGCGTTTTGTCTCGGGCATATACAAGCCTGGCCGTGGTTGTTGCTAGCCTTGATTGGTTTAGCACCGCCGGCGGTATTCCGCTTTCTCTCCGATTTGTTACCGCACCGAGATGATCTCAGTTTCAAGGCGCACTGGCGGCGCGGCCTTGCGGTATTGCCGGATGCGCTGGCGGTGATCTTCATTTCGCTGGCAGTGTTGGTGCAGTATTCGTGGCTGATGCTCGATGCAATAGCGCGGACGCTGGTGCGTTTGATATTCACACGTAAAAAATTACTGGAATGGGTGACCTCGGCACAAGTCCGGCGTGCGAAAAAATATTCGATCTCCAGCTTCTTGTGGCGTGGCCGCATGGGCATGTTGATCACATTAGTGATAGCCGTGATGGTGTATTTCTTCAATCCGGGCGGCTGGTGGCTGGCTTTGCCGTTTTGCCTGTTGTGGCTGCTTAGTCCTTTCATCGCACGTGCGATCAGTTTGCCGCCAGTCGATACCAATGTGGAAGAGCTGGATGTTGATGAGGAAACAGAACTGCGCTTGATTGCGCGACGTACCTGGCGTTTCTTTACGACCTTTGTGGTGGCGCAAGACCATCATTTGCCACCAGATAATTTCCAGGAAGATCCGCAACCGGTGATTGCACATCGTACTTCGCCGACCAATTTTGGCTTGTATCTGTTGTCGGTGGTGACGGCACGCGATTTTGGCTGGATCGGTTTGAACGAGATGATGCGTCGGTTGGAAGCGACGATGGAAACGCTGCAAAAACTGCCGCGTTATCACGGTCACTTTTATAACTGGTATGAGACCGAGCGGCTGGAAATATTATCTCCTCGTTATATTTCAACTGTCGATAGCGGCAATCTCGCCGGCCATTTGTTTGCCTTGGCGCAGGCGTGCAAAGATGCGCGCGAACAGAATGTGCTGCGGCCGACGACTGTGGCAGGTATGCGTGATTCGGTCTTGCTACTTCGCTTGGCGATTGACGGTATCGGACGCGAACTGCGTACGCAAACAGTCACTATCAATGAATTGCGCAAGAGTGCCGAACAGTTCAGCGACTTCTTGTTGGCAACAAGTACAGCGCCACCAGCTTATGCATTCTGGAAAAGAATGGCTGAACGTTCAGAGAACCTGTTCGATTTGGCGCAGGCATTTTCGGCAGAGATTCAGACTCCTGATAATGAAGTGCTGACCTGGGCCAATGAGTTGCGGGAAGCCGTGCATACACACTGCAACGATTTCATCGTCATCATTCCGTGGGCACATCTGGAAGCAGAGGATGCGGAAAACAAACAGAATGCCGAGTTGTGGCAGCTGGTCAATGATCAGGTGAACATGAATGTCGCGCTGGAGGATTTGCCGCAATGTTATCTGTCGGCGCGACGCGATATTGCACGTTTGTTTGCTTCACAGAATCGACTTGATCCAAATGTCATTCCGCAAGCGTTATTCGATATGCTGGATGGTGCGTTGATGCAGGCTGCGGTGCTTGCTGTGCAGTGGCTGGAGCGTTTGGACGCGATAGAAAAAGTTGCGCGTCAGATGGCGATTGATATGGATTTCCGCTTCCTGATGTCGCCGGAGCGCAAACTGTTTTCCATCGGCTATAACGTCGATGAAGCTCGTCTTGATGATAGCTATTACGACTTGTTGGCATCCGAAGCACGTCTTGCCAGTATGGTGGCGATTGCCGAGCGGCAGGCACCGCCATCGCATTGGTTCCGCCTTGGTCGACGCATGTTGCCGGGCTTGCACGGTCCAGTATTGGCTTCATGGTCAGGATCGATGTTTGAATACTTGATGCCGTCGCTGGTGATTTCGATGCCACGCGGCAGCATGCTGGATCAAACCTGTCGCAATATCGTGGCGCGCCAGATTGAATATGGCAAGGAACGCAAGGTGCCATGGGGCATATCCGAATCGGCGCTTAATTTGCGTGATCGTGCCTTCACTTATCAATATTCAGCCTTTGGTGTCCCTGGGCTGGGATTGAAGCGTGGCTTGGAAAAAGACATAGTCATCGCACCGTATGCAACCGGTTTGGCGGCGATGTATATGCCTAAGAGTGCGGTTGCCAATTTCCGGCGCTTGGCAGAAATGGGCGCACTTGGGCGTTACGGTTTTTATGAAGCGCTAGATTTCACACCCGGCCGCCGTACGGAAAACCAGACCATGGCCATCGTGCGTGCCTACATGGCGCATCACCAGGGCATGTTGCTGGTCTCACTTGGCAACGTGATTAATCGCAATGTGATGCGACATCGTTTTCATCATGAACCGATTATTCGTTCTGCCGAATTGCTGTTGCATGAATCGCAGCCGCGCTGGGTGCAACCTGCATCGTTGACGCTACGTGAAGAGCGAGAGCGCCCAACTGTCGTCATGCCTGAGTCTGGTGTGGCGCGGGAATTTAATAGCGCGATGACGGCAACGCCGGAAACGCAATTGCTTTCCAACGGACATTACGCCGTCATGATGACGGCGGCAGGTTCCGGTTACAGTTTGTGGAACAAGCTCGGCATTACACGTTGGCGTGAAGATGCAACGCGTGATCATTGGGGCAGTCATCTGTATCTGCGCGATTCGGAAAGTAGTGTCTTCTGGTCGGCCGGTTATCAACCAACTGCAGTCGAGCCGGATTTCTATCAAGTCAAATTTGCCGAAGACCGCGTGCGTATTGCACGTGCTGATGGTTCGATTTCCAGCATGCTGGAAGTGATCGTATCGCCGGAAGATGATGCTGAATTGCGTCGTCTGACACTGACCAATACGGGGTCACGTGCACGTTATATTGAAGTGACTTCCTATATGGAGGTGTTGCTGGCACCAGTGAATGCCGATATTGCGCATCCGGCTTTCTCCAATCTGTTTGTCGAAACTGAATACTTGCATGAAGTACGCGGGCTGCTGGCATCACGTCGTCCACGTAAAGATGGCGAACCACGTCCATGGGCGGCACATGTGGTGGCACGTGGCGAGGGTAGTGATAGCGCCCTTGGTATTGAATATGAAACTGACCGTGCACGCTTTATCGGACGTGGTCAGGGAGTGAGTAATCCGATCTCCATCAGTGATGGTCGTCCTTTGTCGAATACGGTGGGCGCGGTGCTTGATCCGATTTTCAGTCTGCGGGTTCGGGTACGAATAGAACCGGATGAAGTTGTTCATTTGGTGTTTACCACGATGGCGGCTAATTCTCGCGAAGAGATACTCAGTCTGGCGGATAAATACCATGATGGTTCGGCGTTCTCGCGGATTTCCGCATTGGTGTGGACACATGCGCAAGTGCAATTACATTACCTGCGCATAGAACATTACGAGGCGGAGCTGTTCCAGCATCTGGCAAGCCGGATTCTGTTCTCCGATTTGTCGTCGCGCGCCAGTGGGCGTGTGATACGTGCAATGCGTTTGAGTCATGCCGGATTATGGGGACAGGGCATTTCCGGCGACAGGCCGATATTGTTGTTGCGTATGGCGAAGCAGGAAGATTTGCGCTTGGTGTCGCAACTCCTCCGTGCGCATGAATACTGGCGCATGAAGCAGTTGCCGGTTGATCTGGTGATCCTGAATGAAAAAGGCGCATCGTATGCGCAAGAGTTGCAGGCCTCGATGGAAGGCATGGTACGTGCAGCACAGGCATTCTCTGCTCAGCAGGAGCAGGCGGAGCGTGGTGGTGCTTTTATCGTGCGTGCCGACTTGATCACTGATGATGAGCGTACCTTGTTGCTGGCTTCGGCCCGTGTTGTACTGGAAGGTGGACAAGGCAGCTTGGCCGAGCAGATGCAAGTACAGCCGGATGTGGAAGAGAGTGCGCCATTCTCGTGGTTGAAACGCGAGACGCATGCGCCCATCGGTGCGCCACCGGGTGTACCGCCGCAACTGGCTTTGTTTAACGGGCTTGGCGGATTCGATAAGGATGGCCGTGAGTATGTGATCGTGCTGGGACCAGATCAAATTCCACCTGCACCGTGGATCAATGTGATTGCCAATCCGGTTTTCGGTTTTACCGTATCGGAACGCGGAGCTGGTTACTCGTGGAGTTTGAACAGTCGAGAGAACAAATTGACGCCGTGGTCTAACGATCCAGTATCGGATCCTTCCGGCGAGGCTTTCTACATTCGTGATGAAGAAAGCGGCGCACTGTGGAGCCCAACTATCTCGCCTATACGCGTGCCGGATGCGACCTACATGACACGGCACGGGCAGGGCTACAGTCGCTTCGAATTGAATTGCAGTGGCATTGTCAGCGACTTGTTGCAGTTTGTGAGTTGGGACGATCCCGTCAAGATTTGTCGCTTGCGCCTGAAAAACATTACACGCAGTACGCGTCGCTTATCGCTTACTTCCTACGTGGAATGGGTATTGGGCGCAACACGCGCGGACAATGTGCCCTTCATCGCGACAGAAAGGGATGCAGAAACTGGCGCACTCTTTGCGCGTAATCCGTGGAATATCGAATTCGGCCATCGCGTTGCCTTCATCGATTTATGCGGCAAGCAAACCGCTTGGACAGGTGATCGCAAGGAATTCATCGGCCGTAATGGTAATTTCCAAAAACCGTCTGGTCTGGCTGCGGGCAATATTTTGTCTAATCGTGTGGGCGCTGGTTTCGATCCTTGTGGCGTGTTGCAGACAGTAGTTGAAATCCCTGCCGATACAGAAGTGGAAATAGTGTTCTTGATGGGACAGGCAGACAGTGCCGAAGCCGCACGCGAGTTGGTCCAGCGTTACCGCGCGTCGGATATCACCGCCGTATTCGATGCCAGCCAACGTAACTGGCACAACATCCTGCACAAGATACAGGTCGAGACGCCAGATCGTTCTATGGATTATCTGCTCAATGGTTGGCTCTTGTATCAAACGCTGAGTTGCCGTTTCTGGGCGCGCACCGCGTTTTATCAGGCAGGTGGTGCTTACGGTTTCCGCGATCAATTGCAGGATACGCAAGCCTTGGTGATGGCCGCGCCGGCTTTGGCACGCGAGCAAATATTGCGAGCATCGTCGCGTCAGTTCAAGGAAGGCGATGTGCAACATTGGTGGCATCCACCAAGTGGACGTGGTGTGCGCACGCATATTTCGGATGATCTGATCTGGTTGCCGTATTGCGTCGCGCATTATGTGGACGTCAGCGGCGACGCGCAGATTTACGATGAGATGGTGCCTTTCCTCGAGGGCGATCCGCTACCGCTGGAAAAAGAAGATGCCTATTTTGAAGCGCATATCTCGGACGAGCATGTCAGCGTCTACGAGCATTGCGCGCGTGCGCTGGATCACAGCATGACTGCAGGACCACACGGCTTGCCGTTGATGGGCGGCGGCGATTGGAACGACGGCATGAATCGCGTCGGCCATGAAGGTAAGGGTGAAAGCGTCTGGCTGGCCTGGTTCCTGTATGCGACCTTATTGCGTTTTGCGCCAGTGGCGGAAGCACGCAAGGACAAGGCGCGTGCCACGCGCTGGCGCAAACATGCAGAGAAGCTGAAAAAAGCGACCGAACAGCATGCCTGGGATGGTGCATGGTATCGCCGCGCTTACTTTGACGATGGCACGCCGCTGGGTTCTGCCAGTAATGCGGAATGTCGTATCGATTCGATTGCACAAAGCTGGTCGGTTATTTCTGGCGCGGGTGAGCCGGAACGTTCACAACGTGCAATGGACTCCGTCGATCAATATCTGATTCGCCCGGGCGACGATTTGATTCTGTTATTCACACCGCCATTCGACAAGACGCCGCTTGATCCAGGTTACATCAAGGGATATTTACCCGGTGTACGTGAAAACGGCGGGCAATACACGCATGCCGCGGTGTGGTGTCTGATTGCCTATTCGATGATGGGCAAAGGCGGACAGGCGCACGATCTGTTCAAGATGATCAATCCGGCCAATCGCACCAGTTCACGCACCGGTATGGCTGCGTACAAGGTAGAACCGTATGCGGTGGCGGCTGATATCTATGCCGAATCACCACATGTACGACGTGGCGGCTGGACCTGGTACACCGGTGCGGCTGGCTGGTTGTATCGCGCGGGCGTGGAATCGATACTGGGCTTGCGCATACAGGCTGATCGTCTCAGCTTTGATCCCTGTCTGCCGGCAGAATGGCGTAGTACCAAGCTGCATTATCGCTACGGCGGTGCCATCTATAACATCACGATTCAGAATCCGCATGGCGTCTGCAAAGGCGTAGTACGCGTAGAACTTGATGGTCTTGCTGTGCCGGAGCAGGTCATTGTGATGCTGGATGACGGTGCCACGCATATGGTGACTGTAGTGATGGGCAACGTTAGTCCGACGAAGTGAAGTCATGCGATATGCGTTGGGTGACCAACCATATCGCATTTCATCTGTACTCCACCTGAAATTCTTTAGGAACAACTGATTTTTCAATCAGCGAACAGTCGCGTAAAACCTTAGCATATCAAGGCTTTGCTTTATCCCGTCGGTCACCATAATGGCGAATCACGTTACCAGTTTCATGATGAAAATGGTGCGCCATCGACACTCCACAAGGATGAACACATGCTGACCGAACGCGAACTTGAAAGCTGTTATCTGGGCCAATTCATCCCTGTGCATTACCACCACAATATGTTGATGGATAACCGACGCATGTCGGGCTTCAAGGCAGCGATCGATCATTTGGTCGCGCCGGGTGCCAAGGTGCTGGAACTAGGTGGTGGTACCGGCGTGTTGTCGTGGTTTGCGGCTGCCAAGGCAGAAAAAGTCTGGTGCGTTGAATACAACCCAGATCTGGTCGTCGAAGCAAAACGCTTCCTTGCGCACAATGTGAACGGCGACAAAGTCGAAGTCATACAAGGCGATGCATTTGAATACCTGCCGCCGGAGCCGGTCGATGTTGTCATCTGCGAAATGATTCATGTCGCAATGCTGCGCGAGAAGCAAGTGCAGGTGATTGAATCCTTCAAGCAGCGTTATCTGGAAAAATTCGGTGGCCCGCTGCCTATCTTCATTCCTGAAGCAATGATCATGGCAGTACAGCCTTTACAACAGGATTACTGCTTTGAAGGCTATAACGCACCTATCGTGCAGTTCCAGGAGCCAACCTTCATTCAACAAAACAGCGTTGAGCTGGCGCAGCCTTCTGTTTATTCAATCCTGGATTTTACGCAGCCTGTAAATGCGCAGATTGCCTGGGAAGGCGTGTTCGCGATTGAGCATGCAGGTACCGTGAATGCCTTGCGTTTCGTGACGAAAAACATACTGGCCGTTGTCATGCAGCAGTCGACCACTGTCGATTGGTTGAATCATTATCTGGTCTTGCCATTGGCCGAGCCAGTTGCCGTCAAGGCTGGTGATCAGTTGTATGTGAGCTTTGTTTACAACGCGGGCGGATCGATTCCATCCTTGCAGGCATCTATCCGTGCGAATCACCTGCATGTGGTGGAAGCCGAGTGGGCGATGCAAACACAGCATGCAGCAGCGTATGCGTAAAACTTGTTAGGGATGTAATCCCTGTGGTGAACGGAATAATTGAATAGCGAGCGCCATGCGTCTCGCTATTTTTTATTGAGCCTGGACGGGAGGTATTGATGCGGACAACAGGCCGGTTTCCATCGCGTACTTGATTAAATCTGCATCGCGTTCCAGATTCAGTTTTCTCATGGCGCTGTTTTTTTTGCGTGCTCACGGTTTGCTTGCTGCGATGTAGTCGCTCCGCAATTTCATTGACCGTCAATCCTGATACATACAAGCGCACGACTTCCAGTTCGCGTGTGGAGAGTTCTTTGCCGACAGTAGAGCCGGGTTCATCTACACCTAACGCAGGCATTATTTCCAAGATGCTGGGAGAAAAATATGTCCCGCCTGAGTATGCGACATGCACAGCCGGGATCAGGTGTGAGGCATCGTCGGATTTGCTGATGATGCAGCTAACGCCATGCGATGTCAGTGTGCGTAGCAGGGCAGGATTATCCATCATCGTCATGACTATGATTTTCAGTTTGGGATAACGTCGATTGATGAATTCAAACAAGGTAATTCCATCGCCATGTTCGCCGCCTGGCATTGCATAGTCAGTCACCAATACATCGCAAGGCTGACTATCCAGCAAGCGGATCAATTCGGTAGAGTTCCTCACTGAACCGAGGATGGACACGGTGCTGACGGTTTCGAGCACATGCTTGCTACCAACCAGTACCGCAGGATGGTCATCAGCGATGATCAGACGTATTGAAAATTCCTTCATGCTTACCCCCGTTATTTGTCCATCATCAAGCCGGCTAGTAATTTTCTTGTACTAGTAGTTGTTTTATCGTCTGGCAATATGCTCTCAACTATATCGTTTGTTCACCTGTCAGGTAATAATACAAGTACGAAAACGATCAAGATACTATGGTACTAGTACGAATTTGAGGGTATTTCTCTCAGACTCAGGATGAGATGGATGAAGATGCTCATCTCCGTTCGCAGCGATCAATTCTGCCTAAAGCATAGCGTATGACATCTTTCGATCAAGGTTCAGCTTCGCCAGCAAGAAAAAACAAGGTCGTCGCCACGCTGAAGAAATTCAGTGAAATCACGCTATTGGGCCGTTACCAACGCAGCGTCCTGTGGGGCGGCGGCGTTGTACTGACGCTGGCCTTGCTGGCCGCCAGCGCTTTGGCGGTCTGGACCAATATCCAGAACTATATTGCCGATGGACGTTCTGTCTATCTGACCAACAAGACCTTGTTATTGCTGGAAATAGAAACCAAGCAGGCCGCGATGCGGCGTGGCGTTATCAATGCCGAAATGATTTGGCGTACACCCTTCATGCCGGCCAGCAAACTGATCGATGAATTTGAAAAGAATCATGGTCGCCTCGTTGTGCAAGCCAGTGACAAGGTGAATGCACAATTGGTTTTCGGCGCCATTTCACCTAGTCATCCGGCACAGTCTTTTGCGGAAATGCTGTCCTTCACCGAGGCGCAAGCTTATACAGTGACGGCCAGCGCACAGCAAAGGGGGCGCCCGTTCTCCGGTTATTTTCTCGATGTGGAACATAATTTCCTATCCATCATGCCGCCGCCGAAAACCGGCGATCCGTTTGCCACGATGAAGGTGAGCGATACACGCGAGCTGATAGACAAGGTCGCACCGAATATCGGCAATCTGCAGGATACGGAGCGTCTCAATTTTCTGCGTACTACACGTGCCATCACCTGGCTGCCTGCAGCGTATGATCCATTCACAGGAGAAGAAGTCTACAAGCTGGTACAGCCGGCTTTTGATGGCGAGAAGCCCTTCGTCATCTTTGTCAGCGATCTGCCATCCCGCATCTTGCTGAAAAGATTGCATGAAGACCCCTATGACGGCAATTTCATGATCATCGATCGTCAAGGCAATCTGGTCCTGAATACCTGGTACAAGAAACCGACTGATCCCGGGCTCACGCAAAAAGTGCTTGAGAGCAGAGCGTGGGAAGCGAATCTGGATTCTTCCGATTATAGCTATCGCGATGGCACGTTTACCATCAGCGAGCCATTGTCTGATACCGGCTGGATACTGGCGTATGCCTATTCATGGCGCACCATTCTTGCTGCGCAAGGACCTTTTATCATGGCGTATGCTGGCGGCACCTTGCTGTTGCTGGCGCTGTTATGGTTCTTGATCTTTTTCTTTGATCGGAAAATTTTCACGCCTATTCTGCAACGCTCGGAACGTGTGTTTGAAAGTGAAAAGGCCGCACGCGCAGCCGCTGATGCTGCCAATCATGCCAAGTCCGCATTCCTGGCTGTCATGAGCCATGAAATCCGCACGCCGCTTAACGGCATACTCGGCAATCTGGAATTGCTCGCACGCACGTCCTTGACCGAGCGTCAGCAAGATCGTCTGAACATCGTCAATAGTTCTTCGCATGCCTTGCTGGAAATCATCAACGACATACTTGATTTCTCCAAGGTGGAAGCAGGGCAGATGACGCTGGAGACGATACGCTTCGATCTGCTTGATGTGGTTGAGCAAACTCTTGCCATCTTCATTCCGCTTGCCGATGCCAAGGATATTCATCTGTTTTATGTAATCCCGCCGACGCTGCCGCGTTACTACGATGGCGATCCGACCCGCATACGACAGATACTAGTCAATCTGCTCAGCAATGCGATCAAGTTTACCGAGCAGGGGCAGATCAAGATTGAAGTCAGTGCGCAAGATGGCATGCTGCATATTGCTGTCAGCGATACCGGCATAGGCATTTCCACTGCAAGGCAGACTGAGTTATTCCAGCCATTTACGCAGGCGGAAGTATCGACTACGCGTCTATTCGGCGGCACCGGCCTTGGTCTGGCCTTGTGCAAGCGCTTGACGGATTTGATGCAGGGGACGATCACCATTGATAGTCGTCCAGGTTCCGGCAGTCGCTTCACCGTCAGCTTGCCGCTGGCGGTGAATCAGGATTTGTCAGTACAAGATATCGTCTTGCCACAGACAGAAGTGGTGCTGCTTTGCCCGAGGCCGGAGTGGCAGTCATTGATCGTTCCGCACTTGCAGGCCTGGGGCATCAAGACCAGGCTGATTACCGATCCGAAAGAATTTCCTGCGGCGACGATGCCATTGATACTGTTTGGCAGTCCGCGGATGTGGGGCCTGGCCGATGAAGACAGAATACGCGCGCAGGCCAGCTGGGTGATCGATGCGCTGGAAGATGGTCCGCGTTCACCGGTGATAGAAGAGCATCGCACGATCGTCTCCTGCTATGCGCTCGACAGTTTGCGCAAGGCACTTGAACTGGCGCTGCTACCGCAAGAGTTTACCAGCAAGGAGGAGCCGACAATATTGAGCCAGCAGCAAGCGCAAGAAAACGTGCGCGTGCTGGTGGTAGAGGATCATCCTGTTAATCTGGCCTTGATACGCGACCAACTGGAAATGCTCGGTTACAGCATGAGCCTGGCGCAGCAGGCGAGCGACGGTTTGAAGCTCTTTGCAGAAAATACCTACGACATCGTATTGACCGATCTGGGTATGCCGGGCATGGATGGTTATACTTTTGCGATGGCGTTGCGCAGCCAGGGTGCGACACTGCCCATCATTGCGATTACTGCACATGCCTCACGCGATGAATATCAGCGTTGTAAGGATGCCGGTATCAACGATATTTTGCTCAAGCCCATGTCGCTGGATGAAATAGAACGAACAGTGCGCAAGTATCTATTCTTGCAGTCGGCAACAGCGGAGCCACGTAACGTAGACGCCAAGCCTTTGTCGGAAGAATTGCGCAAAGCCTTGCAAGACAGTAGCCAGGCATCGTTGGCCATGATGCAAGACGCGATTGCCAGTCATGACGCCGTTACCGTGTCGGAGCAATTGCATTCCATCAAAGGTGCGTTTGCGATGCAGCGGCAACAGCACATAGTCGATGCGTGTGCAGAGTTGGAAGCCAAGGCTAAAGCGGATGATCTTGCATCCATACACACCGCGCTGCCATTGTTGGAGAAGCTGATTCGACAAGCTTTGCAAAAGATCGCCTGAGGATTATATGGTTGCTTAATCAGGAAGATAAACAGCGAGTGTAGATGGTGTTGAAGCGGGTTTAATATAATAGAGACGTTCTTGGTTGGTAGGTCATCGCGTTATTTACTTCACAGGAGATTGCATGAAATACCTTTTTTCTTTGATAGGACTGGGGCTTGTTTTTAACATTGCAGCAGCAGCGGACGGTAACGCTACATCCAACATACCGACGAAGCCGTCTGACAAATCACCTCATGTACAGCGTGTGAATCACGGAAAAAATACCATCACCATAGACATGGCTGAAAAAATGGCTGATGCAGCAGAGGCAGCGGCACGCAGCAAGAATTTTTCAATAGTCATCAGCATCTTTGATCAGCATGGAAACTTGAAATATTTTCGACGCATGGACAATACAAGTGTCGGCAGTATTCAGGTATCTCAGCTTAAAGCTTCGACGGCAGCACAATTTCCTGTGTCAACCAAGGTTTTGGCTGAAAGAAACGTCAAGCTTCCAGGCCAGCCCTACAGCTCCATCCCGGGATTCCTATTGCTTGAAGGTGGATTGCCGGTTATGACCAAGGATGGCGTCCATGTTGGTGGCATCGGCATCAGCGGAGCTACACCGGAGTTGGACGCCGTGTTTGCACAGGCTGGGCTGGATGCTTTCCTGAACTAGCGCTGTTGCGGGCAGGCGTTAAAGCGGAAGTTATAGCCTTGAACACCTGCGCGATATTGAAGAAACCTTAGATGATTTCTTACCAGCTTGCACGCAAACCAACCAACAATCCGAGGTTGGTTTGACGTGAATTGAATTCACCCTGTACATCTGCAAACAGCGACAAGCGTTTGCTTGCTTTGCCAGAGACGGTCAAACCGGTCACCAGAGAGTCGCGCGGCAGATCGACACCACGCACCGTGAATACAGTAGCGGAACCTTGCATTTGCGCTGACAGCGGTACATTGGCATTGCCGTATTCATGCGCCCAGATCAGGCGTGGTTGCCATTGAATCTTGCCGGTATCTATCGTCGCCTTTGCACCTAGCAATGACTTGAAGGAGTTGACGGTTTCGCTGGCGACTTGCAGATTCAGCGCGTCAGCCCCCGTTTCCGTAAAGCCATCGGTCTTGTTATTGCTGGCCGAGAATCCTGCCAACGGTTGCAAGGTCCAGGTCGCCATCGGCATGTCGTAGCTGACTTCGCCATACAGCGATGCCGTACGGCTGTCGAATTTGGACTGTGCCGTGCGGTCTATGCTGCCGAAGTTGATACCGCGGCGCATGCTGTTGTTGTTATATGCGAGAACCGCAGAACCGGTGGCATTCCACGGGCCGTTGGCGTAGCTTGCATACACAGCAACTGCATTACCGTTCGACTTGCCGCGTTCATTATTGGTGGTCGAGATGTCGGAACGGCCATGCGTCAACGCGCCACCAAGCACCAGACCTTCTGCTACTTGCGTATCAAAACCGACACTCATACCGGCTTCTTTGTTGTGCGTGCTCGCGGCATTGCCATCGCTATCTGTCGATTGATCATTACCATAAGCGCGCAACCAGAAGCCGCGGCCATCTGTCGATGCAGCCGCCGGCATGCCGCCGTCCAATGAGTACTTGTGCGGTGCCAGTGCCGGCAGCAAATCTGCTACCTGATCGTTGGCTGCGAGCATGACAGGTGTATTGAGTACAGCCTGCTGATCGGACGATGCGCCGACGGCAGCCATACGCGCACGTAACTGATTATTGAAGTTGGACGCAAAGGTTGGACCGGCACGACGCAGCGCGACCAGACCGGCACCGCCGATGGCATCGTAGGCTGCACGTGCTTGTTCTTCAGACAGCGCAGTCACAGCATTGATGACGGTAGCGGTATCGCCAGTCGCATCAACTGCGACGTCCTGCAACATCGTCGCGGCTGAAATCTGGTTGTACGTGCCGGCAACATCGCTATAGCTGGTGGCATTGCGCGCAAGATTAAGCACAACTTCATTTGCGCTGTAATCCAGCGTTGATGTCAGGAAGGCGAGGTTGCTGGTGACGCCAGCGAAGGTGCCAGTCTGAGTACCGTTGTTGGTGAGAATAACGACGCTTCTTTCTGTCTCGTAGTTACCGGCAGCAGCGCGTACATCCACGGTGCCATCCAGCGTGAGATTGCCATTGACGTTCACACGATTCGCATTGCCATCTTCATCGGTATGCACGCGATAGATAGAGCCGGCACTGAAATCGAGATTGCCGACGACAGCCAAATTGCCGAGTGAATTGGACAGCACGCCGCCATTGGCAACGGTCACACTATTAACCATGCCGCTACCACCGAGGATGCCACCATTGTTGATAGTGACTGCCGAATTGATGATGGAGCCGTTGACCGCCAGCGTACCGTTATTAACTGTCGTTGCACCGCTATAGGAATTGTTGGCGGCGAGTACGAGGGTGCCGTTGCCTTCCTTGGTTAGTGTTCCGGCCGCGCCGGCAGCATTGCTCATGACGGCATTGACTGTGGCAACTGCATCGACGCCATTGACTTGAAATGCGTGCGTACCGGTACCAGCCAATCTGATTTGAACGCCGGATATGGTCATGTCCTGGCCATCGGCGTAGTTGCCGATGATGCCATCGTTCCAGTTGATGATGCGTGTAGCCGTGCCTGCGCCAGCCTGGATTTCTTGCGCGAGTAGCGCGCCACCGTTCAAATTGACGGTACCAGTTGCCGAGCCGGTAGTGCCGATGCGGTCGCCAACAATCAGGTTTTGTGTCAACACCGTACCGCCGTTGACGGTTAGTGTGCCGTTTGCACCGCCACCACCAGTCGTGCTGTTACGCTGGCCGAGAGTAATCGTGTTGGCATCCAGCACGCCATCAGCCAGGATCAAGGTGCCAGAGCCTGTCTGCGTACCAAAAATTGCCGAGCCAATCAGCAAGTTATCGATCTTCGCATCCAGCGTGCCACCAGTGAGATTCACAGTGCTGCTAGCGCTGCCGTAATTGCTGTTTGTTCCGGTACCGATGTTCCAGTTGCTGACTCGGCTGCTGCCATCCAGGCCGCGCAGAACCAGAGTGCCGTCAGTGATGCCACTCTGGAATGCCAGCGTGCCATTTGCTTGGCTGGCGCCGATCGTGATTTGGTTGGTGTTGATCGTGTTGTTTTGTCCGAGCAGCACGGTGCCAGAGTTGGTCGCACCGCCAGATAGCGCGCGGCTGACATCGGCAACGCCGAACGAGGACGTGGTGATGACATTGTTTTGCGCCAGGCTCAAGGTGCCGTTGGTGACACCGGTTACCACGGCACCAGCGGACATTTGTCCACCGACACTGAATACTTGCGTGGCATTGTCGAACACGAAGTTGTCGAGGCCGGACATATCCAGGGTCTTTTGCGTGCCGTTCGCCGTGCCACCAAGACGGAAAGCGCCCGTCGCGTCGCTATAGACGAGCGTGCCGCCAGCACCTGTAATGGTGCCGCTGACGTTGTTGGTAACAGTCAAGTTATCTATCGTCACCGTCGTATTGCCGATATCGACAGGCGTGGCGTTTGGAATATTCATGCCGGCAGCTTGTGCCGCGTTGATCGCGAACATGCACAAAACAGACAGCGTTAACGGACGGATATACCAAGACGCAGGTAAGGTGGATAGCACAGCAAGCGTCACAGATTTTTTTGGAATCGAGTTCATGCGTCACTCCTTTGAAGTGATGGTCCAATGGGTTAGGGCCACATGATTTCAAAGTTTCCACAGAGAAAATATGGGAGCAGTACTAAATGCCGACGCGTGAAGATAGGACGAGTACTAAATACGAGATGAGCAGCTGATCCGACGGTATTCTTGTGACGGATTCGTCAAGAACGCTATGGAATGAGAGATATGTTTATCCACATTTTCTGTGGATAAGTCTGTGGGGAAACATCTTTGATGGCGCTGCAGGCTATACGTACATTGGGCCGGGAATAAATTGATGATATTCCGCGCTTGATGCGGGATATGTTTGCACAAACCCGCTTTTATAGATGGTTACTTACTTCAAAACCAGCGACACGACCGTCAACAAGATAGCGATAAAGATGGCGACGCCGATAAGAGCGGCTATGACGACGTAAAAAGGATTGAGGCCGGTCACGTCTTTTTCATAATCAGAACGGCGACGCAATCCGATGAACGACCAGAAAATAGCGCCCATGGTTGCGAAGAAAGACATTTTTTCAGGTTCTTGCTTGATCGGTTCTGACATGATTACTCCTTCAGGTTCTGTCCAAGCATACACCTTGCATACGATTGCTCACAGCATCAGATGCGGGGATATTTCCCGTACCAGATGTGCCGGTACGGGAAAATTTATGACTTAATGTTTTGACGTCAGCAAGGTCAAGGTCTGGATCAGCGCTTTGCATTCATCAGGATTGCCGATGCTGATGCGCAGATACTGATTGATACGCGGATGGTTGAAGTGACGCACAATGATTGCCCGTTCACGCAAACCGGCAGCAAGCTGGCTGGCTGCATACGATTCATGGCGCGCGAAGATGAAGTTGGCGCTGGATGGCAACACGGAGAAACCAAGTTTTTCCAAGGCTTGCGTCATTTGCTCGCGACTATCGATGATCGCTTTGCGCGTTTGCTGGAAGTACGCTTCGTCGCCGTAACTGGCAACCGCACCCGCCAAAGCCATGCGATCCATAGGATAGGAGTTGAAGCTGTTCTTGACGCGTTCCAGCGCTTCGATCAACTTAGGATGGCCGACGGCAAAGCCGACGCGCAAGCCTGCCAGTGAGCGCGACTTGGAGAAGGTGCGGATCACCAGCAGATTCGGATATTTATGTATCAGTGGCAGCGCGCTTTCGCCACCGAAGTCGATATAGGCTTCATCGACAGCAACGACTGCGTTCGGCTGCTTGATCAGCAATTCTTCGATCTTCGCCAACGATAATGCGATGCCGGTTGGTGCATTCGGATTCGGGAAGATGATGCCGCCGCAAGACTGATTGACGTAATCGGCAGTGTCTATCTCCATGGCTGGCGTCAGCGGGACTTCCTGATAGTCGATGCCGAACAGCTTGCAGTAAACCGGATAGAAGCTGTAAGTGATGTCAGGGAACAGCAGCGGTGCTTCATGTTTGAGCAAAGCCATGAAGACGAAAGCCAGCACTTCATCCGAGCCGTTGCCGACGAAAATCTGATTCGGCTGTACATCGTGATAAGTCGACAATGCTTCTTTCAGCGCGCTGGAGTCCGGATCTGGATACAGACGCAGCGTATCGGCAGGCACGGCCTGCAATGCAGTTGCGACGGCAGGTGATGGCGGGTAAGGGTTTTCGTTGGTGTTCAGCTTGATCAAGCCCGGCAATTTCGGTTGCTCACCCGGTACGTATGGCGTGAGTGTTTGCACAATAGGGCTCCAGAACTGGCTCATGACTGCTTTCCTTTTTGAATAGATACACGCATTTTATCGTGAGCGGCCTGTGAATAGAAAATCGCTGCATGCTGAAACAGACGGTAAGTCGCTTATTGTTCTGACAAGGCGAGCCGCCAGTTGCTTGTGTTTTACGCATTTTCTCGTCTCGCGGCTGATAATTTCCGCCTGTTCTGGTACAGTGCCGCCATGAGTAAATTGACCCTAGACCGCATCCTGCAATCGCAGGGATACGGCACCAGAAAATACTGCCGCGGCTTGATTGAAGACGGTGAAGTCAGCATCAACGGCGAAGTCGTGGACGATTACCGCGCTGCTTTTGATACCGCCGATCTGGAATTCACGATTTTTGAAGAAGTGTGGCGCTATCGCGAGCACGTTTATATCGTGTTGAACAAGCCAGCCAATTTTGAATGTTCACGTAAGCCTAGCCATCATCCGGGCGTGCTGACCTTGTTGCCGGAGCAATTCACCTGGCGCGACTTGCAGCCGGTTGGGCGACTCGATCACGATACGACCGGCATGTTGTTGATGTCAGATGATGGTCCCTTCATCCATGCACAATCGTCGCCTAAGCGTCATATCCCTAAGGTGTATGTCGCCACCACGCACGATCCGGTCACGCCAGAATTGATAGAGCAGTTGCTGGGCGGCGTGCAATTGCACGACGAACCTGCTCCTTTGGCTGCGCAAACTTGCCGCATGCTCAGTGACAACGAGCTTGAGATCGTGCTGGAGCAAGGTAAATATCATCAAGTCAAACGCATGCTGGCTGCCGCCGGCAATCACTGCTCGGCTTTGCGTCGTGTAGCGATAGGTTCATTGACGCTGGAGTCACTGGGCTTGGAAGAGGGCGAATGGGCGTATCTGTCAGAAGCGCAATTGGCCTTGCTGAAGCCAACAAGCTGATAACTCTATCCTGCGTTTGAATTGCTAGCGGTTCCATCGCTGGCTGTCTATTTGAAACAAGGCGCAATTGACATGCTTGCGCCTTGTTCTCTTCTCGCTTTATCTCTGATTACTTCCCGTCGTACTAGCAAGCTGCATTTTGTTGAGGCGGGAATGGAATTTGCTGAATCAAACGAGTTTGTTACTTTGTTCGTTGGATTTGTTAATTTGAGTTAAATGTGTGCGAAGAGAGACAAATGTCGTGTTAAATCATACATTTAGAGCGCACGACCTACTGTAATCTCGTTATCTAACTAGCCTTGCGTTATGATCGAAAAATTCTTGTTGCTAGAAAATCATCGTCGGAGACGGCCACTGTAATGCATGCGATTAAACCTGTAATTCAGCTGGCCAAGGAACGTGCCTTATTCCGCTTCTCCGCTCTTGCTGCGCGCATGCTGCAAGACGCCAATAGCAGCATTACGCAATTGATTCCCACCGCCAGTTCTGCGTCCGAACAAAAAACGATCTCTTTGTCGAAAGAATTTCTGCTGATACATGGGCAGGAATTCCTTAAGCGTTTGAACGTCAGTTACTTTGGCTATGTCGAGCGTGCGATGCAGACGATGTATCGCGATCTGCGCCAGGGCTTGCACGGTGTCTCTGCCGATACTTTATCGCTGGTGGATGACGATACGATCACGCGTCAGATCGAAGTGGAGCGCCGCGTCTTGCGCCTGCGTGATGCAGATCAGCAAAGTCTGGGTCGCTTGAATTTGATGATTGCGCAGTTGCACGACGAACATGATGTGCGTGAGCGTGAGAATCCATTTCGTCCCTATTTGATGGCGCGTGCTTTGCATGATGTGTTGTGCGAGATGACGACTAACAGCAATGTCTGCGCGATGTTGTTCGATCACATGTCAGGTGCGCTGGCGGAACAGTTACCGGAATACTTTGCGGCGATTCGCGACGTGTTTGAATCGAATGGTGTGAATGCACGTTTGCTGGCGCGACCAAGCACATTGACGAAGCGTGATCGGGAAGTATTGGCGGCATCGAATCAAAGTCAATATCGGATGACGCATGCTGTGGCTAATTCTCAGAACATTGCTCAGCACTCCGACAGAGTGCACGCATCGCCGGCATTGGAGCGTGTGTTGGCGCAGTTGCAGAAGAAGGATAGCGATATCAATGTCGGCAATGTCATGCCGGCAACGCCTTCGGATGGGCAAACTGTCTTGCAGGACTTCGTCTGGAAAATATTCAATCAATCTGCTCCGGGAAGAATTCCACCTAATCCGCGTTATCCGGATGGTGCTGCAAATACACGCCATAGAAAAAATATCGAAGATGAACTGAAGGCAAGTTCGCATCCATTGGTCGGTCAATTACAGCAGTTGCAGCAGGAGGCGGCAGTTGGCGCTGGTGAGGGTGATGTCGCTGTAGAGGCAGAAGCTGACTTGAATGACGTTCTCGATTTGGAGCAAGTCAGTGACATGGACAAGATGGCGATGGATGTCGTTGCCATGTTATTCGACTACATTGCGAGTGAAGAGGCGATTGCCCCTGCATTCCGTAGCGTAATTGCGCAATTGCATATCCCTTTCCTGAAGGCGACGATGCTGGATCCGGATGTATTGCAGCAGCCGGATCATTCAGCTCGACGATTTTTGAATCGCACCACGTCGATGGCGAGCGGATTGAATGTAGAGACTAGGCCGGGAAAAGAAATTCATGCAGGAATGGCGCTGGCTGTAGAGCGCGTACTCAAGGATTTTAAAGAAAATACAAACGTCTTCGATGAGGCTTTGGCGCAATTCAATGCGGTTGTGGAAGAGGTTTTGTCTGCGTCAGATGCGGATGTCTCGCACGCAATCGACGCGTTGGAGAATGCGCAAAAGAATCCGCAGCAGCACGACGTCCTTGTGGTGCAAACCGTCAATGCCTTGCGCGAACGTTTGGCTACGATAGAGACGGATCAGCGCGCAGTTGATTTCCTTATCAAGGTATGGAGTCGCGTGCTGGTTTGCGTCAGTGAAAATGATGCCATCGATATCCAGCCGTATCGCGATGTTATTCCCGATCTGATCTGGAGTGTGCAGGCAGAGCTGGATGCGAGTGAGCGCAGCACCTTGATGCGATTGCTGCCTAAGCTGGTGCAGAGAGTCAAGACAGGTTTGCAATTGCTGCTGATGTCGGAGATCGAAGTCAAACAGGTGATGGATGAATTGGTCGCGATGCACGCCGAGGTGTTGCGCACGATACAGACTAATCCGATGAAACGATCAATCGGGCTGGCCAGCTTGCAACAGCATTTTGCTAGTTTGCATATCGGTAGTGTACCGGTGGCGGTAATGGAAATTCATGCGCCAACCGTGCCGCATGAACGTTTGCAAGCAGCTTTGCTGCAATTCCATGTATTGGCACATCTGCATCTTGATAGTGATCTGGGTACTTTACTCAGTTCAGATGCCAAGTGGCTGGGTGGGATGCAAGTGGGAACAGCTGTGGAATGGTGGACGAATGGGACCTATCTGCCAGCCACCTTGATGTGGGTAGATGCGCAGCAATCGTTCTATCTATTCAAATTGAACGAGGGTGAAGAAGCGCCTCGCTTGTTGATCTATTCATCGATCGCGTTGATCAAGGCTTTGCGCGAAGGATCGGTTGGCATGATGGAGTTTGCTCCGATATTCGATAGAGCGATGGAGTCGCTGCTGAACGCCAATGACGTCCAGCAGCTTGCGACTTAAACGCAGTCTTACTTGATGACGCGATAGCAGGGCGTATAAGCTTTACCCGGCAATTTCATTCGGCCTTGCGCAACGAATGCAGCGAGCAAGGCATCCATCGGTTCCATGATGCTGAGGTCACCGCTGATTTCAAAATGACCGTATTTTTCAATCGCACGTATCCCCGTGTCCTTGACGTTGCCGGCGACTACACCGGAAAACGCGCGACGCAGATTCGCCGCCAGCAAATGACGCTCCTGATTCTGATGCAGTGACAGATTGCGCATGTTTTCATGCGTAGGTGCAAATGGTTGCTGGAAGGCGTGATCGATTTTCAAGCCCCAGTTGAAGTAATACGCATCACCTTTGCTCTTGCGGAATTCGCGCACTTCCTTGATACCTTCCTGCATTTCCTGCGCGACCAAGGCAGGATTATCGACGATGATTTTATAAAGCTTCTGCGCTTCTGCACCGAGTGTCACTTCGATGAAGTGGTCGATCTGCTTGAAGTAGTCGGCAGAGTTGGCCGGGCCGGTAAAGATCAACGGGAAGGGCAGCCCTGCATTATCCGGATGCAGCAGGATGCCGAGGATGTACAGAATCTCTTCCGCAGTCCCAGCGCCGCCAGGGAATACCACGATGCCATGACCGGTACGCACGAATGCTTCCAGACGCTTCTCGATGTCAGGCAGGATGACTAGATCGTTGACGATAGGATTAGGCGCTTCGGCTGCGATGATGCCCGGTTCGGAGACGCCGAGATAACGTCCTGTCGTAATACGTTGTTTTGCGTGACCGATGGTGGCACCTTTCATCGGTCCCTTCATCGCACCTGGACCGCAGCCGGTACAGATATCCATGTCGCGCAGGCCAATTTCGTAGCCTACCTTTTTCGTGTAATCGTATTCGTCGCGCGAGATCGAGTGACCACCCCAGCACACCACCATCTTTGGATTGAGTAATGGGTGCAGCACGTTGGCATTGCGCAGGATATGGAAGACAGAGTCGGTGATGCCGCTTGACGATTCCAGATCGAAGGTCGGGTTCGAGATCACTTCATCGTGGGTGAACAGAATGTCGCGCAAGACGGAAAACAAATGCTCGTGTATGCCCTTGATCATCTTGCCATCGACGAAGGCGCTGGCCGGCGCGCTCTTGATGTCGAGTTTGATACCGCGCTCGCGCTGGATGATGCTGATTTCGAAATCGCGATAGCGATCCAGCAATTCTTTGGCGTCATCGGTGTCATTACCGCAATTGAGTACCGCAAGGGCGCAATTACGGAACAGTTGGTACAAGCCGCCATTGCGGGTATCGAGCAGTCTGTGTACTTCGGCTTTGGACAAGATATCCAGGCGACCTTCTGGGGAGAGCTGTGTATCGACTACTTCGTATGTCATAAGTACTTAACTTCCGAATGGTGAGGGTGGGCTTGCGTGTTCTTTAATTGATTGGCAAGTATAACGCGCGCGCTGGGATGGAGAAAGATTACATGCTCAGCATAGATATACAGCATGTATGCATTTGGTTGCGTGCTGTGACGGCGGTCAGGTATATCGATCATTCAAGCTTGCATATCAAACTTAAGCGTATTTTAAGTATTTCTTAAGAACCACTAGGCATAGTCGGCACCATTGAAAACGAACGGGCGTGAAAACCGGTTCAGCTTAATAGGGTGCGATATGCAAGGATCAATGTCGAACGAGAGTTTGCAAACCAAAATAGTGGTTGATGGCAGTACGACGCTTTCCGCTGAGGCTGTGCTGGGATTTGACTCTGGCCTCAGATCATCGTTACGTGCATATATGCAGTCAACGACATTTTGGCTGGTAGTCGGTCTGACGGTATTGTTTGCATTCCGAGTTGCTCTGATGATGTTTCTGCCATTGGCTGATACGACGGAAGCACGTTATGGAGAAATTGCACGGCAGATGGTGAGCAACGGTTTATGGCTGATGGATCACATGGACCCGGCCACGCCTTTTTTTGCCAAGCCACCTTTATCGACTTGGGTCAGCGCAGTGTCCATGACGCTATTCGGCATCAGTGAATTTACTGCACGTTTGCCGGCACTGTTGGTATCTATTGCTTCGTTGGCGATCGGTGTGCAATTTGCCCAAGCCTTGGGCGTGCGGAATAAACTGCTGCCGATTGCGGTTGCTGCGGTATGCCCACTTTTCTTCATCAGTGCAGGCGCAGTCATGACGGATGCGGTGCAGATGACGGTTGTATTGGCTGCGCAATTTGCTGCCTGGAAAACATGGAATGCAATCGCGCAGGGACAGTCTGCGCGTCGCTGGCGTATTGTTTTTTGGGTTTTGATCGGTGTCGGTGCGCTCAGTAAAGGCTTGGCTACCTGGGCACTGATAGGCATGCCTTTGATTGCTTATGGCGTCGTGCAACGTCGTCCTGTGCAAATTTTGTGGCAACTGTTTGATGGCGTGGGTGTTTTGTTATGCATACTGATCTTCCTGCCTTGGTATGTGGCGGCAGAGTACTACTATCCGGGCTTTATTAATTACTTCATTGTGGGCGAGCACTTCTCACGCTTTCTGGTCCCAGGTTGGACCGGGGACAGATACGGTAATGCGCATCGCGAGGCAATCGGGATGATCTGGGCGTACTGGATGGCAGCAGTACTTCCGTGGATAGGTGTGTTTGTCGCAGAGGGATTGCGCTATCTGCGCAAGCCGCGCGAACAAGTTGCACCCGTGGAATCGTTTCTATGGTGTGCGACGCTGGTGCCGCTGGTGTTCTTTACGTTCAGCAGAAATATTATCTGGACGTACGGCTTGACTGCAGTGATTCCATTTTCTGTGCTGGTGGCGCGATGGATAGAGAGTAAATCCGAGTTGTTTCAGCGCCGTATCAGTATTGCCTTCGCTGGTCTGGCATGTGTGCTGGCATGTATTGCGCCTGTGATTTATTCCAATGTGAATGGCAATTCGGATAGAGATCTGGTCGCTGCCTTTGAAAAAACAGCAGATCACAATGCAGTCTTGCTGTATGCGATCAAGCCGTCATTCTCAACTAGCTTTTATGCGCATGAGAGATTGCACTACGATCCTCAGGCAGCATTGGCTGTCGAGGGCGGTATGCGTTATATCGTGGTTGGGAATGACAGTGTTGCGCATGAGCTTGCGCTGGCGCCGAAGAATGAAGTGTTATTTGCAGGTACGCGTCATACCTTGCTGAGGATCGTTTAATCAAATGAAGCGATGGCAGTGCCTAGGACCAGGCTGCTGCCCATCGTTTTAAGATAATTTATCGATCAGAATTAACGCGCGGGGAAAAGTCGAAAGCGGCTTTCAGTGCGCGATATGCTTTTTGCGCAACCACGGTATGCACTGGTGGTGCGACTTTGGTGATAACGGCGTACAGATCGCCTGCGGGATCACCAGGGATGCCACGTCCTTTAAGACGCAATTTACGCCCCGCAGTTGATCCAGCCGGAATGGCCAACTGGATAGAGCCATCCGGTGTCGGTACATTGACGACCGTGCCGTGCTCCGCCAGATGCGCGGTTAAAGGAACATCGAAATAGATGTCGCGGCCATCGACCCGATAGCGGCGATGCGGACGGATGACGACTTCCAAATATAAATCACCAGCCTTGCCTTCACCCGTACCGGGGAAACCTTGTCCTGCCAAACGCAAAGTCTGACCTGCGCGCATACCTTTAGGGATGCTGACCTTTAACGTGCGTTTGGAGACGATAGGCATGCCGTAGTCGTCAGTTGTATAGGTAGGCATCGATACATTGCATGCGGTCCCGTGATACGTGTCTTCCAGATCAATTTGTACCTTGGCATGCTGATCGCTGCCATGTATATGGATGCCACGATTTTTAGGCGGCGCAGCGTTGGGGCGGCCCATCATTTCATCCAGAATATTGCTGAAATGCTCTTCTGTGCGTTTGGCCGCCGGCGGCGCTTCCCTGGAGTCGAAGCCGTAATCACGATTTGCCTGCGGTGGTGGCGGTGCTTCGCGACGGGTGAACGGCGGGCGATACTCGTGATCGTAAGCCTGACGTTTTGAAGAATCTTTCAAGATGGCATAAGCCTCGCCGACTTCCTTGAAGCGGATTTCGGCGTACATCTCCCTGCTCACATCGGGGTGATATTTACGCGCGAGCTTGCGATACGCATTTTTAATCGCTTCTTGCGTGGCATTGCGCGGTACGCCTAGCGTCTCGTAATGATCCTTGAATTTCATTGTCAGTTTCGTTGCTCGCAATCGTGGTGCTTCAATTTTTCCGAAAATTTAGCCTGTTACGCATAAAGGCGGTTTTTTACAGAGTCATTCTGACATGATCGCCATCCGGCTTAATGGACGAATAGGGCGATTATTGTTTGTCAATTTGCCATAACGGTATAAAAGCCTCCAATTCTTTCAATATAGTCACTATTTGCCATTTGTGTTGCCTAAATTGAAACGAATGAAAGTCGATTCAGCTATGTAGAGAGCCGTTTGAAGGGCATACTCTCTACTTCGTTCAATAAACAGCATTTTTAAGATGAAAAGCATGACCTACGAAGAATATCTCGACGAAGTGACGACGCTCATGACGGAAAGATTTGATGTAACCGAAGCCGCCGCGATCAAGTATGTGATGCGCGCGCAAGCGAGTGATTTCTTTACCTTGCATGACGATGATCCTGCGATGCGTACGCAAGAGCGTGCCGAGAAGGATGCGAAAACGATTTTCGAGCAGCGTAACAAGTCCAAGCCTGAGCTATACAAGAAGTAATTCACGCTATCACCGGCTGCGGCCATCTTTTACAACCATGCAAAGGCGAGTTGACGCACAATTCCGTCTTTGAAAAATCGGAATCAGCATGCCTTTGAATGTCCTCGCCATATCGGCCGTTATACCTATGCCCATCATGTTTTCGCAGCTAGCGGTGCAATTGTCGTGAGCGACCATCCCGTAATTACATGGAATGAAGCGGGCGAAGATCGCTCTGCGCGCTGGCAGTCGGAGAGTGGCGTTACTGCACCTAAACGTGTCGTTGTTGCCGATGACAAGATGACGGCTGATTCGGCATTTCGTCTGGCGAGTGAAGGTACGGCTTTGTTGTGGCACGGCGATTATCAGAATGCGCGTCAGCTGTTGCAGGCTTTGGCGCGTCGTATCGAACGCAAGCCACGCAAAGCGGCAACCACGCCCATCGATGCTTTCAACTTCCATAGACAGGCGCAATCACAACGCGCCCGCACGCTAGGCATGGTGCTGATCGCAGTGGATGCCGATTACACGATTCCTCTGCGTCGTGCGCCCGATATCAAGCTCGCCTGTAATGAGGCTTATGGTGCAAGTGCAGGCCCGTTTGTCGTTTCTCTGCGGGAAATACTGGGTTTGATCGGTGCGCATGAATGGCGCAAGAATGGTGTGGAGATCGAGGCGCTGGATGGTGCGCGTATTCATCCTTACTACGGCGTGTTTTCACCTGTGCGTGGTGAATATCTGAACCTGATTGCAGAAGCGCCGCTGCCATCCAAAAAGCTGGCTTTCGATATCGGTACTGGTACGGGTGTGATTGCAGCCTTGTTGGCGCAGCGTGGCGTAGCGAAGATAGTGGCGACCGATCAGGATGCGCGTGCTTTGGCGTGCGCCAAAGAGAATCTGGCTCGGTTGGATGTAAGCGATAAAGTGAAGGTGCTGGAGGCGGATTTATTCCCGGAAGGCAAGGCTCCTTTGATCGTTTGTAATCCGCCGTGGATTCCGGCGCGTCCAAGTTCTGCTATTGAATATGCAATCTACGATCCGGACAGCCGCATGTTGCGTGGCTTTCTCAACGGTTTGGCGGAGCATCTGGAAGCCAAGGGCGAGGGGTGGCTGATCCTGTCGGATCTGGCTGAGCATCTGGGCTTGCGTACGCGTGAAGAATTGCTGCAGATGATAGAAGCGGCAGGGCTGAAAGTGATCGCACGCATGGACACCAAGCCTACTCATCCGCGCGCAACGGATGAAACCGATCCCTTGCACAAGGCACGCTCGGCGGAAACGACATCGCTGTGGCGCCTCGCTGCACGCTGATCTTTTATAATCACGGGTTTGCTAGATTTGCTTTCTTGCAGACCCGCATTCAATTTATTCAGGAATAAACATGGCTAACAAACCAGCCCGCATACTGACCTTCAAGTGCAAAAAATGCACAAAATCAGTCCAGGTGTTTTTGCAGAAAGTCTCTGCCTGCTCGCACATTCAACCGTATCAGGGGATTTGCACCTGCGGTGAAATCACGCGTTACGCGACTGGCCAGAAAGATGCAGTCGAGTCGTTCATGAATTCGGAAGATGGCAACTGGTCGCACCATCATCATTGATGCGCCATGGTCGATACCGCTGGCTTAGTTGCTATCGGTATTGATAAAACGCATCTTGAAGTTGCGTCCCTTGATATTGCCTTCGCTTAAACGCGCATACGCCTTGTCCGCAACCTTGCGATCCAGCGCGACATAGGTCATGAATTCAAAGACATTGATTTTGCCGACCTGATCCTTGGTCAAGCCAGCATCGCCAGTCAACGCGCCCAGCAAATCGCCTGGGCGCAATTTATCCCTCTTGCCGCCCATGATGCACAGCGTCACCATAGGCGCGTGCAAGTCGCCGCCTTCGGCTACTTCCAGCTCATTCAAGTTGAACCATTGCACAGGCTTGTGCTGATACTCCTCAATCAGCTTGACCCATTTTTTCTCATTCGGTGCACACAAACTTAGCGCCAGACCTTTTTCCTGACCGCGGCCGGTGCGACCGATGCGGTGGATATGCACTTCAGTGTCTTTCGATACATCGACGTTGATGACTGCACCCAAGGATTGAATGTCCAATCCACGTGCGGCGACATCGGTTGCGACCAGTACGGAACAACTTTGATTGGCAAACAGCACCAGAATTTCATCGCGTTCGCGTTGTTCCAGTTCGCCGTATAAGGCGAGGGCGCTGAAACTTTGCGCGCGCAATTCGGCGGCTAGTTCGCGGCAATGGATTTTGGTATTGCAGAATGCCAGCGTTGACACTGGTCGGTAGTGCTTTAACAGTGTTGCGACTGCCGCATTGCGTTCGTCGTAGCCAACTTCGTAAAAACGCTGCTCGATCTGACTGTCGTCGTGTTGCGCTTCAACTTTGACTTCGACTGGATCGCGCAGGAATTCTGCGCTGGCACGGCGGATATCGTCCGGGTAAGTCGCAGAAAACAGCAAAGTCTGGCGGCGTGTCGGGCAGGCACTGACGATGCCGGCAATCTCTTCATAAAAACCCATGTCGACCATGCGATCAGCTTCATCCAGCACCAGTGTCTGTACTTTGGATAGATTGATGGTTTCGCGCGAGATGTGATCGCGGATACGGCCAGGTGTACCAACCACAATGTGCGCGCCGTGTTCGAGCGATGCGATTTGCGGACGCATCGGTGCGCCACCACACAAGGTTAATACCTTGATGTTGTCGGTGAAGCGCGCCAGACGGCGCAACTCATTCGATACCTGATCGGCCAGCTCGCGCGTAGGGCAGATCACTAACGCTTGCACTGCAAACCAGGTTGGATTCAGCTTCTGCAGCAAGCCGATGCCGAAGGCTGCTGTCTTGCCGCTGCCAGTCTTCGCCTGCGCAATCAAATCACGCTGCTCCAGTATCACCGGCAGGCTTTGCGCCTGGATGGGCGTCATCTCGTGATAGCCGAGCGTATCGAGATTGCTCAGCATGGCAGGTGAGAGGGCGAGATTGGAGAAGGAACTAGTGGTCATGAGCGGCTTGCGTGATGCGGAAAAGGACTCGCAGTCTAACAGGCATGGACTGATAGATGAAAAATCCGGTACCTGCAAAGCATAAATAATTCGCTCTTACGCGTAAGTCTTCTTCATAAATTGTCAGATTGGCTGCGCATACACCGTCACAACCATGCTTGTTACGTGATTTGTTTTACCGATGCGGTGACAGGTCGATCATTGTTACAAGCCTGGATTGCATCAAGGCAACAAAAAACAGGCGGAAAAGAACACATTTTTCACGACCAAATATATCGTTTCATAATATGGAATATTAATATCGCACTGCATCAATAAAAAATTCCAAAGGGTAGAATATCGTTTCACATACAGAAAAATACAATATAACTTATTGATAAATAAGGTAAAAAAATAATTAAAATATCTTATATAAGACATTGTTGCTATGCGCAATATCGCCTATGATTAATCCAATGTTTTTTCCAGTTTCGGTTTTTTATAAGCACTTAACTAAGGAGATTCATCATGGCAACTCGCGAACAGCAAATTCAGGCATTAAACAAGGATTGGACTGACAATCCACGCTGGACAGGTATCAAGCGTAACTACTCTGTGGAAGATGTTGTTCGTCTACGCGGCTCCGTGCAGATAGAGCACACGCTGGCTCAGCGTGGCGCCGAGAAGCTGTGGGAGATGTGTAATAACGAGCCTTTCGTGAATGCGCTCGGTGCATTGACTGGCAATCAGGCGATGCAGCAGGTCAAGGCTGGCTTGAAGGCGATCTACCTGTCGGGTTGGCAGGTTGCCGGTGATGCCAATGTGGCCGGCGAGATGTATCCGGATCAATCGTTGTATCCGGCCAATTCGGTACCGCTGGTGGTCAAGCGCATCAACAACACCTTCCAGCGCGCCGATCAGATTCAATGGTCGGAAGGCTCGGGCGATATCGATTTCTTTGCGCCTATCGTGGCCGATGCAGAAGCCGGTTTTGGCGGCGTCTTAAATGCCTATGAGTTGATGAAATCCATGATCGAGGCTGGCGCTGCTGGTGTGCACTTCGAAGATCAACTGGCATCGGTCAAGAAATGCGGCCACATGGGCGGCAAGGTTCTGGTGCCGACGCGTGAAGCAGTCGAGAAGTTGAATGCTGCACGCTTGGCTGCCGATGTATCCGGTACAACGACCTTGGTCATTGCACGTACCGATGCAGAAGCCGCTGACTTGTTGACCTCTGATGTCGATGAAAATGACCAGCCGTTCCTTACTGGCGAACGCACGGTCGAGGGTTTCTATAAAACCCGTTCCGGTTTCGATCAGGCGGTATCACGCGGTCTGGCGTATGCGCCGTATGTCGATATGTTGTGGTGTGAAACCGGCAAGCCGGATCTGCAATTTGCCAAGCAATTCGCAGAGGCTATCCACGCCAAATTCCCCGGCAAGATGCTGTCTTATAACTGCTCGCCATCCTTCAACTGGAGAAAGAATCTGGACGATGCAACCATCGCCAAATTCCAGAAAGAGTTGGGCGCGATGGGCTACAAATTCCAGTTCATCACATTGGCCGGTTTCCATTCACTGAACTATTCGATGTTTAACCTGGCGCACGGTTACGCACGTAACCAGATGTCGGCCTTCGTCGAGTTGCAGGAAGCCGAATTCGCTGCTGCGGATAAAGGCTTCACTGCGGTCAAGCATCAGCGTGAAGTAGGCACCGGTTATTTCGATGCCATCACTCAGGTCATCCAGCAAGGCAAGTCATCCACTACGGCGCTGCATGGCTCGACTGAGGATGAGCAATTTTTTGACAGCAAGGTAGCAAAGGTTTGTATCGCAGGACACAAGAACGCTGCATAAAAAGCGTCTTGTTAGGAGGAGGCCGCACCCATTCGGGTGCGGTTTAAACAGAAGGGTAGTAATTACATTACTGATTCACTTATACGGAGACAAGCATGACAACGAGCACGATAGAGTTCCCAGCAGGTATCGAGATTGAAGGCGAATTCAAAGCAGATTATGACCAGATATTGACGCCGGAGGCATTGGCCTTGGTCGCCAAATTAAGCCGTAGCTTTGAGGCACGCCGTCAGGAACTGCTGGCAATTCGAGTCCAACGTGCCCAGCGTATTGATGCCGGCGAACGTCCTGATTTTTTGCCGGAGACTGCAGCGATACGCGCTGCTGATTGGCGTATTGCACCGATTCCGGCAGATCTGCAATGTCGTCGTGTTGAAATCACAGGTCCAGTCGATCGCAAGATGGTGATCAATGCACTCAATTCAGGTGCCGATATTTACATGGCAGACTTTGAGGATGCGAATACGCCTAACTGGGATAACCAGATCAGTGGCCAGATCAATTTGATTGATGCAATACGGAAAACCATTTCGTTCGAGACGACGGCCAAGAGCTACAAACTGAACGACAAGCTCGCTACCTTGCTGGTACGTCCACGTGGCTGGCATCTGGATGAGAAGCACATGCTGGTGGACGGCAAGCGTGTGTCAGGCGGCATCTTCGACTTTGCGCTATTCATGTTCCATAACGCGCATGAATTGCTGAAGCGCGGTTCCGGTCCTTACTTTTATTTGCCAAAGCTGGAATCGCATCTGGAAGCGCGCTTGTGGAACGATATTTTCGTCATGACGCAACGTGAGCTTGGCCTGCCGCAAGGCACGATCAAGGCAACTGTCTTGATCGAAACCATACTTGCCGCATTCGAGATGGATGAAATTCTGTATGAACTGAAAGACCATAGCGCTGGCTTGAATGCAGGGCGCTGGGATTACATTTTCTCGTGCATCAAGAAGTTCAAGCTGGACAAGGATTTTTGCCTGGCTGATCGCGCCAAGGTGACGATGACGGTGCCTTTCATGCGCTCCTATGCTTTGTTGCTGCTGAAAACTTGCCATCATCGCGGTGCACATGCGATGGGCGGTATGGCAGCGCTGATTCCTATCAAAAACGACCCAGTCAAGAATGAGCTGGCGATGAATGCCGTGCGTATCGACAAAGAGCGCGATGCGATCGACGGTTACGACGGCGGTTGGGTCGCGCATCCGGGATTGGTTGATTTAGCGATGACGGAGTTCAAGAAGGTTCTGGGCGACAAGCCTAACCAGATAGGCAAGTTGCGCGATGATGTGCATGCGACGGCTGCAGATCTGCTGAACTTCCAGCCAGAGACACCGATCACGGAAGCTGGTTTGCGCTACAACATCAATGTCGGGATTCATTATCTGGGTAGCTGGCTGGACGGCAACGGTTGTGTGCCGATTCATAACTTGATGGAAGACGCAGCTACCGCCGAGATCAGCCGCTCGCAAGTGTGGCAATGGATACGCTCGAACAAAGGCGTGCTGGATGATGGTCGCAAAATTACAGCGGCGATGGTGCGTCCCATGATTCAGGAAGAATTGTTGAAAGTGAAGCAGGATGCTCCAAACGGGAGCAGTCCTAGCTATATACGTGCGGCGAAAATTTTTGAAGAAATGTCGACGGCCGCAACGTTTGCGGAATTCTTGACCTTGCCGCTATACGAAGAAATTTAAGTTGCAGGGTAGTGTGGCGATCTGCTGCACTACTCAATTCCATCAAGCTTGAATTCAATTACAAGCAAGTGCGATAGTCACGGCGCTTGCTTATTCTTTGCCTTGGCGACAGATAGATCGCTATTCCAGATTAAGCTGAGGTAATCATATTTTTTAAGGTGTTTGTAAAAATATAGTTGCATAGCGAATTAAATTATCCTAATATTCAGTCATGTTTGATCATTGCCTCTACTTCAATACGACTGCTTTGGCACGCGTTCTCGAGCGTGAATGGGCCAAGGCATTCAAGCCGTTCGGAATGACGCCATCGCAAGCGTTCATGCTCCGCGCGGTGTTGGCTAATCCTGGCATGTTGCAGAGTGAGTTGGCGGCGACATTGGCTATCTCTCGTTCTACAGCGACGCGCACTTTGGATGGTTTGCAGCAGATGCAATTGCTGGTGCGCACGGCGACGGAGCGTGACGGTCGAGAATCAGCGATAGCGCCAACCGAATTGGCTATCGCAATGAAGGAGCAGTTAGATGCTGCCAGTGGAGAGGTAACGAAGCGTCTGAAAAAGGAATTGGGCGCTGTGCAGTTTGATGAAACCGTAAACAAAGTAAAAAAAGTTCGCTCAGTCATCGCCTGAATTTTTTTGATTAAGTAGTTGTATAGCAAACTAAAAAAGGAGTTTCAAATGCCTATCCTGAATGTGAAAGTAAGCGCAGAAAAATCACCAGAACTGACGAAGCAGATTGCCGAGCTTCTACTGGATTTAACAACGTGCATCCTGAAAAAGAAACGCGAAGTCACGGCCATTGCCATCGATTTTGTGGCACACGATAGCTGGGTCGTTGGCGGGCATCTTTTGAGCGAGCAAAAGAAGAACAGCTTCTACTTCGACATCAAGATCACAGACGAAACCAATACCAAGGATGAGAAGGCGCTTTACATCAAGGAAGCTTTCGCAGGATTTGAGCGCATATTGGGCAATCTGCACGAGGAGAGTTATATCTATGTGCAGGATGTCAGGGCGGCTTCGTATGGTTACGGTGGTTATACGCAAGAGTATCGCTATCACCATTGATTGAACTTGGTGATGAAGGACCTAGGCAAGATGTTCAATTTTTCCATTGTGCTGTTTTGGCACATAATGGAGACCCATCAACCATAGTTCGACTATCGCTATGAAACTGGATCACCTTGATCATCTTGTTCTGACTGTAAAAGACATCGAACTGGCTTCTGCCTTTTATCAGCGTGTGCTGGGCATGGAAGTTGTGACTTTCGGAGCAGGGCGGAAAGCACTTTCGTTCGGCTTCCAGAAAATCAACTTGCATGAACATGGCAAAGAGTTCGAGCCGAAAGCGGAGCATCCAACTCCCGGTTCGGCTGATCTTTGCTTCATCACTTCCGTTCCTTTGGATGAGGTGCTGGAACATTTCAATGCCTGCGACGTCACGGTGCTGGAAGGGCCGATTCGACGTACTGGTGCAACTGGCCCGATCCTGTCGCTTTATCTGCGCGATCCGGATTTCAATTTGATTGAAGTATCGAATCAGCTTGAAAGCTGAGAAGCTGGTTCAATCGAACGATCCTTAAATAATCAGCAAAAATCATTCGCACGTTGTTCGTGCGTTTGATTGCGCGTATGGCTCTTCTGCGCATTGTCAGACGGATGTCAGACATATCAAGTATCCTCTCGGATCGCCTTGCCCATTTTTCCGCAATTGCATACTTCTGGTTTGCAATTGCTTAATCCATTTGTTTGCTCATGACTCAGAAAATAACGCCATCTACTGCATTGCTGCTTACGATCGCTCCCTTGATGTGGGCGGGGAATGCGATTGTTGGTCGCTCAGTCAATGGTTTGGTGCCGCCGGTCACGCTGAATTTTTTTCGCTGGTCTATAGCTATGTTGATTCTGTTGCCGTTGGCGAGCTGGATATTCCGTCGTGACAGTGGGTTCTGGCAGCATTGGAAGCGTTTTTCCTTGCTGGGCTTGTTGGGTGTTGGTCTCTACAACACCTTGCAATATCTGGCTCTGCAAACGTCTTCGCCTATCAATGTGACCTTGGTTGCTGCCAGCATGCCGGTCTGGATGCTGTTGATCGGTACACTGTTCTTTGGTGTCAAGGTGTCGCACAAGCAGACGCTGGGTGCGGTCATGTCTATCGTTGGTGTGTTGATAGTGTTGAGCCGCGGCGAATTGCGTCAATTGCTGGCTTTGCGTTTGGTGGCTGGTGATATCTTCATGATCATCGCGGCGATCGTCTGGTCTTTTTATAGTTGGTTGTTGACCCTGCCGAAAGATCCGCAAGAAATTCGCAGTAACTGGGCGGCATTTCTGTTGGCGCAAGTTGCGTTCGGCGTTGCCTGGTCAGGATTGTTTGTCGCTGGCGAATGGGCGGTAAGTGATCTACAGATCACTTGGGGCTGGCCTTTGGCAGCGGCATTGTTGTTCGTGGCGATCGGGCCTGCGATTATTGCGCTGCGCTGCTGGGGTGTAGGCGTGCAGCGGGTAGGGCCGACGATAGCGGGATTTTTCAGTAATTTGACTCCGCTTTTTGCGGCAGTAATGTCCTCAGCATTTCTGGGTGAAATGCCGCATTTTTATCACGGCATTGCATTCGTCCTGATTGTGGGTGGGATCGTGGTCTCATCTCGCCACTCTAAATAAGAAACTTCTTCAAGATTCTTCGTAGGTTTCTACTATGGCATCGGCTACCGCACGTACGCGTGCGGTGCGATTCAAGTCGCTATGCAGCACCAGCCAGAGATCGTAAGGCTCAAAGCGCTCCGGCCATAAGCGTACGAGTTGCGCACCTGCATCGCCGATATGTGTTGGCAATTCTCCAATTCCCAAACCGGCATTAACCGCTTCGAATAGCATCATGCCGGAGCTGACCTCCATGGTGACGCGGGCATTGGCGATGGATTCGCCACATAGTGCTTCGCTTTGGCTGGGATAAATCGCTCGTTGATAGATGACGACATCATGTCCAGCCAGCGCGGTGCCTGGTTGCGGCATTCCTAGTTTTTTCAGATAAGCCTTGGATGCGTACAAGCCAACGGCCAAGCGCTTCAAATGGCGAGAAATCAGGTCCGGGCTGGTTGGTCGCACACTACGCACGGCAAGATCAGCTTCGCGTCGGGTGATGTTGGAAACCTGATTGGACGTAGTCAGGACGACGCGGATGTCTGGATGCTTTACATGAAGCTTCTGCATGGCGGGCATCAAAACATGTTTGGCCATCGTATCGGTTGCTGCCACGCGCACGACACCACACAAGCGCTCATCTGTACCTTGCATTTGCCGCTGCAATTGATCTGCCGCCTGTTCCATTTTCTCTATCGTGGTGACTGCCAGCTCGCCAGCTGGCGTGGCGACATAGCCGGCTGGTGTACGCAAGAACAGCCGTGTACCCAAGGATTTTTCCATCGCTGCCAGGCGGCGTCCGACGGTGGCTTGATCGATCTGCAATTGTTCGGCCGCTCCGCGCAGTGTGCCTACGCGCTGAATGGCAAGAAAAATTCTGGCGTTATCCCAATCCATGATCATTTCCTGTTTGTTTTGTGATGCAAATTTGCATCATAGTAATGAGATTATGCTTATTTATTGCATCGCACAAGAGGTCTAAAATGCTGCTCTGATCACGCAGTACAGAAAGCACATCATGACGATGCAAGCCCCCAAACTCAGTCCTTCCACGCTGGCTGCTCCAACGCACGCTGGTTATTTGCCGCTGGTCGCGCTGGCGATCGGATTTGTGATGGCGATGCTGGATGTCACGGTAGTCAACGTCGGTTTATCTTCGATAGAAGAGAGCTTGTCAGCGCCGCTGTCCATGCTGGTCTGGATCGTCGATGGTTATACGCTGACCTTTGCTGCGATGCTGATGGTGGGCGGTGCCTTGGCAGATCGTTATGGCGCCAAGAAAATCTATATGTTCGGCTTGACGATTTTTGTCGTGGCGTCCTTGCTGTGCGGTATCGCGCCCAATGGCGTGACGCTGGTGGCTGCGCGTTTGTTGCAGGGCGTGGGTGCCGCGTTCTTTATGCCTAGTTCTTTAAGCTTGATGACGCATGTATATGAAGACGACCATACGCGCGCCAAGATGCTGGGCATCTGGTCTGCAGCGGTTGGCGCAGCAGGTGCGATCGGTCCTTTGGTCGGTGGTGTATTGATTCACTGGTTTGGCTGGCGCAGTATTTTTCTGATCAATGTGCCGGTGGGTTTGTTGGGTTTAATGTTGGCGAACAAAGTGATTCCCAATGTTGCACGCCATTGGCGTCCCTTGACTATTCTTAGTCATTTAACCGGCGTTTTGATGCTGGCAGCATTAAGTTTTGTGCTGATTGAAGGTCCGGTTTTCGGCTGGGGTTCAGCTCCGATTATGGCTGGAATTGTTATTACCTTGATAGCCGGTTTCTTCCTGGTACGGCATGAGCGTCGTGGTGCTGCGCCTTTGATTCCACGCGAATTGTTTGCGACCTCGCATTTTGCCGCGGCGAATGGGATTGGTTTCCTGATTAATTTTGGTGTGTATGGATTACTGTTTTTCCTGAGTCTGTTCTTGCAGCAGGCTCGGGGTGCAGATGCTTTGCAAACAGGTTTGCAGTTGCTGCCGACGATGGCGGTAATTTTTATCGGTAACTTTATGTCTGGCCGTATCACGGCGCAGTGGGGGCCACGCTTGCCGATGTTGCTTGGTCTAGGCTTGGCGGCTGTGTTGGCAGGATTGTTGACTGGTTTGACGCCGCAAACGTCGTACTGGGTGTTTGCGTTAGCGGTTGGCACTTGCAACTTCGGTGTGAGTATTGCCATTCCTGCGATGACGACGGCCGTGTTGCAAATGGCAGGGCGTTTGCACGCGAATAGCGCTGCCGCAGCGCTGAATGCGAATCGTCAGATTGGCGCTTTGGTCGGGGTGGCGATCATGGGGACGATATTGCATATGGCGCCGGATTGGCACTGGCGCGTGATCTTTGCGCTTGCTGCGGTTGGTGTGGCGTATGGCGGGGCTTGGTTGTTGGTGCTGCGTTTTATACGTTTGAATGCGCCCGTAAGGAAGCATTGATCATAGTTGTAGCTGGATCCATTTCGTGAATCTGTAGGTGTTCCATACGCTTGATTAATAATTAACTCTATTGATCAAGCGTATCGGCATGGTCGCTCTGGCCGAATTATTTCCCGACAACTTCTTAATGCTTTGTCTATATTGATAAGGTAGTTCATATCTTTGATGCAAGAACGCTTGTGATATTTCGTAAAAATATACTTCATTAGTAAAATATATTGGAGTAAAATAAAAAATCCATCACTATCTTGATTGGCTTTTGCATCATGATGAAAAAAATTACTTATCTGAGTCTGGTCTGCTTGACGGCGTTGCTTGGCGCTTGCGCCGACATGGGCAATATCAAGCCGCAGGCGAAACAGATGGATGCGAATAGTCTGGATGGTGGTTCCAATATTGCTCTTTCAGCAAAAAATGCCGCTGCACAATGGCCGCAGGTTCAATGGTGGCAGGCTTATGGCGATACGCAACTGAATGGTTTGATAGCTGCAGCACTGAGCGACAATCCAAACATGCATATTGCCGAGGCGCGCGTACGTCAGGCGCAGGCTTATGCCGGCTTGGCGAAGTCGGCGACCTTGCCGAATGTGGAAGCATCGACTTCCATGACGCGCCAGTTATTTTCCGCACATGATTTCATTCCGCCGCCAGAAGCGGGTAATTACGCCTGGTACAACCGTGTTGCCGTGGAAGCGACTTACGATCTGGATTTGTGGGGTAAACAGCGTCAGGCTTTGGCTGCCGCAGTAGATGAAGTCAAGGTCGCCGCTGCCGAATCGCAGATCGCTCAGCTTGCGCTGGAAAACAATATCGTACGCAGCTATGTGCAACTGTCATTGCAGTTCGCCTTGAAAGATATCGCTGAAGATACCTTGGCGCATCGCGAGAAAGCCTTGCATGTGATGCGTCAGCGATTGGCAGCAGGATTGGCTACTGAAATGGATGTCACGCAACTGGAAGCCGCTGTACCACCGCTGCATATACAAATAGAGCAATACGAAGAATCCATCACGCTGTTACGCAATCAGCTCGCCGCTTTCAGTGGTAAAGGCCCAGCCGCTGGTGAAAAAATTACGCGTCCTACCTTGTCTCTCGATAATAGTGCCTGGCTGCAATTGCCTTCGGCCTTGCCTGCTGATTTGGTCGGTCGCCGTCCGGATGTGGCTGCGCGTCGTTGGGAAGTAGAAGCTGCGGCCAAACAGATAGACGTGGCCAAGGCTGCCTTCTATCCGAATATCAATTTGATGGCGTTCATTGGTTTTCAGGGCATAGGTTTTAGTAATTTCCTCACTGGTTCGTCAGCGATACGCGGAATTGGCCCGGCTATTTCATTGCCGATTTTCGACGGTGGTCGTCTGCGCAGCAACCTGGGCGCGCATACAGCAGCGTATGACATCGCGGTAGAAACTTATAACGGCACGATCATTCATGCGCTGGAAAGCGTAGCCAATAGTTTGGTTGCAGCACAATCATTGCAGCAACAGAAAACTCTCAATGACGGAGCACTGGCAACAGCGACCAAGGCGCGCGTTCTGGCTAGCAAGGGATTTGCGGCCGGTATGACGGACTTCCTGGTTCTGCTTAATAGCGAAGTGACTTTGCTGGCACAACAACAACAGCGTGTGCAAATCAATGCACGCATGCTGGAGAGCCATGCGGCCTTGATGCTGGCATTGGGCGGTGGTTATGTACCTGAACAAGTCGATTCTAAAGCCACCGATGTGAAACAGAATACGATCAGCAGCAAGGACAAGCCATGAGTAACTTTGACAGTACGGTACGTCGTATCGCCCGTTGCGGTGAACGCATGCCGGAACATCCGCAGCAGTTGGTGACGTTGAGCCGATTGGCGTATCACATCCAGAAGCGAACGCAGGATCAACTCAATGCCGTGATGAAAAAACACGGCCTGACCAACGTCGGCTACACCGCATTAATGGTGCTTTATGGTTCGGATGATGAGACACAACGTGCGTCCGATTTAGGCGATGCCTGCTCGGAGAAGCCAGCGAATCTGACGCGCATCTGTAATGATCTGGAAAAGCAGGGCTTGATCAAACGTCGCTTCAGTCTGGAAGATAGACGTAGCGTCGATATCTCGTTGACCATTGCCGGTAGAAAACGCGTCGAGCATGTATCACCTGATTATTGGGCGATTTTGAACAAGACGTACGAAGGAATCAATGACAAGAATCTGGCACTGCAAGAAACCATGCTCAGACAGCAACTCGCCAATCTGGAAGAAGTGCAAGAAGTATGAACATCGCGGCCGAATCCGAATCAACACCTGCGACACCAGCACCGCCTGCCGCGTGGTATCGCCGCGCACGCGTCGTTGCGCAGGATTGGATAGATACGGAAGGGCAGCGCTGGATATTCGTACTTAAAACCTTGCTGGCAGCTTTCCTCGCTTTGTGGATTGCTTTTCGTTTGGGATTTGATTCGCCACGCAGTGCCATGATGACGGTCTTCATCGTCGCCTTGCCCAGTAGCGGGATGGCGCTGGAAAAAAGTATCTATCGTTTGTTCGGTACCTTGGTTGGTTGTGCTGCTGCACTGACGCTCATAGCCTTGTTTCCGCAGCAGAGTGTGCCCTTGTTTATCGCACTCGCAGCATGGGTGGGTTTGTGTACCGCCGGTTCTGCCTTGATGCGCAATGCGCGTTCCTATGGATTTGTGTTGGCGGGTTATACGGCTTGCATGATTGCAGTGCCCGCGATTGATGCACCGTTGACGGTGTTTAATCTGGCTGTCTCGCGCGTGACGGAAATTTCATTAGGTATCTTGTGTGCGGCCTTGGTGAATGACGCCTTGTTTCCCAAACATCAGAGCGAGCAATTGGTACAAGCTGTGCGCAAGTTGTATCGCAATTTTGCGCAGCTTTGTATCGATGCAATGCAAGGGCGTTTAAGTCCGGAGCAAATGGAGCGTTTGCATCTGCAGTTCGCAACGGAAGTCGCAGCACTGGAATCAGGGCGTGCGGCTGCTTTCTTTGAAGCCGGTGATGTGCGTGTGCGTAATCAGCAATTGCATGCATTCAATGCTGCAGCGATGGTGAGTCTGACGACATTCCATACGCTGCATCAACTGATGCAACGTCTGCGTGATCGGGGCGACATGCTGGTTCCGGATTTGATGATGCCGCTTTATACGGCTTTTTCTGAGGCTTTGTTGGTGAGCAATATTCCGGCGCGGACCGGCATAGAGGCGGGCATTACACATGACAAGCTGATTGAATTGCGACTTGCCTTGCCGCAGATGATTGCCGATGCGCGTCGTAACTTTTCACAACTACCGCACAATGACAAGCAACGCTTGAATCTTGATACCGGCTTGGAGTTGCTGCAGCGCTTTAGTGATGATCTGTATAGGCTGGTTGCGATTTATCACGACTTGCCCAAACGCTTGTCTGATATGCCGGTGAAGAATCAGGAAAAGATCCTCGCATACAGCGCCAAAACGCCGCCTGTGATTGCGATGGCTGCGGGTTTACGCAGTGCTGCTGCCTTGTTATTGCTGTCATTGGCCTGGTACGGTTTGAATTGGCCTAGCGCAGGTGGTGCAGTCATCATCATGGTTGTTTTTTGCGGCTTGGCTGCATCTTCACCTGATCCCAGCGGTCTGATTCGTCAAACGACATTAGGCTTTGCAATTGCGACACCGTTTGCATTCTTCTGCGCCTTCTTCATGCTCAATCACGTAGAAGGCTATGGCATGTTGGTATTGGCGATGCTGCCGTTCTTGATCGTGGCGACATACCTTAGTACCTGGCGCAAGGTGGCCGGTATCGGTATTGGTTTCAATCTGATGTTCGCTCAGATGATCGCGCCGGAAAACATGATGCGCTTCAATGTCTCCAACTTCATCAATGACAGCATGGCGCAGATCATAGGTCTGGTTCTTGCCGCATTGATGTTTGCTCTGATTCTGCCTGAGCATAAGCAAGGCTCACGTCGTCATATCGCAGAGTCCCTGTGGGGCGAAGCTTTGCGTCTTTGTCTCAGCGATGCGGTACATCTGCGTCATCACTTCGAAAGCCGCGTTCGCGATTTGCTCAATCAATTGAGTATGGGTGTGCGTGGCACTCCGGATGCAGCGACGCGTCGTATCTTGAATCAGGCGATAGTTTTGCTGGAGCTGGGGCACGCGATTCTGGATTTGCGTGAACTGAGTGCGCGTCTGCGTGCCGACCATCCGGCGCGTATTGCAAAAGAAAAATGTATCGCCAGCCTGGCTGATTATTTCCGACGCCCTGAAATGGAACAGCATGCGCAGGCGCTCATAGCAACGCAAGATGCCGGAAAAATGCTGCGCACTTTGCTGTTGGATAAAGACCGACTGAAGGCCGGCGAGGCTGCACAATTGCAGCGTGCCTTGACCGACTTGCACATGATCAATGCATCGTTACTCGACTCATCATTGAGCGATTTTTCCATCGAATCAGAATTGCAAAATGGAGCAAACATTCATGCCGCGTGAAATTTCCATCTTTGGCATATTGGCGCCATCGCTGCTATTAGTTTTTTTGTTGAGCGTGTTGATACATATTGGCGTTGACTGGCTGTGTGGCCATTTCGGCGTTTATAAATATGTCTGGCATCGCTCACTGTTCCGGCTTTGTTTGCTGGTTTGTATATTCGGTGCGCTGGCACTACTACTTTACTAAAAAGAGGGATCACTCTCATGCGTACGTCCGCTTATTTGCGTTACATCATTACCGCTGTCTTGCTGCTGGTTGCCATCTTGTTCGGCAAATATCTATGGGACGACAATATGGATTCGCCGTGGACGCGCGATGGTCGTGTCAAGGCCAACATCATTCATATTGCGCCGGACGTTTCCGGCATTGTGACCAGCGTTGCCGTGCACGATAATCAATTCGTGCATAAAGGCGATGTGCTGTTCAGCATAGACAAGAGCCGCTATAGCCAGACACTGATACAAGCTGAAGCAGCGCTGGCTGCACAGCAAGCGGAGAAAAGGGTGCGTAGCAAGGAGGCGGCACGACGCGCCGGACTGGATGCATCTATCGTGACGAGTGAGAGTCGCGAAGCAGCGGATTCGCTGTCATCTATCGCTGGCGCAAAATATGAGGCGGCGGCAGCGGCACGCGATATCGCACAACTCAATCTGGAACGTACCGAGGTACGTTCACCAGTTGATGGTTATGTGACTAACTTGCATGTGTATGCGGGCGATTTTGCCACTGCAGGTGTGGCTCAATTGGCTGTGATTGATAGCAACTCATACTATGTGAGCGGCTATTTTGAAGAAACAAAATTGCAATATCTGAAGGTGAATGACAAGGTTGAGATCCATTTGATGAGCGGTGGCCCAACCTTGCAAGGTCACATCGAAAGCATTTCACGCGGCATCACCGATCGCGATGCCGCGACCGGCAGAGAACTGCTGGCTGACGTTAATCCAACTTTTAACTGGGTACGCTTGGCACAACGGATTCCAGTGCGGATCAAGATCGATGATCTGGATAAAGCGCACAATCTGGTCGCAGGAATGACGTGTACGGTGATAGTCAAACCTGAGAAGAAGTAAGTGAACCAGAGATCAGACTTTCTCTTGCTGGAGAGATCTGATCTCAGGTTGCAACTATGCTGTACGGGATGCTGTTACGCGCATCTTTCAAGGCGCTGGCCCACCAGCTCAATTGCGCCAACATCATTTCCATCGATTTCTCAGCGCGCACAGGTGCGTACAGATTGCCGCGTTCATCGAACTGCTCCCATGCATTGGCAAAGCTGACGCTATTGCGCATAGTCGTCGCATGCACTTCTACAAATACCTGACGCAGTTGTTCGACTGCACGCAGGCCGCCAGACACTCCACCGTAAGACACAAACGCAACCGGCTTTGCTTGCCATTCCTTGTTAACGGAATCGATCAAGTGCTTTAACGGTGCAGGGTAACCGTGGTTGTATTCAGGCGTGACGATGATAAATGCATCGGCTTGCTCCAGACGTTCTCTCAAATCTTCCAGATCCGGATTCACACCACGTTCCAGTGGAGGGGATAAAGACAGTGTTGCCGGATCGACGATATCAAGTGTGTATCCATCTCGTGCGCGTATCTGCGAGCAAGTCCATTTCGCCACGATGTCGCAATAGCGTCCTTCACGGATGCTGCCGTAGATCAAAGCGACCTTGATCTTTTCATTCATTGTCGTCATTTCCCGTATGGAAAGGGCGGGTAGTTGTGCGCTCATGGAATCTCCAAATACTGTTTTGAGACAAAACGCTGCTGTATCAGCGTGCCAATAATATACTGTATATATATACAGCTAAAAAGAGTTAATTAAATTATGTGAGGTTTTTATTACGTCAGTTCCTGTGTGTTGCGTATAAACGAAAGGCAGTGTAAAACCTCAACTTAACTTAAGGTCAAGAGAAAGCTATGGGAAAAATCAATGCCGATCAGCTACACAAGGAATTGACGGTTGGTGAGGTGGCGGAACGCAGTGGTATCGCTGTCTCGGCCATACATTTTTATGAAGCTAAGGGCTTGATTACCAGTCGGCGCAATCCTGGCAATCAGCGTCGCTATACGCGCGATGTGCTGCGTCGCGTTGCGATCATCAAGGTAGCGCAACGTGTCGGCATTCCACTCGCATCAATAGGCGAGGCGCTAGCGACATTGCCGGAAGGTCGAACGCCAACGGCCAAGGATTGGGAAAAGTTATCAGTGCGCTGGAAGGCGGAGTTGGATGAGCGCATCGCGAAGATGGTGCAACTGCGTGATCAGCTCAACCTCTGCATAGGTTGCGGCTGCCTCTCGCTTGATCATTGCAAGTTACGCAATCCGCAGGATGTGCTTTCGGAACAAGGAGCTGGGCCGCGTTTGCTGGATCCGGATTGAGTTAAATGTTCATCGATAAATTTATTTTCTAGCTGGATTTAAAAGTACTTAGTGTTAAGTAAAGAGATGCGGAGCATCTGAATAAGTAGGTGTTTTGCACTGATACGCCCGAATTTGAGCGCAATCCAATTTTCCTTATTGATCAATGACATAAGTCAGTTGTGCCGGAGTTATGCACAAGCCTGTGCACAAAATGTGGGGATAACTTTTGGGGATAACTGTGAAGAGGCAAGCAATGGAAGAAGTTGTTTGCTCGATGTTATTTCTGTAGATATGGAGCATGTTGTATCCAAATGCCTATTCGAAAATCGCTGTGAAAAATATTCTGTGACGCTTTATGATGAAAGTCTTTTGACGCACATAGATCACAAATGAACGCTAACACCACGCCATTAATCCAGCCGACCTTGATAGGGCCAACTGTTGAACTTCGACCTTTACAAGCAGAAGATGCGGCCAGTCTCGTAGCTGCGGCCGCAGACGGCGAGTTGTGGAATATGAAGGTGACGATCATTCCGGGTCCTGACACCGTGGGCAATTACATTGCTACCGCATTAGAGGGACGTCAGGCAGGAACGGTGATGCCTTTTGTTATTGTCAGACGAGATACTGGCCAGATTGTTGGCAGCACACGTTTCTGGAAGATCGATTTGGCGAACCGAAAAATGGAAATCGGTCATACCTGGTTGGGCAGTTCAACTCAGCGCTCAGGCATCAATACGGAAGCTAAATACCTGTTGTTAACGCATGCCTTTGAAGCTATGCAGGCGATACGCGTGCAATTCACGACGGATGAATTGAATGAAAAATCACGCGCCGCGATTTTACGTATAGGGGCAAAACAGGAAGGCATCGTCAGACACGAGCGGATCATGCCGGATGGACGCAAACGTAACTCGGTACGTTTCAGCATCATCGATTCAGAATGGGCCGATGTGAAAGCCTTGCTAGAACAGAAGATGGCGCGTTAAAGCAATCAATGCAGCAAGAGCCAGGCAAACCAGCTGCCAACTGCCAGCAGCAGAATCGCTACCATGCGCTGCAACTGAGCGACATTCCAACCTGCAGCAACACGTTGCCCAGCAAACGATCCTATCAACATGAGCAAACCGCAGATGGCGGCCAGTTTGATATCCAGCCGTCCTTCCAGCGCGTGGACGGTACTGCTGGCAAGCGCGATCGGGAACTGTATCGCTTGCGACGCGATGACTGCGAAGAGCAGAGGCTGACGCATTAGCATCAAGAGCGGCAGGATCAGGACTGGACCACCCGTACCAGTCAATGCTGAACCGAAGCCCACCACAGCACCCAATACGAACAATGTATTTCTGCCGAGTATGTCAGCCGGGGTGGCCGCGATATGTGCTGATCGCAAGCCGCGCCAGCCTGCGAACAAAACCAGCAGCATGACGCCAAACATCAAACTCTTGGCAGATAGCCAGTGTACGGTCAGCGCTCCGCCTGCCGCACCCAGCAATGCTCCTCCCAACAACGGCAGACAACGTGTTAACAGTTCAGGTTGGTGCCGCATAGGGCGCAAGGCAACGAGTGCGGGCAAGGCAAAGCTGAGGGATGCAGCGGCAATTGCCTGAGGTAAGGGGATGTCACCCAGATGGGTGAGTATCGGAACCAGCAGCACGCCACCGATACCGCAAGCACCTATCAAGGCACCGGTCAGCAGTATTGCTGGCAGCATGATGGCTGCACTTGCCATCGTCAGCATGAGGTGACGACTTTCATTCGAATTGGATGCCGATCACGCTTGCCTGACTGGGAAATAAAGCTGGGATAGTACTGCTGGATAGGCTGATTATCATCTGTTGAATTATGCCAGAGATACCCCTTATCAATCTGCGTTATACGCCTTGGGATGAGGCTTTTGTCTGCGATTGAAACACGTTCAAATCTTCTGTCTGCACGATATTGCACTGCCGATTTTTTCGTGTCAGCATGCAGCGATGGTCCCTCACAGTGGAGTCCGAGGGTTTTGCATTTTTTCTTACTTTTAAGTTGCTATGCACATACGGACGATACTTTTTCTTTGCCTTACTCTAACAGCTTCAGGCGCGTGGTCGTCGGAGCCCAGCATTCAGAATTCGCTGGGTATGAAGTTTGTGCTGATTCCGGCGGGGGAGTTTGTCATGGGCAGCGATGAGTCGCCCGATTCCCTTGCCAAGTCTTATCCGCAATATGACCATAAGCGCTTTGTGGAGTTGATCGATGAAGGACCAGCGCATAAGGTACGCATCACGCGTGCGTTCTACTTTGGTCAATATGAGGTGACGGTAGGCGAGTTTCGACGCTTTCTCGATGCATCGGGCTATAAACCGGAATCGGAAGCAGACGGTACCGGTGGCTATGGTTACAACCCCGATTACAATCCAGCCAAATCTGCGCGTGGCGATGCTTTCGACGGACGCAATCCAAAATATTCATGGCGCAATCCAGGCTTTCCACAAGGTGATGATCATCCGGTAGTGAACATTACCTGGAACGATGCGGTGGCCATGTGCAAATGGCTGAGCAAGACAGAAGGGCGCACCTATCGCTTGCCATCTGAAGCAGAGTGGGAGTATGCGGGACGCGCTGGTACTAAAACACACTATTACACCGGCGACGATCCGCAGTCGTTGCTCAGTGCAGCGAATGTATTCGATGCTGATACGGCGAAGAACTGGCAGCAGTGGGCAAAGTTTGCACTCGCTGGACGTGACGGTTTTGCCTTTACGGCACCAGTAGGCAGTTTCGCGCCGAATGCCTTTGGTCTTTACGATATACACGGCAATGCGTGGGAATGGACTGCCGATTGGCATGACGATAAGTACTATGCCAACTCACCGTTGGATGATCCCAAAGGGCCGGTAGAAGGCACAGTGCGTGTACGCCGCGGTGGTTCATGGCACACGTGGTCGTTCTACGCGCGCTCCTCCTATCGCAACTGGAATTCGCAAGATACGCGCTACACACTTGTGGGCATGCGTTTATTACGTGAAGCCGATTAAAAAGCGTTTACAAGAAAATCATCCACTATTCGCAATACATACTGCAAGGGCGCATGCGATTCCGTAAAATGCGTAATCAGCCATGTTCAATAATGTCAAAAATGAATGAGTGCAGATACCTATAGAGCTGGTCACTATCTTGCTTATCTTGACGAGTCGCTGGCTAAATGCCGGTGATCGAAACCCGATTAACGCTTTAAATTGATTGCTCTGACATGCAGAGCGACGATAGACATAATTGTTGAAAGAGTAGCAGATGGAAAAAGAAGGCAGCGTCCCAAAAAGTGACTACGGGGACTTTGTGCTCGATGCGATTTGTGCTGTTAGTGCAGAAGGCCAATGCCTGTCCGTTAAAGGAGCGTGCGAGCGCATCTTTGGTTATACGCCGGCAGAGATGGTCGGTAAGTACATGCTGGATCTGGTGCATCCGGATGATCGTGAAAGAACGCAGCAATCTATCGATCGCGTCATGGGCGGTTACTTGCAACGGTATTTTGAGAATCGCTATATACGCAAGGACGGTCAGGTCGTGTATATCAGCTGGTCTGCTTCGTGGTCGGAAGATCATCAGGTCAGGATAGGCGTGGCACGGGATATCACCGATCGCAAATTCGATCACGGTGAAGTGGTCGCACCGCAGCTCATACCTGAATACACAAAATACTGGCAGTTGTCCGCCTCACCGCGTCGTCTGATTTCGCCGAATGGTATCAACATCACGCTTTCCGAACAGGATCACATTGTTTTACTGACGCTCATGAGCGGCGGAGAATGTGTGACCCGCAGGAGCATCGTCGATGCTCTCGGCGAAGATTTTATCGAATATGACCAGCGTCGCCTGGATACGCAGATGAATCGTTTGCGCCGCAAGGTCGAAGAGGCTTCCGGCCAACAGCTCCCTGTCAGCACTCTGCGTGCTATTGGTTATCGCTTTCACGAGCAAAGCAAAATCTGTCCCTGAGTACGCGCAATTTTTCTTGCATGAACAAGTCGTTCCGACGGCTTGATCTCATCGCTTCCCCATCTTAAAAGAACAAACATAAATTGCATCATCGGTCCATAAACTGGTCCGAAATGGTGCAGCCTCTGCACGCTTCGCAGAACGCGCGAGTTAACTCGGAATTGCTCAGAGTTGCTCATGAAGTTTCCATCTGGAAATCCCTATACTCGCAATTTTCCTTTTCGCGGAGTATGGCTTTGAATCTGATTTCTTCACGACCGGTGGCTGAGTTTCCACTGAAGAGCGCCATCAAAAAAGTACTATTCAAGGCCAGCCTCACATTATTCGGTGCACTCTTGTTCCAGCTGCCGGCACAAGCCAGCGATGCTCCTGATATCAAACCGGCACTGAAGAAAATGCTCGGTGGCCTGTCGCTGGACGTTAAGGACCAGTTGCAAAAGATGGTTGGTGATTTGAAAAAGACCAGCTGCGGTGGCGGTTTGAGCGGCTGCTATCAGACCAAGTCGGGACCTGTACACCTGTACTTCTTTACCAGTAATAGCGCACAGCAAACATTCATCATCGTCGTCGACAAGAAAATTTCGATGCCGAAATTGTTCGGTAACAAGGTACAGAACGTGATGGGACAAACCTCACTGCGTTCGCTGATGATCTCGATTTCGACCGCTGAGTTTGACCTGACTAGTGACCGTATGCCGCCCGACCTGAAGAAGGTCGTCAACGACAGCTATTTTGGCGTGAGTTCGCTTAACTTTGCCAGCGGCGCACAGATGGCGGCCCGCGCAGATTTGGGTGGCCCGATCAAACTGACGATGGAATCGCTGGGCGTGCGCGCTGATCAGCTGACCATGCGTGCGGCGATCGTGATGCCTATACCTATGGATATTTCCAGCGGCGCAGGTGCCGGTATTGACGTCGCCAGTGATCTAGCAGATGGCGCGACCATGAAAAAAGCCGGCACCAATGCGGCCAAGCCGGAAGCTTTTGTCGAGTTCCAGTTCGCACCTGGCTCCAGGCTGCCGATGATGTTGCCGCCGGTTACGTTGACGGATGCAACCTTCTTCATCAACAACAACCTCACTTTCGGTTATAAGGGCAATGCCCAGTTCCAGGGTGTAGGCGACAAGAAGATATTGTTGCAGTTCCAGACGCCATTGACGCCGGAAGGTGCGATGGATTTTCTCGATTTCTCATTCTTAATGGCGACACCTGCCTCGTTCACGATGGAAGATGCGGCGCGTGTCATCGTTGCAATGGCGTCGCCTGATCCGCGCTTGGCTAAATACGGTGGTGGTTTCATCCGCGGCGTCGGTTCGTTCAAGGGGCCCTTGCTGGCGATGGCGAAACCATTGTCGATGTTCAAGTTGAAAAATCCGAATCCGCCGCCTGAATATCGTTTTGGCGATGCGACGAAACCATGGCCTGAAGACGTTAAGTACTTCAACATTGCGGTGCTGGGACCATTGGCACAAGGCGGTCCATATTATGCGCAAAGCGGCCAGGTCGCTGCCTTTGGTCAGACATTGGGCTGGACAGATGTCTCTGCTGGTACCAATGGTTATTACAACGGCGTAGGTGCCGATATGGTTCTGAAGCTGGGCCCGTTGGGCAAAGTTCCGTTCCGCTTGTCGCAGGAAACCCGCATCGACATGAAACGGCAGGACATTACTTACAAGGGCAATTTGGCCGGGCAAAAGATCGCGATCACGCTGGGTACTTCCAAAATGAGCATTGAGGTCAACGCCAGCTGCATCAACCCGTTTGAAATCAAGACCTCGGTCGACATCACACCGACGACCGACATGGCTCAGATCTTCGACGGCCAAGGCGGCGTCAACGTTGATCCGGGTGCCATTACTGGTTGTATCGGCAAGGAGCTGGAAGCTGCGTATCGCAAGATTGCCGGCGAATACAAGAATCTCTCCGGCTACACGGCCGATATGGCCAACAAGGAATTGAAAAAAATCTCTGATGCAGCGCTGGTAGCGACTAAAGCCGCAGAAGATGCCGCGAACAAGGCTGCAGCTGAATCGAAAAAGGCCGCAGAAGACGCTGCCAAGGCATCGCAAAAGGCAGCGGAAGATGCAGCCAAGGCCGCACAGAAAGCAGCCGATGACGCGCGCAAGCAATACGAGCAAACGAAGAATGCAGCACGTGATGTGGCCAACAAAGCGACCAATGCAGCAGCCAATGCTTTCAAGGATGCAGGCAATGCCTTCAAGCGTATCGGCAAGAAAAAGAAACACAAGAAGGGTCCTGATCCTATATTCGCGGCGTCCGTGTTTGACTGGGATTACTACTACGACACTGCAACCGATGTGGTGAATGCAAAGGTCGACTTGTCTACGCACTGGAAAGACAACGGTTTCAACGAAGGCCGCCAAGGCAGTCCTGAGTTCAGTGCGGTGTTTTACCGTAATCGTTATCTCGACGTCCAGCGACTGTGCGGCCAGGGCGACTGGCGCTGTGTAGTACAGCATTGGTTGGACACGGGTATCCAGCAAGGTCGCCAGGGCAGTGCCGGCGTCAGCATCGAAAGCTACCTCAAGCGTTATCCAGATTTGCAGAATGCTTTTGGCAAACGGAACTTTGACGATGCGATGGATCATTGGCTCAACAGCGGCGAGGACGAAGGCCGTGATCCACGTCCGGCGTCGCAAGTCACCGTGCCGCTGGCCGGTGTGCAGACTGCTGGTGGTGATGGCGGCAATGCCTGGAACGATCAAGACATTTGCGATGATATGCCGCTGACTGGCTGGAGACTGTCTTATAACAAGACGGTCGATCGTGCCCAGTTCCTCTACGCCAACGGTCGATGGAGCGGAGTACAAGGTGGTAAGGATGCATTCAAGGCCGATGTGGCTCTGCCTAGTGGTGAGTACGTCGTGCGGATCGACTATCGTAGTGGTGGCATCATCGACAACATTGCTTTTATTACCAACCGTGGGCGCACCTTCGGCCCATACGGCGGCAACGGTGGCAGTCCCGGTAGCTACAGTGCGACGTCCGGTGAAAAGGTCAGTTGTCTATCAGGCCGCGCCGGCGGCTCGATCAATCAGCTGAATTTCACTTCGACGGGGCCGCGTTAATATCTGACATGAATGGCCCCGAAATTTCGGGGCCATCATTCGTTTACGTCACATGAAAATACTGCTGCCTTTGGGATGTCTGATCAATTATGAAGAAACTTGGTAATAAATTCCGCTTGCGCGCTGTCTGTACAGCTGCAGCACTTGCAATCTGTGTGATGCCAGCCGCTGCTGCGAATGGCACAGCGAAATCTTTCGTGGACATGGTGCGGGAATTGCCACTGGTGCCGGCCGGCATGCAGGACACCGAAGTATTGGCCAAGGTCTCGGCCACCGTTGATGCGATCAAGCAGATGGAGCTGGGCAAGGCCAATCAAACCATCAATGAAGCCTTGCAGCTGGACCCGCGTAATTCCTATTTGCATTTCCTGAATGGTTTCGTCTATCACCTGCAAGCGCGGCAGGGCGATACGCAAAAAGGTGAGATGGCCTTGGAAGGCTACCAGCAAGCGCTGCGCATAGATCCGAGCAATTGGATTGCGCAAGAGTTCCTGGGTTTGGCCTACATGGACCTCAAGCAATTCGATCGCGCCAAGCTGGCGTTTTCCGATGTCTTGCTGATGACGCCGGAGAGTTCAGTCTCGATTTACGGTTTGATGGTGGCTTCCTATCTGACAGGTGATGCTAAGACGGCTTGTGCGATGGCAGACCAGTTCCAGAAAGTATCTACCGAGAACAATCGCTTATTCGTGCGTTCAGGTATTTCCGTCTATGCATCTTGCGGGAATTTTTCGCAGGCTGAGAAAATGCGGGATGCCCTGGTCAAGATGAATGGTGACCCTCTTGAAGCAGAACGGGCAGGTCGTCGTCTGGCGCAGTGGAAGGCCTTCTACCTGAAACAAGAACAGGATGTTACGCTCGCAAAAAATCAGCCGCCTGCAGGCATGATGAAGGCAGCCTGGTCGGGATCGGCGGCCAAAGAAGGGCCAATACAATTAGCGCAGGCATTCAATATGCCGAGCCGACCACCACCACCTGCTGCCAGCGCGGATGCTGCGGGTAATGGTCTGGATACCGCAGTACGAGATGCGGCAGCTACGGCATCTGTTGCTGGCGCTGACGGACGTGCAGTAGCTGGTGCCGCCGCCAGTGGCCCTCGCATGCTTTTGATCGACGTGGTGCTCTTATCCACGCAAGAGTTGATCACGACATCCAAGGGTGTCAATCTGCTGAGTGCTCTGACACTGCAACTAGGTTCTGCCACCAACAATGCGCCGGCGTATTCACGTGTCATCACTTCGAATAGTTCAAACGGAGGCGCTCCAAATGTCAGTACCGCCATCACGCGGGCAGTCAGTATACCGGCGCTGACTTATTCGCTGAATATAGCCAATGCAAATAGCTCGGTCAACGAAGTGCTGGCACGTCCTACCTTGGCTGCAATCGAAGGTTTGCCGTCGGAATTTTTCTCCGGTACCAATTTGAGTGCGGGCGTAGTCTCAACCAGCTTCAACGGCGGTACCACCATCGTGCCACTGGATAAACGCTTTGGCATCAAGCTGGCGATTACGCCTGTGTTCCTGCAACAGGGGCGCGTGCAAATGAAGGTTGAGGCGCAACGCACAGCTTTGAATGCCAGCTCGGACAATCCGCGGGTGGCGTATCAGATCGAAATCGGCGAGATCACCGCCAATGCCAATGTCGTAATGAATATGGGCGATACCCTGATACTGAGTGGGCTGAGCGAGAAGTCGAGTTCAAATACACGGGACGGTGTGCCGGGACTGCAGGACATACCTGGCGTGCAGTACCTATTCTCGAATAAGAAGACCAATGACTTAATGCGCTCGGCGCTCATATTGGTGACGCCGAGAGCACCGGTACAAATTTCTGAGGCCGCACCGGATGCGCGCGATTCGATAGAGAGTCGGATGAAGGCCTTGCGCGAGCGTTTTGGTTTTGCCAACAGCATCTCTCCCAACGTTGATGCGATCATGAACCAATTGCAATCGAATGATTATTTCCGCGAGTTTCGTCAGGGAGATGTTTCGATAGAGCGCTGGGATCGCATGCGTAGCACCGGCGATCGTCTGCGTGAGGCTTTGGGATTTCTCTACTATTGAGTAATCCCAACAAAATCCTATGCAATGCATGCATTGAGCTATGATTGCCTAAATAGAAACATGGCTTAAAAATCAACGTCAAGGAGATGGCAATGCTTGGATACGTTCGATCGGCCTTATTCATTAGTGCATTCATCGTGGCTTGCGTACCGGCCATGGCAGCAGACACTATCCACCTAATCATGGGAACAGCCACACCGGGTGGAGGTTTCCCTCTCTTTGGCGATGCAGTCGTTCGTACCGTGGCGCAAACCGATCCGAGTCTGGTGATAGAAGCGCGAAATACCAAAGGTAGCGCCGAAAATATTCCATCGCTGGAGGCTGGCACGTTCGACATTGCACTGGTGCAAGGCGAGGCCGCATACGAAGCTTTGGAAGGATTGGGGCGGCTGCCGTCCGATCTCAAAATCATCGCGGCAATGTTTTCCACACCAGGCATGTTTGTTGTGCGTGCAGATACACCTTATCGCAGCATTGATGACTTGCGTGGCAAACCGGTGGCCTTCGGTACGCGTGGCTCGGGGCTAGTGATTCTTGCTCGTTACATGCTGAATGGCTTGGGACTCGATATGGAGAAAGATTTTCAGGCGGTGTACCTGGAACGAGCGAGCGATGGGCCTGCGATGATTGCTGATGGCCGAGTGGCTGCTTTGTGGGGTGGGAGTAGTAATTGGCCCAACTTTGTTGCCGTGACGAATGCACCTGTTGGCGGACGCTTCATCGTGCCTAACGAAAAAGAGATAGCAACAATACGTAGACGACACTCTTTCCTCAAACCTTTAGTCGTGCCGCCAAATAGTTTCAACGGGCAAACGACAGCGTTGTCTTCCTTGGGGTCATGGAGCTTCATCATGGCACGCCCGACTCTGCCGGATGACACAGCTTATCGTTTGACGCGAGCGCTGCACAAAGGAGAGCCGGTGATTGCAAAGTTATTACGGCAGGGGCGGGAAACGACAGCGTCGAATACTGTTTTGGCTGTGCCGGAGACACGCATGTTGCATCCCGGAACATTGAAGTATTTGCGTGAAATTGGCTTGAAGTAAGCAACCGATCAAGCCCGCGTCGGTTGCTTCAAGATAGATGAGCAGTTGCTCTTGTTACGGGTTCATATATAAAGAAATTGCGCTTACACCAATTACAAAAATCGTAATTATTATTCTCCACTTCGTATTCATACATTCTCCATAAGTATTTTGGCGTGCTGCATTGCCTTGAGTAATTGATCCGACAGTATACCAAGCAATATGCGAAGGAGAAATTTCATCTTGTGGCAAGGCATCGGGATGTTCTTTAAACATCAAGCCAACCTATGCTGAGTGATTTAATAGCTACTTTTTCGTTTGAGCTGTGCTTTCAACGACTCAATCTGATCCAGCAGATCAAGTGCCAGCGCAACACCAGGTGTGTTGACTTCCAGATCCTGCGTTAAATGTTGCGCTATGCGGGCACGCTGCAACGACGCTCCGCTAAATTGCCATTCTTGTGCTTGCTGTCCGGCCGGTTGCAACACACCTTCGAAGACCCATGCGGTAATCAATTCTTCCGACGCATTGGATGCCTGCGACAGTTCGATCAAGCTTAGATGTATTTCTTCATCAAGCACTTGGTAATGAATTGTTGTCTGGCTCATGTTGATGACTCCTTACAGAGACGCGCGTGGATTGAAATCGAAGGCTTCCTGCAGCGTGCGATAAGCCTCTTTTGCTTGGTCTGTATCTGCGGGCGGTAATGTGATCGTCAGCACGACGTACAGGTCGCCGGCTTCTTTGCCGGGTATACCTTTTCCTCTGAGTCTCAGCTTGCGTCCCGAAGCAGAGTTAGGCGGAATCGTTAATTCGACCGAGCCTTCAGGTGTTGGCACTTTGACGCTGGCTCCCAGCGCAGCTTCCCATGGTGCCAATGGCAAATCGAAATACACATCGCGCCCATCGACCCGATAGCGTGGGTGCGGACGGAAGGCGATTTCCAGATAAAGGTCGCCAGCTTTGCCTTCGCCTATGCCGGGGCCACCTTGTCCTGCCAGGCGCAAGGTTTGTCCAGCGCGTATGCCTTTGGGTATGGTGACGTTGAGCGTACGGTCTTTGGTGACGACGTGGCCGTTTTCATCGACTACCGGCATGCGTAGTGAAATGGTGCGTTCGGCACCACGATAAGCATCTTCCAGATCGATCTGCACTTTGGCGTGATGATCTTCGCCTTGTGCATGCACGGAGCGTCGATGACCGCGTCCTCGACCGGTTTGCTGGCCAAATATTTGTTCGAAATAATCGCCGAAGTCTGTCCCTTCGCCAAAGCCGGCATGTCCGCCGCGGCCACTGAATTCGAAGCCGGCATCGCCATTTGGCGGTGGTTGGAAATCCTGTCCATTTTGCCAGTTTGCACCAAGTTGATCGTAGGATGCGCGCTTCTCAGGATCTTTCAATACCTTATAGGCTTCGCCCATTTCCTTGAAGCGTGCTTCGGCATCCGATTCCTTGCTGACATCGGGATGATATTTGCGCGCCAGTTTGCGATATGCGCTTTTGATTTCATCCTGCGTGGCATCGCGTTTGACGCCTAGCGTTTCGTAATAGTCCTTGAATTTCATGGTTACGACCTCGTAAATGAATCAGGAGAAACTCTATGAGTGCTTAAACAAAGGTACCGAATATTTTTCCTATGATGGAGGTGACTATCATTGCCAGTGCACCCCAGAAGCCGACGCGTAAAGCTGCTGGTAGTAAAGGTGCACCGCCAGCCTTGGCAGCCAGTATGCCCAGACCCACCAGAAAAAACATGGAGGTCAAGCCTAGCGTCGGTACCAGCAAGGTTGTTGGCGTAATCAGTGCTGTCAGCAATGGCAGTGCAGCACCAACCGAGAATGTGATGGCAGACGTGATCGCGGCTTCTACCGGGCGCGCTGCCGATGCTTCATGTATGCCTAGCTCGTCGCGTGCATGTGCGCTCAAGGCATCGTGTGCCATCAATTGTTGTGCCACTTGCCTGGCGACATCCGGGGCCACACCGCGTGCGACATAGATGGATGCCAATTCACGATGTTCGGCATCGGGTTGTTCTTCCAGTTCTTTGCGTTCGCGATCGAGCTCGGCTTTTTCGGTATCGGCTTGCGAACTGACGGAGACATATTCGCCAGCCGCCATCGACATGGCACCTGCAACCAGTGCGGCAACGCCGGTAATCAATAGTTCATGACGTGCGACATTGGCTGACGCCACACCGAGCAACAGGCAAGCGGTGGAGATAATGCCGTCATTTGCGCCGAGTACTGCTGCACGTAACCAGCCTATACGGCCGTTAAAGTGTTTCTCGGAACGATGATGCGGCATAAGCATGCTCCCTGATGAGATGTCTATTGAATGGTAATGGGCACGACAGCAATCTACAAGGGAAATGATGGTGACGACTTGTCGCTGCTTCAAGACCCGCATCGCAGCTCAGTTTGCATCATTTTTGATCCACATCAATTCGTTCTCATTTCCCTTTGCTACAGTCAGTCATCTCAATGGCAACTGAAGGCTAATAGTGTCGGATACTGCGTTTCCAAAATTGAAACTGAAGAATAAATTGTTATTGCCCATCGTGCAGGGTGGCATGGGCGTGGGTGTTTCTGCGCATCGTCTGGCCGGGAATGTCGCCAAACTGGGAGCTGTTGGCACAATTTCCAGTGTTGATTTGCGCAGGCATCATGCCGACTTGATGGCGCAGACAGATAAGTCGCGCGACAAGGCATTGATCAATAAAGCCAATCTGATTGCGCTCGACCGCGAGATACACGCAGCGAAAACAATCGCCGAAGGAAACGGCATGATCGCCGCCAATGTCATGCGCGCAGTAGCGGAATACGCCGCTTATGTTCAGCAATCCTGCGAAAGCGGCGCCGATGCCATCGTTGTAGGCGCCGGTTTGCCGATGGATTTACCGGAGCTGACGAGCGACTATCCGAACGTGGCATTGATTCCGATTTTGTCCGATGTACGCGGCATTGCCTTGATATTGAAAAAATGGATGCGCAAGAATCGCTTGCCGAATGCCATCGTGATCGAGAATCCGCAATACGCAGCAGGTCATCTCGGTGCTGCAGGTCTGGAGAGTGTGAATGATCCACATTTTGCATTTTCTGTCGTGCTGGAAGGAACGCTGGAGCTTTTCAAACAATTAGGAATTGAGCGAGAGAATATTCCTTTGATTACAGCTGGCGGCATACATAGTCCAGAACAGGTGCGTGAATTGTTTGCACTTGGTGCCAGCGCAGTGCAGCTTGGTACACCTTTCGCCGTTACGGAAGAAGGCGATGCGCATATCAACTTCAAACAAGTACTGACGCAAGCCAAGCCGGAAGATATTGTTACCTTCATGAGTTGCGCTGGTTTGCCTGCGCGTGCGGTCAAAACGCAATGGCTGGCCAATTATTTGGATAAAGAAGAAAAGCTGCAACGCAAAGCAGGGCTGAAAGAATGCACGGTTGGTTTCGATTGCCTGCATCAATGCGGCTTGCGTGATGGCATAGGCAAGGCAGGGCAGTTCTGCATCGATACGCAACTCGCTTTTGCGCTGGAGGGCGATGTGAAGCGCGGCTTGTTCTTTCGTGGATCGGAGCGCTTGCCGTTTGGCGCAGCAATTCGTCCAGTACGCGAATTAATCGACTATCTGTTGAATGGCATACAGCCCACGTTGCTACAGCCTGCATAAATCCACGCGCAATCCATAGTGTATGCAAGGGCGCGCCCAAGTTTGGGTGACGCCTTTGCGCATCTGATATATCCTCGACCACAGGCTATCGCAGTAATCCGTAGCGAAACGTTAGTTCGATACAAGGATATATCGCATGCGCAAGTGGCAAAAAGGAGTGCTGTGGAGCGTTGCAGGTTTGGCGCTTGTGCTGGCAATCGCTGCATTCACCTTGAATCGTCTGACCGATAGCGCGCATTTGAAAGATCTTGCGCGCGATACCGTCAAACAAACCTGGGCGCGCGATCTGACTGTCGGCGGTTTGACATTGGATGTCTTCCCTTATCCGCGTTTGCACGCGACCAACGTCACCATTTCCAATCCTGCCTGGGCACAAGACAAGTCTTTACTCGAAGCGGCTGATATCAAAGTGCGGCTCGATCTATTTCCTTTACTGACAGGAAATATTGTCCTCAAGGGCGTGCGCGTTACTGGCTTGAAGATTAATCTTGAAGTGGCAAAGGATGGACAACGCAGTTGGGACTTGCCGCAAACGCAGCAGTCATCCTTATCGCAACTCTCTCTAACAGGCTTACGGATAGATAACAGTACGATCAGTGTGCGCAAGTCCGACGCTGATGCAAAAATATGGCAAGTAGAAAGCTTGCAAGCTAGTGGTGATACAGGTTTGCGCAATATAGTCTTCAGTACGCGTGTCATGCGCGACAAGTACGCCTTACAGCTGGATGGAAAGCTGGATGACTTGTCTGCAATTGGCGTATCGAATGCAGTCACAAACGGAACTATCACTGCTAAATCCGGCCAGGCGCTCGCCACGATCAAAGGAAAAATTCCACTAGATAGTACGTTTCAACATCTCGATATTGCAGCAACGATAGATGCTGCATCCATGCAGGAAGTATTTGGTTTTCTGAGCATCGACCGCGCTACGCCTGCCGCACTAAAGGCCAGCGTTGCCGTACAAACGTCGGATAAAAAAATCGATGTCAAAGACCTCAAGCTGCAACTAGGCAAGCTCAATCTTGCCGGAGAAGGGCAGTGGAACGGCGCAGGTAGCAAGCCCGTTATCAATGCACGCGTGCAAGCCGATCATATTGATATGGTGCAGACCTTGCTCGATCTGGGGCAAGCACCTGCACCATCAAAATCCGATGAAGAGTTGTTTAGCAAAGAACCACTCGCATGGCCCTTACTCGTCGCGTTGAATGGCATCGACGGAAAATTTGACGCAACAATCGCTTCCTTGAAATTACGTTCAGGCATCGAAGTGACAAATGCTGCGGCTGCAATGACATTCAATGACGATAAGCTGACTATCAATACCGTCTCGGGAAAGTTGTTGGGTGGTTCTGTATCCGGTGATGCAGTGTTAGAGGGAAAGAAAAAGGCAGTGCGCCTGAATCTGCAACTGAACGACACGTCCCTAGGTTTGTGGTTTAAAGAGACAGGCAAACATATCGCCATTACTGGCGGCGCAATGAAGGTCGATGCGAAGATCTCCACCACTGGCGCATCGATGAAAGAGTTGGCGGCTGCTTTAACTGGCCCGGTCAATATTCGTATTGGCGATGCAAAAATCCTATCTCCCAAGGCTGGTCAGGCAGAGTTCTGGTTGACGGGTCTTTTCTCAACGAAAAGTTCAAACCGTATCGATCTCTCTTGTATGAGTGCACGCTTGCCATTTCAATCCGGCGTGGCACAAGGTGGCGGGATAGTTGGCGCGCGTAGTGATGCGAGTCAGTTACTGACCAGTGGCAAGATCGATTTACGCACGCAGACGCTGGATTTGCGTGGTCGTGTGCGGGCGAGGTCGGGCATTAATCTGGGGATTAGCACTTTTTCAGATGAAGTGAGAATTACCGGTGCCATCAGCAAACCTCAACTAAATCTGGATGAATCAGGGGTGGTCGGCGCGATTGCAAGGATCGGTGCGGCGATAGTCACTGGCGGCGTCAGTATCGTTGCCACCTCGATTTGGGATGGTGCAAATCCGAAATCTGACCCTTGTCAGGTCGTGTTTTCACCAAAAATGAAGGCTGCACAGAGTAAAGGGAGGCGTAAGTAGCCAAAGGCTGTTTTAAGGAAAACAGTGGATATGGGACGCAATTAATGGAATTGCAGCGCAACAAAAGCTATGATGACGGCAGTTTTTGTTTCGTAATGAGGATGGCGATGGCCACGATAGAAGATATTGTCAAAAAGCAGAAGGATGGCGCGCAGTTCGTTGTCTCTGCGCAAATGCTGCGCCTGGAGCCTGAAGAGTTCGATACCTTGGTGCACGTTTGGATGGAAGACGGCTATCCCGGCTTTCAACTTGCCGGTGTGCCGCACCGCTGCTGCAGGGATGGTGAGTTTTACATCGACTGGATCAAGGTCGTCAAAACGGTATCTTCATCTACATAGAGCGGAACACCCGCTACAATCTCGCCACTTACTTTTTCCAGCCATCCATCGTGTCCAATCGCCTGCCTGTTCTGCTGCAATATCTACTCCCGAAAAAGGCGCTTACCGCGTTCGGAGGCAAAATCGCCGGTGCCAAGGCAGGGCCGTTGACGACCTCCTTGATACGCTGGTTTGTCGGCAAGTACAACGTCAATATGACGGAAGCGGCGAATCCGAATATCGCCAGCTATGCCAGCTTCAATGAATTCTTCACGCGTGCCTTGCGCGCAGGTGCACGGCCGATTGCAGATGCTGCTTTCATTTGCCCGGTCGATGGTGCGATCAGCCAGTTCGGTGCGATTGAGAAAGATCAGATTTTTCAGGCCAAAGGCCATAACTACTCAACTACTGCGCTGGTCGGTGGTGATCAGGATTTGGCTGCGCAATTTGAGAATGGCAGCTTCGCTACTCTGTATTTAAGTCCACGCGACTATCACCGCATCCACATGCCTTGCGATGGCCGCTTGCTGCGCATGATCTATGTACCGGGTGATTTGTTCTCGGTCAATCCGACGACGGCGCGTGGCGTACCTGGTTTGTTTGCCCGCAATGAGCGTGTGGTTTGTGTCTTTGAAGGCGAGACTGGGCCGTTTGTCTTGACGCTGGTGGGTGCAACCATTGTCGGCAGCATGCAAACGGTATGGCATGGCGTAGTCAATCCACCGCGTTTAGGCGAGATGCGCGAATGGCGTTACGACAAACAGCATCTGGTGCTGAAAAAAGGTGAAGAGATGGGACGCTTCCTGCTCGGCTCCACCGTAGTGATGTTGTTCCCAAAAGGTGCCTTAGCCTTCAACCAAAAATGGCAGCCCGCTGGCGCAGTGCAGTTGGGCGAAGTGATGGGCAATCGCGTACAAGAATAAGCAGGTTCAGTTCTCGTACGCGGTATTCGGCTCAATTGCCTTTCGATGGAAACGGATGATCTTCGTCGACCAAGCCCTTTAGTTTTTCTTCCTCTTTGATATCGAGCAACAAGCGGTCTTTATCAAGACGCTTGATCTTCCTTATTTCTTCCTCCGTATCGTGGTCGCCGGAATGCTTTTCTCCGCTGCCGATATCGGCTTCATCCATCATGTGCTTGGGCTGTGGCATAAGGTTCTCCTTGCCGGGTTGAGTTCTTTTGACCGCCGGCATAGAGAAAGATTCGCCATATTGCCCTTCTGAAATCTTGCATGGTGGGCGTCATGGCCTGCTATGCTTCGATGACGATGGATTCAATAATTAACCACGCTGAAACGACATGAGCTTCCTGTTAAATCTGATTGAACAATACGGCTTGATCTTTGTTTTCGGCAACGTGTTGTTGGAGCAATTAGGCGCGCCGATACCGGCTTACCCAACCCTGGTGATTACTGGTGCTTTGTTGGGACGAGGTGAATATTCAGCGCCGATGCTCTTATTGATTGCTGTGGTGGCCGCTTTGATTGCCGACTTTGCCTGGTATATGGCTGGGCGCCGTTACGGCGGACGTGTGATGGCTCGTTTGTGCAAAATTTCCCTGTCGCCTGATTCCTGCGTACGTCAGACCGAAGCGATGTATGTGCGCTATGGCCCTGCATCTTTGTTAGTGGCGAAATTCATTCCCGGCTTCGCATCAGTTGCCAGTGCTTTGGCTGGTGCGATTGGTACGCGTCCTGCCAAGTTTATTTTCTTTGATGCCTTGGGCGCTGCTTTGTGGGCAGGCTCGGCCATTTTCCTCGGCTCTTTATTTAGCTCTGCCGTTGCAGACTTGCTTGATATCTTGGCGAATCTGGGTAAGTGGGGCATCGTATTGGTGGCGCTTGCATTTGGCGTGTATCTTGCGAAGAAGTGGTGGCAGCGGCATAGCTTCCTGAAAGATTTGCGCATGGCGCGCATTACGGTCGATGAGCTTGATCAGTTGCTGAAAGAGGGCAATCCACCGACGATCATCGATGTACGATCTGCACTTGCACAGCAAGGCGGAAAAATTCCTGGTGCGATGGTATTGTCGGATGACGATATCAGTGCACTCGTGATTGATACTGAACTTGATTCAGAAGTGATTGTGTATTGCGCCTGTCCCAATGAGGCGTCTGCTGCCCGCGTTGCCAAGAAGTTGATGGCACGCGGTTACCGTCGTGTGCGGCCATTGACCGGCGGTATCGATGCGTGGGTGGCGGCCGGCCATTCGATTGATGACGATATAGTCTGATTCACGATAGGAATATCTCCATGCTCATCCTCTTCCTCAAAGCTGCGATTCTGGTGCCGGTTACTTTGATACCGATACTCAATCCGTTTGGTAATGCTCCGGTATTTGCCAGCTTGCTGGGCAATGTCAGTCGCGATGTGGAGAAGAAGCTTGCGCGTCAGGTGGCGCTCAATTGCTTCTTCCTGTTACTGGGTGCGATGTTTATCGGTTCGCATGTGTTGATGTTCTTTGGCATCTCGTTGCCGATAGTGCGTATCAGCGGCGGCATACTAGTAGCAGTGACCGGCTGGAAGCTATTGAACGATAACGGTCAGGATGCGATACGCACGCAAGTGGCGACTAATTCGGCAGATGCCTGGTCGGATGAAGAATTCAAGGTACGCAGTTTTTACCCTATCAGTTTTCCTCTCACGGTTGGTCCTGGTGCGATTGCCGCATCCATCACCCTGGGCGCGAGTACGCCGCCACGATTATTGGATCAAGTGTTTTCGCTGGGTAGTGCTGCTTTAGGAGCGGCGATGACGGCCTTGGTGATTCTTATCTGCTATCGCTATGCGAACAAGATAGTGAATATGTTTGGCCGCTTGGGCACGATGGTTTTATTGCGACTCTCTGCATTCATCCTGCTATGCATCGGGGTAGAGATTTTCTGGAATGGCGTGGTCGGTTTGTTATCTGAATCTGGTATCGATATTCATTGAAAATGTTCCGGCGCTGTTGATACAGCGCCGGAATTGCATTGGAGCTCAGTATTTCGTATTGATCGCGATTAAGAGAAATCGGGAATGCGTTTTTGATACTCGGACTCCAGTTTGAGGAAGCTAGCCCAGAACAATCGCGGCGTCTGTTGGTTGAGGCGATCTTCCAGTATGCCCAAATGTGTATGCCATCCGCCGGAGACGCTGATCATTTCTGTACGGTTCGGCAAGCGGCTATGCGTCACTATCAGTAGCGTTTTTGCACCTTGTGATTTGAGTTCAAAACACACTTCTGATGAACGCCCATTCTTTTCATTCCAGGTAAAGCTCAACAGATGCGGTGGATTGCATGCTGTAATGTGACCGCTTTGCTGATGGCCGGTTTCGTAAGGCAGGAAGCGATCCGGCGTTGTTTCGCTGGTGAGTCGCTTGAAATTGAAAGTGAGATCGGCTTTGCCGCCGACTCGCAAGTCCATAGTTCCGGAAGCCAGCCAGGTGCTGCGCTTGTCGGAGTCTGTCAGGTATTCCCACACATCGTCGATGGTGCCGGGCAGTACGCGTTCCATGCGCACAGTTGTTGTGTCCTTCATTACACCGTATTCGCTCATCACTTTCTCCTTTTCTTGTTTGCAGATTCCAGTTCACGTTCCAGTGCATCCAGACGCTCGGTCCAGAAGCCTTGATAAAAGCGCAGCCAATCTTCAGCCGCGGCCAGCGGTGCCGCTTCCAATGTGCATAGGTGCGTGCGGCCTTGCACGATGCGAGAGATCAGGCCAGCATTCTCCAGCGTCTTGACGTGCTTGGAGGCACCGGCAAATGACATGTCGAAAGGCGCAGCAAGCTCGCCTATCGTGCGTTCTCCATCGGCTAGTAATCGCAGCATTTGGCGTCGTGTGGGATCGCCAAGCGCATTGAAGACGGCATCGAGTCTTTCTGTATTTAATTCAACCATGTGGTTGAATATAGCATCTCAAAAATTAAAGTCAACCATTTGGTTGAATTATTTATGCGGATGACTTGAAGGGGAAAAGTTGGAGGAATGAGCGGAAAGCCTGCTTGCGTGCATGGCACACGCAAGCAGATGTTGGCTTACTTCAGTACACCGCTAAGCAGCAGATAACCTGGCAGCCAACCGGTGAAAATACCGCAGAGTAAGGCGACTACGCCGGTGATCTTGGCGATTTCTTTCTGTGCTGTGAGCAGCAGGAAAAACATAAACCACAATATTGCCCACGCTATCCAGTTCAGACCGAACCAGACACCCCAGGTGCTGCTAGCGGTTTGCAGGGTTTCGATTGCGACAGGAATGGCGGTAATGGTAACGAACAGGCTGAACCAGCCGAGGCCGCGGCCATCAGCACCGTTATAGCGATTGAAGGCAACCCAAAAGTAGGTGAAAGAAAATAACAGGGTGAGTGCGGCAGCTTTGATGGAGCCTGCATCCGCATTGGCACCGAAGGCCAGTTGCATAGAAATCAGGAAGGTGACGGTGCCTGAGAAAACATTGATGACCCATATCTCTTTGTCACCGATGCGACCGAGCAGCCATAGGCCGTTGAGGCATAGAACTGCGCCTACATAGAGTAGTGAAAAACCTAATAGCATGACATCTCCTTGCTGAATGAGGCAGCGATTGTAGTTTTTTGACGTTCAAAAAGACATCAGGCAATCCCTATATGCCTCATATCGTTTGAAGCATGCGGGACAGCAGGGATTGCGCCGGCGAGATCCTTGCGAGCTCGCCGGCGTTCTACTCATGCCAGATATGATTTCAGTGGCTGATCATCCACGGTCGTTTGCCAACGAAGGTTTTATTTCCGTTGGGTGCGACGATTGTGGATTTGCTCTTCTTGCCGGATGAGGAGCAGCAACTGCATCCTGAAGGATGTGCTTTCGATGCGTAGTTCTTGGAGCTCATCGGTTCATGCGATGCTTTTTCATTGGTGCTCATCGCATGTCGACGTGCTTCCGGCATCAGTGCCAGGCTTGGAGCGGAAGACCAGGTGCGGTCTGCCGCTGCCGCGCAATGCGGACAGCTGATGGGGTCGTTGCGCGCCGAGATACTGCGCACAGCTTCGAAGAAACCGCAGTCCTTGCAGACGTAATCGTATGTGGGCATGACAAGCTCCCTTTACTTGAGATCTTTAGACAAAGGCATGCCCATGCTTTTGAATTTCTGCACTACAGGGCCGGCAGCATTTGGATTGATGTCAAAGTCGAAGATCTGCGTCGGCAGCCACAGCGTGGCGCAGGAGTTCGGAATATCCACCACGCCGCTGATGTGACCTTGGACTGGAGCAGTACCAAGGATGGAATACGCCTGCGCACGGCTGTAGCCGAACTTGGTCATGTATTCGATCGCATTCAGACAGGCTTGACGATAAGCGACGTTGACGTCGAGGTAATGTTGCTTGCCATGTTCATCGACAGAGATGCCTTCGAAGATCAGGTAGTCGTTGTAATGCGGTGTGATAGGACTAGGTTTGAAGATAGGATTCTTGACGCCGTAGGTAGCCATGCCACCTTTGAGCACCGATACCTTCATGTGCACCCAGCCGGCCATTTCAATCGCGCCGCAGAAGGTGATTTCTCCATCGCCTTGGCTAAAGTGCAAATCGCCGACCGACAAGCCTGCGCCTTTGACGTAGACCGGGAAGAATATTTTCGAGCCACGTGACAAGTCCTTGATGTCGCAATTGCCGCCGTGTTCGCGTGGTGGAACGGTACGTGCGCCTTCGGCTGCTGCCTTGTCGCGTGCTGCACCTTTCATTTTGCCCATGTGCGCAGTCGGCGCAAACGGTGCATTAGCCAATGGCGGTACGCGATCAGGTTCGGTTGCGATCAGGCCGGTTTCACGTCTGTTCCATTCGGCCAGCAATTTTGGATCAGGCAGACAGCCGATCAGACCAGGATGGATCAGGCCGGCATAATTCACACCAGGGACATGGCGTGAAGAGGTGAACATACCTTTGATGTCCCAGATCGATTTTTGCGCTTCCGGGAAGTGATCGGTCAGGAAGCCGCCGCCGTTCTTCTTCGAGAAGAAGCCGTTGAAGCCCCACATGGATTCTTGTTTTGCGCCGATGTCGAGCAGTTCGACTACCAGCAAATCGCCAGGTTCTGCGCCATGTACGCCGACTGGTCCTGTCAGGAAGTGGACGGTGGTCAGATCAACGTCGCGCACGTCATCGGCGCTGTCATTGTTCTTGATGTAGCCACCGGTCCAGTCGTAGGTTTCGAGTATGAAGTCTTCGCCGGGATTGACCCAGGTTGCCATCGGAATGTCAGAGTGCCAGCGATTGTGTATGTTTTCGTTTTCGTAGGGGGATTGATTCAGATCTACTTTGATCAGAGTTTCAGCCATGGTGTCTACCTCTCGATTTATGTTTATATGGATGGAACTCGGAGATCCCCGATACTGATGAGCACCGCAATTGCAGGCTTGGAGATTGCGACACCGAGCATTCCGGACTCGATAATGTATGGACAACGCTGAACACCCAATACGTCAATTGGCGTACATGCAAAATTGATCACACTTCTTGTCTTATGGGAAACTCGCCTTGTTAAATATTTTCAACTCATGTAATTTAAATAAGCAGCATTCGTTTGAATGGCTGGTCATACAGATTCCAATAAAACGAATGATCGCCATGAGCCTTGAAAATCAGATTCCATTGCCTAGCGGTCAATAGAGTCCATCCATATTCCATACGCATCTATGGCTCAACAAAAAATCTTCCGCATCCGACGTGAATACAATCGTTGGGTCGCCAATGAATCGATCGAAGATTATGCGTTGCGCTATACGCCGCACGGTTTCCGTAAATGGTCGGAATGGCGCTTGGGTAACGCAGCTTTTGGTGCTGCTTCATTTTTGGCGCTGGAGGCAATCGGTGGCGCGATTGCCTTGAACTATGGTTTTTCGAACGCGGTCTGGGCCATCCTGGCGGTGGCGATCATTACCTTCCTGACCGGTTTGCCTATTAGTTATTACGCGGCGCGTTACGGCATTGATATGGATTTGCTGACGCGCGGTGCCGGCTTCGGCTATATGGGATCGACGATCAGCTCGCTGATCTATGCCAGCTTTACCATCATCTTCTTTGCCTTAGAAGCGGCGATACTTGCGGTCGCCCTGCAGATGTGGATACCGTGGCCGCTCTGGATTTGGTATGCGATTAGTGCGCTATTCATCATACCTTTCGTGGCACGCGGCATTACTCTGATCTCTCGCTTGCAACTCTGGACGCAACCGCTCTGGTTGCTGCTGCTGATTACTCCTTATGTCGCGATCTTCTGGAAAAAACCAGAGGCGTATACCGAGTTCACGCAATTCGTTGGTGGCATTTCTAAAAGCAGTGACTTCGATCCTGTCATGTTTGGCGTAGCCGCGACGGTGGCTTTTTCTTTGGTGGCGCAGATCGGTGAGCAGGTCGACTTCTTGCGTTTTCTACCTGAGAAAACTGCAGCCAATCGCAAGCGCTGGTGGACTGCAGTCGTGGTTGCTGGTGCCGGTTGGATAGTGCCGGGTGCGCTCAAGATGTTGGGTGGTGCTTTCCTCGCTTATCTGGTTTTCCAGACAGGCGTACCGGCAGCCAATGCGATGGAGCCGACGCAGATGTATTTGCTCGGCTTCTCACATCTCTTTAGCGATCCAGCCTGGGTGTTGGCGATTACGCTGGTATTTGTTGTTGTCTCTCAAGTCAAAATTAATCTGACCAATGCGTATGCAGGATCGCTGGCGTGGTCGAATTTCTTTGCGCGCTTGACGCACAGTCATCCAGGTCGCGTGGTCTGGCTGGTTTTTAATTGCCTGCTTGCTTTGCTGTTGATGAACCTCGGGGTCTTTGCCGCGTTGGAAAACGTGCTCGGTTTGTATAGCAATGTTGCCGTTGCATGGGTGGGCGCATTAGTCGCCGATCTTGTCATCAACAAGCCCATGGGATGGAGCCCGAAAGGGATTGAATTCAAGCGTGCGCATTTGTACGACATCAATCCGGTAGGACTGGGAACCATGGTGTTGGCAGCAAGTGTGGGGATTGCCGCTTTCTCTGGCGTATGGGGGCATCAGGTCGCTGCCTTTTCACCGTTCATCACTTTGGCTACCGCCTTTATCGTCTCGCCATTTTTGGCGTGGGCCACGGGTGGACGTTATTACCTGGCGCGTCAACCAACAGCTGTTGGTTTGCCCGGACAAATAGTGAAGTGCGGCGTGTGCGACAACAGTTTTGAATCTGAAGATATGGCGCATTGCCCAGCCTATGGTGCGCCTATCTGTTCCTTGTGCTGCACGCTGGAATCGCGTTGTCATGATTTGTGTAAAAAGGAGTCGCGCACTGCAGAACAGGCGCAGCAGCTGTTGTCAGCATTGTTGCCGAATGCCTTTTCACATTTAGTCAGTCGGCGCGTGGGCAATTACATGGTCGTGGTGTTGTCCTTGTGCGCCGTGGGTGCAGCCGCGCTTGGTCTGGTTTATGCACAGGAAATTTCTGCCATTACATCACTGGACCATCGGATTCTGGTTGATGGCGTCTTTATCAAGATATCGGCAGTGCTGTTAATCATCGTTGCAGTATCGAGCTGGTGGGTCGTGTTGGGTAGTGAAGGGCGGCATCTGGCACAAGACGATTTGAATCGACAGAATGAATTGCTGACACAGGAAATCGACGCACATCAACGTACCGATGCGGCATTGCAAAGTGCCAAGGAAGCTGCAGAGTCGGCGAATCAGGCAAAGACGCGTTACGTTGCCGGTATCTCACACGAGTTGCGCTCGCCGCTCAATAGCATACTGGGTTACTCGCAAATTCTGCTCAAGAATGAACACCTTGATGCAACACCGCGTACGGCGATACAAACCATACATCGCAGTGGTGAACATTTATTGGGTTTGGTGGATGAGCTGCTTGATCTGGCACGCATTGAAGCGGATCGCATGCGACTGGAACCTGCGCCGATTCTGCTGAGTGCTTTTCTAGACGACTTGCTGAGCATGGTGCGTCCGCAAGCTGAAGCAAAAGGTCTCAAATTACTGTACACACACAATGGCGAGATACCGCATTACGTCTTGGCGGATGGCAAGCGATTGCGTCAAATCCTCATCAACTTGCTGACCAATGCAGTACGTTTTACCGATGCCGGTTCGGTTACTTTGCATGTGGAATTTAATCAAGCCATCATTCGTTTTGATGTGATTGATACCGGCATCGGCATTGCAGTGCAAGACAGGCAACGTATATTCCAGCCGTTTGAACGTGGCGCAGCAGGGCGTTTGCGCGGTGAACCTGGTGCAGGTTTGGGATTGGCTATCACCGAAAAATTGATCCTGCTGATGAATGGCAGCTTGAATCTGGTGAGCATGCAGGGTAAGGGTAGTACCTTTGTTGTGCGGTTGCCGCTGACGGAAATCAATGCATTCGAGGCTTTGCCACAACGCGACGTGATCGGTCATGCGGGTGCTGTACGTACTTTGCTCGTGGTGGATGATCAACCTGTGCAACGACACATGCTAACCGGCATGTTAATTCCTTTAGGCTTTAATGTGCGTGAAGCAGCTAGCGGGCATGAGTGTTTGGATTTGCTGCAGGATTTTGCTCCCGATGCAATTCTGCTCGATATCGGTATGGATGGCATGGATGGTTGGGAAACCGCCAGACGTGTACGTGTCAGTGCTCAGGCTAGCGTGCCTATTATTTTTGTTTCTGCCGATTTGTTTGAAAACGATCCGGAAAAATTACGTTTGGCAGGATGTCAGGATTTTGTTGGCAAACCAGTGCTGGAATCGGAACTGATGCTGGCATTGCAGCGTCAACTAGGATTGGAGTGGGTATATGCCAGCATTCCTGAGCAGCATCCAGTTATCGAAACCTTGCCTGATCAATTACAGTTTCCGCAAGCTGCGATAACGCAATTGTTGCAATTGACGCGCATGGGGCATGTCGCCGGCTTGCGCCGAGCGCTGGATCGCTTGAGCTTGGCAGATCCTTCCCTCGCCGGTTCCTGCATAGTAGTAAGATCATTGCTTGATCGCTTCGAGCTGGGCGCATTGGAGAACGCATTAATGGAGAATGAACGTGCCACATCCCTTGATTGATAATCCGGACGATCGTCCTGTCGTGCTGGTTGTCGATGACGCGCCTAGCAGTTTGGGCGTGCTGTGCGAAACGCTGGAGAGTTCCGGCTATACCGTGCTGGTCGCTTGCGATGGCGATACTGCTTTGCGTCGCTTGGCCTTGGTCACGCCGGACATTATCTTGATGGATGCAGTGATGCCGGGCATTTCAGGCTTCGATGCTTGCCGTCGCATCAAGTCCGATCTGGCAACCAAACATATCCCTGTGATTTTCATGACTGGTTTATCTGATACTTCGCACGTACTGGAAGGCTTTGCCTGCGGTGGTGTGGACTATGTGGTGAAGCCGGTGCGCGCGCCGGAAGTGCTGGCGCGTTTGCACACACATTTGGGTAATGCACGCGTTGCCCGATTTGCGCTGGATGCGATTGATGTATCGGGTCTGGGTGTCGTTATGCTGGATCAGCAAGGTACGATTTCATGGTGTTCGCCATGTGCCACGCAATTGTTGAAGCAGTTCGGCATCAAGTCGGATTCGGTCACCTTGCCTAAATCCTGGTGGGATGGTGGCAGCAATATGGAATTGGTTGCTTCCATTACTGAACCGGCCAGTGCCAGCCTATTGGTACGTAATATGGGCGCGGCCGGTATGGATGAAATTATGTTGTTGCTAGAGTTGAGTAGCAATCACATGTTGCCAGCGGGGCGTCTTGCCAGTGCTGCATTGACACCACGTGAAACGGAAGTGCTTTCCTGGCTGGCCAAGGGAAAAACCAATCGTGATATCGGCGATATCCTGCAATTAAGCCCACGTACGGTGAGTAAGCATCTGGAACACATTTTCGAAAAACTCGGAGTAGAGACGCGCTCGGCAGCTGCTGCCATGGCGAGCGCTCAAGAGAATGTAGATCCTCGTCTCACTTCAGGAAAATGGTCGCATTGAAGCAAGACCGTCGTATGTTTTTCAGAATGTAATTTCAGACACGAGAAAGTTTTGGATGCCACGCCTCAAGGGGATGGCATCCAGACTAATCAATCGTGATGGCAAGCGTCAGCAATGCCATGCCAACAGCGATACAGGCGCACAGCCGCTTCTTCAAACGCTCACCTCTTTCTATCAATCGTATGGCGCGCATGCGTTTCGCCATAGGTGATTTCATGCGCTTCATGACAATACAGGCTCGTCCGAAATCGAGTCAGCAAGTGTGACGTCAAGAACCTTGATCTTCTCGACACGGTTAGATGGCAAGGCAACTTCAATCGTGTTCAATACTTTTCTTCCGATCAGCGCCAGGCCGATAGGTGTCAATACCGAAATACGTGCCAATTGCGGATCTGCATCGCGCGGGCAGACGATGCTCACAGTGCGCCTGTCTTCTTCGTTATTAACCGGCGCATACGAAACGCTGGCATGTAGCGAGATATGGCCTTTGCGTTGCACATTGCTGGACAAGATAGTGGACGTTGCAATGATGTCGACCAATTGTTCGCCGGCGTTGATTTCTACTTCGCCCAGGCGCATCAAATGTTCGGCCAAGTGGCTCAAGGCAGCTGCATCGTTTTGTGTAAGGTAACGTTCGTTTTTCATGATAAAGAGTCTCCACGGTCGAGCATGTAGATCGACCAAAAAATGGCAATACAGTGCAGATGCAAAAAGCATCGACACATCGTGAGGATTTACAGTTGGGTGGCTCGGGAGTGATAAGGAAGGAACGAAGTTTCGTTCCTGTGGACACTCACCGAGCCTAAGGGAGGCAGGCGAGGTCTCTTACGAAAGATGACTGCGAGTACATCTCCGAGATAGCAAACGAAACAGGCGCGCGCAACTCTTCCTTGTTCGGCGCAGAACTGATGCGTTTCGACAGGAAGAGTGGCGAGTTCATTGCAAGTTGTTTATGCAAGTGGGGATAGGGTGAGTATAGCCATTTAGAATATTCCGTCAACCCGATGCGCTTTTGTTAATGCTTGCCGTTGAATTATTTTGCCAATTGCTAGCTCGGCTATAAGCAGAATAGTGTCGTGACTAGCGGCTTCTGTATCAGGAAAATGCGGCCCACAACAGAGACAAGCCGGAGCAAAGCAATAACCCATCGAGTATGTGCTGGAAGGCCTGATTACTCAATTTCAACACCACGATTTTCCCGACAAAGGTACCGGCCATTAACGATGCGCCAACCAGCAAGCCTTTGACGAAAATTTCCAGCGGCATCGCACCGAATTCTCTGAATGTAATGACCTTGGCGACATACAGCACCAGCGAACTGGCTGCCTCTGTCGAGAGAAATGCACCTTTGACCAAACCGTAGGATGTGAAAGCGGGAACGCTGAGCGGACCAGTTGATAACACGACGCCGGTGAGAAAACCGATGATGCCGCCGATGATAGACAATTGCCAGAGCTTGATGCGGAAGTTGCGCGCCATCAGCCAATGTCTGGTCGGCACCATGATGATGAAAAATATGCCGAGGCAGATGTCGATCAAATGTGCCGGCAAAGCCAGCAGCGTGCGTGCGCCGATTGCTGCAGCCGGTACACCAGTAATTGAGTAGGCTGCAAATGCACGCCAGTCGACCAGCTTCCACCAAGCCATGACACGCGCCAGATTTGCCATGACGGCAGCGACAGCCATGATGGGAACGGCCTGTTTAGGACCGAAGGTGAATACCAATACCGGCAACAGCATGATGGATGAGCCGGTGCCGATGACGCCGCTGATAGCGCCAGCAACCAGTCCAACCATCAGGACGAATATGTAGGAGGTCATGTTTTATGTGGGTGACATTCGCTGTCGCTGCACGCTTCTTGTCGAATGTGTTCGTTATAGTAATGCAAGACGAAATTTTTGGCTTGATGGTGTTACGGATGCAGAAGCAGGCGCAGAAGGTTAAACTCTCGCTACATTACCGAGATAGTTATGAGCATAGTAGATAACAGAAAAGCATTTCACGATTACTTCATCGAAGATCGCTACGAGGCCGGCGTCATGTTGCATGGCTGGGAAGTCAAGGCGATACGCGCTGGTCGTGTGCAATTGAAAGAGGCGTACGTCATCGCACGTGACAATGAAATTTTCCTGTTCGGTGCACATGTCAGTGCACTGAACAGTGCCTCGACGCATGTACATCCAGAAGCAGTGCGGACGCGCAAGCTCTTGCTGCATGCTGCAGAAATCAAGAAGTTACTAAGCAAGGTTGATCAATCCGGCTTTACGATGGTGCCACTTAATCTGCATTGGGTACGTGGTCGGGTGAAGTGCGATATTGCGTTGGCAAAAGGCAAGAAAGAATACGACAAGCGCAATACGGAAAAAGATCGCGACTGGATGCGTGAGCATCAAAAGATCATGAAGATACATCGTCGTTAAAACTACCTTTGTGAATGTCCGCAATCGGCCAATAGCGGACATCTGGAGAGGTAAAAAGCGACCATCAGGTCGCCTTTTTTTATGCACCTTGCGTCAGAACGCCCACTTTGCCCGAACCGAAGCTGTGTGATTCAGATAGTCTGACCGACCTTCAGCGTCGTAACGGAAGGCGACTTCCGTACCACTCGAGGCCAGCATGCTGTAGCCGATACCGCCACGCACCAGCCATGGCGAATGGTCTATGCCAGTCGTCACGAACGATAGTCCCGGTGCACCAGCATACGCAGCAACGATGTTGCCTTGCTTATTAATCGTGTCGTAACCAACGCCAAAGTTGACATCTAGACGTGAGGTTTTTGAGAAGCGATGCTGCAGATAAGTATCGGCACCAATCACAAATGCATCTGTTTTATTTGAGCCAACATTCAGATTCAATGCATCGGCACCGCTCTCGCTATAACTCTGCGACTTTAACCATGTGTAATCGGCACGTAGTGCAGGTGTCAGCGTCGTCTTCTCGTTTAACTCAAACGCTTGCGCAATGGCAGCGCCTACATGCGCACTGTAGGTGCGGTAGTCAGCACGCGCAGTACGGCTCAAGCCACCAAAGTCGATATAGCGTGTGGATTTACTGTCGTTCAGACCGATATCACCCTGGAACGAGAAAGTACGATTGCCGCCAATGTCTTTGCTGCCGTAGGCAGAAATTACATGAGAGTCGATGTTGGCACGTTGTGAGGTTCCGCTTAGGTCCGTGTTGCCCTCGACTGATGTCTTGGCGTAACCATAGGCCATACCAAAGCGGGCACCAGGTGCGACTTCTGCATCGGAGCCCAGCGCCAGACCCCAGGTATCAGCAGTGAAGCCAGCCACACCACTGCGATTATCCTGTTCGGCGCGCGAACCAAATACCTTGCCCCAGGCGTTCTTGTTGGTGAATGCATCACCGCCCGACAAGCCAGTCACACCTGAACTACTGCTATTGCGATTCTGAACCAGACCTTGGAAGGTCGACAAGCCCCCCTGGACGGCTTGATTGCCAGAGATGATCGGAAGCGACTGAGCAGTCGCACGTGCCACATCACGATTGTTCGAGAGCTGGCCGAATGCATTGACGACAGTCGCCATGTCGCCGCTGGCACCACCATTCAACAATCCATCAAGAACTTTGGCAGCACCTGCGGCAGACCCTGTACTCTGTTCTCTCACCGCGTCTGCAATGCCCGTGGTACTGGCTGAAAGCACGCGTAGGTCAACACTGTGGCTATTCAAAATAGCTTCGAAATTGAAGAGTGCCGAGTTATCGGTAACGGCAAAGGTGGTGGCATTCAATGTGCCTGCCTTGATGATGTTACTCAACACATTATTGTTTGCCAGCGTATTGCCGCCTTTCACATCCACATCAATTTTGGCGTTTGCGGTAAAGTTTGCGATACCTGAGACGTCCAGTTTGCCGTACTGCGCGGTACTGATCGCATCGATGCGCAACAGGCCGTTCGCACTTTGCTGATAGTCACCATTGATAGCGAGTGTGCCAGTTTCTGCATGAACGATGGCACCGTTCGCCACCGTCGTGCTGCCGACCGAGCCGGTACCCATCAAAGTGCCACCGTTGTTGACAGTCACCGCGCTGCTATTGGTATTGCTTACGCGCAGTGCACCAGCGTTAATAATCGTGCCGCCGGTATAGGTGTTGAGGCCATTCAAGGTCAGCGTACCGCCACCTTCTTTAGTCAAGATGCCAGCACCTGAGAGCGCGCCGTTCAGGTTCAGATTGTTGCTGCCAGATACTGTCAAGTTGGCATTGAGTGCCACGTCATTTGTGAGCGTCACCTGACTGCTGGCTTCCAGAGTAGATGCACCGTCGACCGTGAGTGCACCGGTACCGAGTGCGGCGTTATTGCCTACACTCAGTCCGCCCGCGTTCAATATCACGCCACCGCCGAAGGTACTCGCGCCGCCCAGCGTCTGCATACCCGCGCCATTTTTAACCAGGCCGCCACTGCCGACTATGCTGCCATTAAAAACGCTGTCGTTAGCGCTGCCGAAGCTTAAGGCATTGCCACCTAACGCGACCGAGCTGCCAGCAACGCCAGCCAGCCTACCGATTGTCTGATTGCCACTGGCGCTGATATCCAGCGTGCCAGTGCCGGTCAGATTCACCCCGCCAGTTGAGGCCAGGTTACCGCCCGCACCGATCGCCAGCGTACCCGCGTTGATGGTCGTACCACCAGTGTATGAGTTAGCACCTGTCAGTGTTAAGGTTCCTGCGCCACTTTTGAGAATGCCACCGAGACCGTAAATTGGGCCGCCCAGCGTCAGTGCATTGCTACCCAACAGATTCAAAACTGTTCCGGAAGCGAGGCTGATGTTGTTGCCTACGTTAAGCGCAGTGGAGGCGTCGATGGATGCGCTGCGTTCAACTGTAAGCGCGCCCGTGCCGAGGGCGCCGTTGTTGCCAAGCTCCAGGCCACCAGCGTTGAGCGTTACGCCGCCGCTGAAGGTGTTGGCACCAGAGAGTGTCTGAATGCCGTTACCGTTTTTCACCAGACGGCCGGTGCCTGCGATCATACCGTCGTAGTTGCCGTCACCGGCACCGCCCAGCGTAAGCGTGTTACCACCCAGATTAACGGTAGCTCCGGCGACACCGTTTAACTGTCCGATCGCTTGATTACCACCCGCCGAAATATCGAAACCGGTGCCTGTAGCTGTGAGATTGATAGCACTGCTGGCCGCCAGACTGCCGCCAGCGGCGATGGCGAGCGTGCCACCATTGATCAGCGTGCCTCCGCTATAGGTGTTGCTGCCGGTCAGGCTTGTCGTACCGGTACTCTCCTTGATCAGGCCACCAGTGCCGCCGATGCTACCAGAGAAGGTGCCGTTGGTCGGATCGCCTATGCTCAGAGAATTCGCACCGAGATAGATACTGCCGTTACCGGAAAGGGTGCCGAAGCTTTGCGTACCGTTACCAGCTGAGAGGTCGAAGGTAGCACCCGTCGCCAGATTCACAATACCGCTGGTATTCAGACTAGCGCCGGCACCGAGCGCCAGCGTGCCTGCATTGATGTTGGTACCACCGGTATAGGTATTGCTGCCGTTTAAGGTGAGTGTTGCGGCGCCGTTCTTGGTCAGGCCGCCAGTGCCCGAGATGTTGCCGTTGACAGTCAGATCATTGCTGCCGAGGACAGTGAGGCCGGCGTTAAGCACGATGTTATTTGCAAGCGCAACCGCGCCGTTCGCATCCAGCGTGGTCGCACCACCTATGCTCAACGCACCAGTACCGAGTGCGGCATTGTTTCCAACGACCAGCCCGCCAGCGTTAAGGGTCACACCACCGCTGAAAGTGTTGACACCGCCTAGCGTTTGCACGCCAGCACCAGTCTTGACCAGCGCGCCGTTACCGCTGATGACACCTGCATAGCTCTGATTGCTATTGTCGCCCAGAGTCAGTGCATTGCTACCCAACGATACGGTCGTGTCGCTGACACCACTAAGCGTATTGATCGTCTGATTGCCTAGGCCAGAGATATCGTAACTGTCACCTGCAGTGGGTAAATCTATCGCGCCTGCCACCATACTGTTAGCGCTGATGAACACACCAAAAACAACAACTGCTACTGCCTTATTCGACGTTTTTCCTGCAACAGTTGTTAACTCCGAAGTGGTTTGCCACACGCCCAAAGCACGATTGAAGACAGTTTTAAAGCAGCGATTCATGTATGGGCCTTTCCGTGGGCGCATGAGTTTTATTGAAAGATGCGGGAATATAGCGAATTTTGACAAATTTGTATGTACTACAAATGCATTAGAAGGTGATGCGTGATTATCAAAACTGGGTGTGCAAGGTTTTGGCGACAGACGCGATTAGATAGCCATCTTCCAATTTTGAACATCACTGAAACTTGGTATTTGGTACGTTTTTCGGGATACAGCTGTTGATTTGTTTGGTGTGCGATGTCCGCTTCGGGTCGATAGTAGGCATTGACTTGCGCCGTGTTACATTGGAATTTCGCAAGGACATATAAAAAATGAGACACACTTATTGGAGTGATCATTGAATGAGACAAGACGATACAAAATCGCAGTTCAGTGCACGATTGCTTTGCCCTAAAGAACCGGGGCACGGTAAGTCATGGGCTTTTGTAATTCTGCCCAAAGAGGTCAGCGTAAAGCTGCCGAGGCGTGGTCGAACAACAGTAGATGGGACAATAAACGGCCAAGAGTTCAGAGCTTTACTTGAGCCTGATGGTCAAAAAAGTCATTGGCTGTGCATTGATTCTGAGCTACTAGAAGCTTCAGGCACAGCTTATGGTGACATCGCACAATTTGAAATCATGCCTTTGGAGCTAGAGCCTGAGCCGGACGTCCCCTCTGACTTACTTGAAGCTTTAGCGGCCAATCCCGAGGCTCGGACTACTTGGGATGTGACAACGACTATTGCTCGTCTCGACTGGATACATTGGATTACTTCCGCCAAGCAGGCAAATACGCGCAAGAAACGGATTAACGATGCATGTGACATGCTGGCATCAGGAGAGAAGAGAGTTTGCTGTTTTGATCCGTCGGGTTACTACAGCAAAGCTTTCAGCGCACCGCAAACTTTAGATCAGTAGATGGTCATATTTAGAAATGCGGCCAAGGGCAGTGTTTCCACTTCAGGGGCGATAAAATTTCAGACCATAAATTAAGCGCCGAAGAACTGGCGCGTATCAGTGACACCACGCTGGATCATTACAACCAGCGTGCAGAAGCTTTCTGGGAAGGCACGCGCACGCATGATGTCAGCCAGAACATTCAATCGCTGTTGAAACACATTGAAGTTGCTGCGCCGTTCAAGATTTTGGATTTTGGATGTGGTCCGGGGCGTGATCTGAAAACCTTCAGCGATCTTGGTCATGTCGCGATTGGACTGGATGGTTCTGCAGAGTTCGCACAGATGGCGCGTGACTATGCAAAATGCGAGGTATGGCAGCAGGATTTTTTGCAGTTGGATTTGCCTGAGCAATATTTCGACGGCGTGTTTGCCAATGCATCTTTATTCCATGTGCCGAGTCAGGAATTGCCGCGCGTATTGCAGCAGCTATATGCAACGTTGAAGCAGGGCGGCGTGCTCTTCGCATCCAATCCGCGCGACGAAAATCAGGAAGGCTGGAGTGGCGGTCGTTATGGCAGCTATCACGAGTTATCTGCATGGCGTCAATTCATGACGGATGATGGTTTTACTGAGCTTGAACATTACTATCGCCCTGCAGGATTGCCGCTTGAGCAGCAACCCTGGTTGGCAACAATCTGGCGCAAGTAGTAAGTGAATCGCTAACTAGTCGTTGGTGCTGGTTTTCGTATCAGGAAGACGATGACTGCAGCGAACAGACATGCGATGCCGGCAGCAAACAAGGCCGGTGTGTAAGTCATCAGAATAGTGCGCGACAAACCGGCACCGTAGGCTGCGATCGCACCGCCAATTTGATGTGCGGTAAAAATCCAGCCGAAAATCATGCCCGCACGTTCTTTACCAAATTCGGCACTTGCCATCTTGACGGTGACCGGCACAGTGGCAAACCAGTCCAAGCCATAAAACATCGCAAACATCGACAAGCCATAGAGCGTGAAATCAGAATACGGCAACCACAGCAAGGACAAGCCGCGCAAGCCGTAATACCAGAACAGCAGCTTGCGGTTGTCGTAGCGGTCGGATAGCCAGCCGGAGACAATGGTGCCGATAAAATCGAATGCACCTATGATCGCCAGCACGCTCGCAGCTGGAACAGCAGCCATTCCATAATCACCGCACAAGGATACGAAGTGCGTCTGTATCAAGCCGCTGGTGCTTAAGCCGCAAATGAAAAATGTGCCGGCAAGTACCCAAAAAGTGCGATTACGTGAAGCTGTGCGCAATACACGGAAAGGTTCCATCATCGTCATGTGTGCTTGTGACGGTGGCGGTAACACGATGCTAGGATCCGCGCCGTAAGGAGCAATGCCCACATCGTAAGGGCGATTGCGTACGAACATGAACGCAAGGACGGCAACGATGGCGCAGCAGAAAAACACCGGCAATACCGCCATGCGCCAACCGTAGTGCTGAATCAGCCATGCACCAAGGGGGAGGAATATCAATTGCCCGGTAGCAGAACTGGCTGTCAATAATCCCAAGATCAAACCACGCCGTTTTTCAAACCAACGATTGGCCACCACTGCACCCAGCACCAACGCGGTCAGACCAGTACCAGTGCCCAGGACCAAGCCCCACAGGAAAAACATCTGCCAGAGTTCTGTCATCTGCGTGGACAAGAGCAGGCAAGCGGCTACCAGTGTCAATGCGATCGAAATGACTTTGCGTAAGCCGAAGCGTTCCATGAAGATCGCTGCGAACGGCCCGATAAAGCCGAAAAGGATATAACGCACGGCGACTGCGGATGAAATCTGATCGTTGCTCCAGCCGAACTCCTTGCTCAGTGGTTGCAGCAATACACCGGGCAAGCCCAGCGCGGCGGACGATATCAGCATCGTCAGAAAGGTAATCGCAACGATTACCCATGAAAAATGTATACCTTTGCGATCCAGCCAGGTCGACAGCGATTGAGCGAGCATAAGAATCCTATAGTCGGATCAGTTAAAAAGTCAGGGAAGCGTTCAGGGTGCGGTATTGCCGATCAATTGCTCACGTGCGACAGCCAGGAGTTCATTGGAAATCGGATAACCTTCGGTGGCGCGTGCGACAGCCATAGCACCGACCAGCATGCTCCATTGCGCCAATGCAGTTTTGCGTCGTACTGCAGCATCGGGCGAAGTGCACAAGGATGCGAGGATCTCGATCAATTCTTCCGTACCCGCGACATAAGCAGCACGCACCGGTTTATCGAGTGGTTCGCGTGCTACGTCGGTGGTGAGCGCAGCGCCAGGGCAACCGCTGCCAACATCCCGCACTTTTTGCGAAGACAGGTAGCCGTCGATGATGGCGTAGAGCGCTTGCTGCTCGTTCGTCGTGGGCTTCATGCGTTCTTCCCAGCGCGCAGACGCCTCGCTGAAAGCAGTGGCGCAGGCGACGGCCGCCAATTCATCCTTGGATGCAAAGTGACCGTAAAAGCCACCATGCGTCAGCCCGGCGGCGGCCATCAAATCCGCGACGCTGACGCCGTTAAAACCTTTTTCACGGAACAGCTTGGAAGAGGCTTGTTCAATCGCTGTGCGATTGAGATCGGTTTGTTCTTTGGAGACGCGAGGCATGATTCAACCTTGAAGGAATTGATTGAATTGGATAATAGATGATACTCATCATAAATTCAATAGATGTTGGTCATCATCTAAAAATGGTGGGGTTTTTACGACAGAGTCTAGTGGTCAGGGTGTGTCTGTGCACCAGTTTGATCGGTGGAGGCGCATTGCCATTCACGCAAGAAGATGTGCCGCTCGTAGTGATCGCGGTACATCGATATGTATTACTGATACTGCTATTGGATGTCTGCTAGATGGTCGCCGGCAAGAAGGCATTACACCGGCGATGGCATGGTCAAAATGTTCGGAAAAACGATAAGCCGTCGCGCCAAATTTCTGCCGCAAAACCTTTAATTGATATTACGTAGAACTGATCAAAAATCAGTCCACGTGCAATCGTCGCCGGCATCAGCATCGCTTCTACGTTGAATCGCTTCCATGATCAGAGGCTCGGCCGCTAGCCATTTTTCCATGATCAAAGGGTCATCGGATTCGCAGAAAATCGCGCTGAATAGTTTGTTTTCGACAGCGTAGATATTGAATATCGCGGTATTCACGATTTTTGAGTAAAAGCGCCGCGTTTCCATATCCATGTCGGCAAACATTTTTCTGTCGCTCATAGCTATACCTCGCAGAGAGATAATCGGATGGTTACGCCATTTCATTATATGCGGCTTATGAAAAATGAAAGGCTGTTTTATCCATTCTTTTATCTCAACGCGGGCAAGGCTAAATCGGAATACAAATATTTGAAATATTCATTGCAGACAAAAAAAGAGCAAACACGAATGTTTGCTCTTTTTTAATGGCGAATAATCAGAATGTTGACAAGGACTTCATTAAACCTCGTCTATGTCGCTGATTACCGTATGAATCAATACGCGCCCATGTAATCACGTTTGCCGATTTCGATGCCGTTGTGGCGCAAAATGGCATACGTTGTCGTGATGTGGAAGAAGAACTGCGGCAGGCCAAAAGTCAGCAAATAAGCCTGGCCGTTGAATTTTTTCTCTTTCGGTGTGCCTGCGCGGAGCACGATTTCGCGCTCTTCCTGGCCATCGATCTGCGCTGGTGTCAGAGCATTGAGAACTGCCAATGTCTTAGTGATCAGCACTTGCAAGTCAGCAAAGCTTTTTTCGCTATCGTCAAATTTTGGTACTTCTACGCCAGCTAAACGTGAAGAGATGCCGCGTGAAAAATCGCAGGCAACTTGTACCTGGCGTATCAAAGGGAACATGTCCGGGAACAAACGAGCTTGCAGATAGGCATCAGGAGAAATGCTTTTCGCGGTTGCATATTCTTCGGTTTTCTTGAGGATATCGCTGACGCTATTGAGCATTTGCTTGAAAACAGGAACAGAGGCGGCGTAGAGAGAAATGGTCATGTGACTTCCTTGGGTGAATGTGACGTGATTATAGGCAGGAATGCAAAGTAGCGTCGGCTACTGCTTTAACTTGCCTGGCGTGTCGCTATAGGCCTGTTGTTGCGCAACGAATCCATCGAATGCCGCGAGTAGAGGCAGATATCTTTCCGCATTTTTTTCCAACTGCATCAAAGCATAACAACTTGCTTCAAAGGAAGAGAGTTGATCCGGCTTGTGCGCTTTGCGTATCGTGTAGTGCGATGCAGGTAGATTGGCCAAAGGCAGGCGTGGCAGTTGCTGCAGCAATGGATTCTGATAGAGCATCTTGCGACTTTTGCGCCATGTGCCATCCAATACGACTAGGCGATATTGAACGGTTGCGTCTTGTTTTGCATACTCGAATGGCGGTGTAGTCGTGATGTTTTGATCTTCTGGCGTGTCGGGATACAGAAGAATAGGGCGGATATTCTTATTGGCTGGAGTCATAGAGTCGGTGCCGGGAAAAGTTTCGTATAGCCATGTATGCAATTCATCTGCGTCAAAGTTTTCTCCAACAATCAAGCGACTGTGCGGCAAACTCAGATGTAGCAGGCGTGCGCTACCTTTGGCATTGTTGACTTCCAATGGATGCTGCAGGAAAAGGACTTCGACTTCATGCACGACTGGTGTAATCCAATGACAAATACAGGTGCTTTGCGGACGTAGACAACGGATGCAGCTAGGACGTTTGGTGATGGATGTCATGCTAAAAAGCGGAAAAACGTTGGGCTAGTTTTTGGGCGCGGAAGCGCTCTAGAACAAAGTCGACAAAGACGCGTGTTTTCGCCGGTAGTAATTTTTGTGCCGGGAAATATAGTGAGAGCGTGCCGATATCGACATACCAATCGGGCAAGACGCGTATCAGTTTTCCGCTTTCCAGATAGGCGAGCGCATTCGGCATGGAAATCAAGGCTATGCCCAAACCGGCTTGTGCTGCTTCGCACGCCGCATCCGGATCGCTCATGGTCATGCGTACACGCAGAGAAATGGGAGCTTGCTCGTTGGCGCGATTACGCAGCGACCACGGGCGGATGCGCCCAGTTTGCGGCGAACGGATGAAGATGCCGTCGTATAAAGCTAATTCGGCAGGTGAAGTCAGCGGCGCTTTATCGGAAAAATAATCTGGTGCGGCAACCAGCACGCTATGGCCTGGCCCCAAAGTGCGTGCCACAACGCCGGGCGGTAGTTCGAAACCGCCGCCAATCGCTGCATCGTAGCCTTCTGCAATCATGTCTACGCGACGATTGTCGAAATGCCAGTCAGGCGTGATCGCTGGATAACGTGCGAGGAAATCGCCTAGCATCGGCACAATGTAAGTGCGACCGAATCCGGTTCCCATACTTATTTTTAAAGTGCCGGCCGGTTGGCCATCGGCGCTGGCTAGATTGGCGACGGCGGATTGGATCACAGCGAGGCCATCGCTGACTTCGGCTAAAAAGCGTTCACCAGCTTCCGTTAAGGTGAGACTGCGCGTGCTGCGCTGGAATAGGCGAACGCCTAGATTGGACTCGAGTCGTGCGACATTTTTCCCCACAGCTGCAGAGGTTAAACCTAAGCGCCGTGCGGCTTCGGAGAAGCTTCCAGCTTCTGCGCTACGGACAAAACACTCAATGCTGCTCATCGTTTCCATACGCTCACCTTAAACCATTGGTTTCAATAGATTATAGTGATTACTATCTAGTCACAACATAATCCTTGTTCGATACTGATTTCCGTGGCTTCGCTACTTCAACAAACTTACGGAGAAATCATCATGTCGAACACAACATTAAAAAATTTAGCTGGCAAAGTTGCTTTCATTCAAGGTGGCTCTCGCGGTATCGGCGCTGCCATCGCCAAACGTCTGGCCCGCGAAGGCGCTGTGGTTGCACTGACGTATGCCAGTTCTGCCGATAAGGCGAAGGAAGTTGTCAAGTCGATAGAGGCAGCTGGCGGTCGCGCATTGGCCATTCATGCGGATAGTGCTGATGCCAATGCTGTGAAGAAAGCAATTCAGACTGCTGCCACAACCTTGGGCGGCATCGATATCCTCGTCAACAATGCGGGTGTGTTGGCGATGGCACCGTTGGAGGACTTCAAGTTGGAAGATTTCGATCACACAGTTGCGGTGAATGTGCGCAGCGTTTTTGTTGCGGCACAAGAGGCTGCGCGTCACATGGGTGAGGGTGGTCGCATCATTACTATCGGCAGCACCAATGCCGAGCGTATGCCGTTTGTTGGTGGTGCTGTGTATGCGATGAGTAAATCGGCGATAGTCGGTTTAACCAAAGGTTTGGCACGTGATCTGGGGCCGCGCGGCATTACGGTCAATAACGTACAACCAGGACCAGTGGATACAGAAATGAATCCTGATAGCGGTGATTTCGCAGAAACCTTAAAAGGCATGATGGCAATCAGCCGTTACGGCAAGGATGAAGAAATTGCCAGTTTCGTCGCTTATCTGGCGGGACCGGAAGCGGCTTATATAACAGGTGCGAACTTGACTATCGATGGTGGTTTTTCAGCGTAAATGTTTAAACGGGCTTGCTGATACAAGCTCGTTTTTACGCTGAATTTTAAAATTGAAGGCGGTGCTGCGATATAACGAGTACAGCTAAGGCATTTGCTGGTGGGTGTCATGATGATATGTGCTTACTTGTGCCTGAGTGCCCTGATCCCAGCGCGACTCCCAATGATCTGTATATTTAGCCGCGAGGTCAGGGTTGTTCCACACGACTAAAACATTTTCACTGTTGGATGTGGCGGCTGTTGGACTGTAGTTGTATGAGCCGGTTTGTACGTTCGTGGAATCAGAAATGATGTACTTGTCATGGTGCATGGCATAGGCTGAGATCGTTCGCGTTGGAATATCGGCCTTTACGAGTAAATTCAACGCCGCAATACTCGACTTCCCTTGATTACGTTTATCGTCAACCAGAACCTTGACATCGACACCGCGTCGCTTCGCTGCAATCAACGCTTTGGCAATTGTTGGTGATGTGAACGAGTAGGCAGCAACACGCAGAGTGCGTTCAGCGGATGCGATGTTTTTCAACACGAGCTGTTCAGCACCTTGATCGGGGGAAAAAGCGCTTTCGATAACAGGAGGCGAAATTGCATTATTCGCTCCAGTTGCAAATACTGGTAGAGCGGATAAAGCCGCAAAGAGTACAGCAGCTAGAAAGTCACTTCTCATGCAGCTCACCTTTCTTTTAACAGCATTGTCAGTTCAAAATCGTTTTAGAAGTATAGCGATTCGTAGCTTGGCTACCTAGGTCTTACTCGAACCTTTCTTTAAAAAGAAAAAAGGCGTGAATAACACGCCTTTTTCCGGAACAAGAACTGTGCAAAGAATCGATATTTAGAAATCGAATACGGTCTTCAACATCACCGTTCGTGGATTACCAACGGGGACCCAATTGGCACTTGAAGCACCCGCAAAATATTCCTTATCGAAGAGATTTTTGATGTTCAACTGTACGCGATAGCCTTGTCCTTGGTAGGAAACGTTGGCATCAGCCACCGTATAAGACGGGACAGTATATGCATTATTGGTAGCCGTCTTTGCACCGACATATCGGACACCAAATCCTGCTCCCCAACCTTCAAGCGCGCCAGTAAAGCGATAGTTCGCCAGGAAATTGGCTGTTTTACGCGCTACGTTCGGGAGGCGTTGCCCAACGGTTCCAAATTGTCCCGCTGAGGCCTCGGTAATAACCGCATCTAAAACTGATAATGCGCCCGATAATTGCCAGCCATTCTTGAGGTCTGCTGCAATTTCTGCTTCGTACCCTTTGGTTGTTTGTTCACCAATTGCGATTTTATATAAAGGATTGGCATCGTCAGTCTGGGATACATTCCTACGCTTCAAATCATAGTAAGCAAGGCTGGCACTGAGTCGCTTGTCGTCAGACAGAAACTTCACACCTATCTCTGCTTGTTTGCCTTCTTCGGGCTTGATTGGATTACCGCCGAAAGTGGTCTCAGTTTGCGGCAGGAAGGAAGTGGCATAGCTGATGTAGGGAGCGACGTTTTGTGTGGCTTTGTACACAAAACCGACATGGCCGGTATTTGCACTATTCTCCGTATTTGTATTCGTATTCGCAGTTGCTGTGACTGTGGGTACAGACTTAAGTGGATACACCGTACTCAATCTGGCTTTATCGTGGCGTAGCGACATACTCATGCTCAACTGCTCATTGAACTCAATGTAATCACGTAGATATAGCCCGTTCTGGGCAAGAGTAATGTCAGCGATTCCTATATCGTTCTGATAGCCGCATGCTGTAACAGCACGGCCGTAAACAGGGTTATAAATATTCTGGGCAGCGATAGAGCAACGTTTGCTGTCTTTGTAAAGCTTGTCGTACATCACATCAACGCCGACCATTACATTGTGTTTGAGTCCGCCCCAATTGAATGTCTTCGCGATATTCGTGTCGAGGCCGTCAGAGCGTCCCGAAAAATTTTGACTTAGAACATTTCGACTGAAATTCCCGGCTGCATTCGGAGCGCTGGTTATGTTCGCGAGTTGACCCGTCATGTCCATATCCAGATGACGGTAGGTTTGATTCAGCGTCCATCCATTGTCAAAGCGATGAGTCAGCACATAGCCTATGGATTTTTGCTCTGCATCATATGGTGCGACGGTGTAATCGCCGGTAAAGAAGCTCTGTGGCACGGATATGCCATTGTTCACCAATGACGTGGCGGCAACGGGAAGTCCCTGTTGACGTACGTAATTACGCTGATTGATCGCTGCCAGAATGGTGAAGTCTGTTCTTGCACCGAGGTCCAGGGAAATAGACGGCGCGATGTAGCGATTCCTGTACCACACGCCATCGGTCGGATCATCGGAGTTCATTGCCATGCCATTGACACGGAATGCGGCTTTTCCATTTTCGGAATTCAGCGGCCGTCCAAAATCAAAAGTACCTTGCAGGTATCCATAATTGCCCACTGTGAATCCGACTTGATTAAACGCTTCAGCGCGCGGGCGCTTGCTAATCACATTGACGGTCCCACCTGGTGTGACTTGTCCGAAGTAAATGGACGCAGGGCCTTTGACGACCTCGATACGTTCTGCTCCATATATTTCCTGTGCCACCCAGTTGGCTTGCCCGATTCTGAGTCCATCGAGATACATCGTATCGGAAGCACTTTGACCCCGGATCATGAAGTCATCCCAGCCACGACGACCAAGTGTTGAGGAAGTCACGCCAGCGACAGTTTCAATTGCCTCGTCCAAGGTTGTGGCCTGCCTGGCATCCATGAGTTCGCGCGTGACGACGGAAATTGATTGCGGTGTTTCAAACAAAGGCTTGTCAGATTTAGTCGTTGAAACAGTCTGAGTAGAAAACCCATCCTGATTGACACCTATAACTTGAATCTGAGGCAGAACAGAGTGTTCTGCTGCAGTTTGCTGAGAATCACTCTCCTGAGCATTTGCCGAAGAAATGACGCCAGTAGTAGAAAGAAGGAAAAGTGCGAGTCGAATTGCTGTGATAGAAGGGCGAAGTTGCAAGTTGGAAACGTACATTCAAAAACTCAATTAATTAATAATGATTCTCATTATCGTTTATTTGAGGTTGGACGGAAAGCAATTTAATGTCATTTGTTGCAAGTGCCACGCATGACAGGCTACTCGCTGCTAGCTATTGCGTGAATGACATCTAGTGCTGGGAAGGTATACATCAGATCAGAAGCACGGACACCAGAGGTGTCCGCGTCTGTTTTAGTACTGAGGGTTATTGCGTCAAATATTAATTACTTGTGCTGCAGCATCAATCTTTTTCTCTAGCCAGCATCAGGAACTCATTTCTGAGTCCGAGGTTGGTGCGCATTTCACCCAATAGTGCCGATGTGATGGTTTCTTCACCCGGTGTGCGGATGCCGCGGCTTTCCATACACATGTGGCGGCAGCGGATGACGACGCCAACGGATAACGGCTGTACGTGTTCCATCAATGTATCTGCAATCTGGATGGTCAGACGTTCCTGTACTTGCAGGCGCTTGGCAAAGCAGTCGACCAGTCGTGTCAGTTTAGAGAGTCCGACAATTTTGCCGTTCGGTGTGTAGCCGATAGTGGCAGTACCGAAGAAGGGGGCAAGGTGATGTTCGCAATGGCTGTACACAGGAATGCCGCGCACAACGATCAATTCGTTGTACTGCTCGGCACCATCTTCAAAGACTTTGAGGATTTCTGCAGGATCTTGATCGTAGCCTGAGGTCCAGTGCTTCCATGCTTTCTCTACGCGTTTAGGCGTTTCGAGCAAGCCTTGGCGATCTGGGTTTTCACCAAGATGGCTTAACAGTCGACGCCAATCGTGTGTTGAAAAATTTTCGTGTTCCATATCCGTTGCGCTGTGCACCAGTGATGCTTCATTCGATAGATGTTCGTCGGGGAAAGGTGTTTTTTTCATTTTATGCATTCAGGCGATGTGTTCGCCGGTATTGGATAGGTAATCATATTGCAGCGCTTTTTTCACATACTAGTTGAAATTGGCACATTGCATCGTCCACCGTATTGTCGCTCAGAATGCTGTAACGGTTCTTGCGCTAGATGAAACCCTCTATTTCAGGCTACGAAATCATTGCTGAAATGGCTGCGGTATACGTTGCAATGCAGTAAGGCGGTGGCAGTGTTTATACATTGTAAGTCTAGACAAACTGCCTATACTGAAAGCGGAGCAGGTCAGTAAAGGAGACATCATGAGACATAGACTTTATTACTTTCTTCCAGATGTAAACAGTGCACATCGTGCACTTGATGACATGTTGCTCAATCGTATTGAGATAAGACATATCAGTTTTATTTCTGGTGGCGCATCTCTTCCACACGATATGCCGGAAGCCAATTTTCTGCTTAAAACGGATGTCTTGCATGGCGCAGCTGCCGGCATGATTATCGGTGCTTTGCTTGGTATGGCATTTGGTGGCTTATTGATTGGCTATTACGATCTGGGACCGGCAACGGTGCTGGTGACGACGATTATGGGTGTCTTGTTTGGTGGTTGGGCATCGAGTATGGCCGCAGCGGCTATGCCAAATTCTCAACTGAGAAAGTTTTATCCCGAACTGGAAAAAGGCAAGATCTTGATGATTGCAGATGTACCTTCTCGTCGTGTAGGGGAGATTGAAAAAATGCTCGCAGAACGTCATCCAGAGATGCACTTTAGAGGTGAAGAACCACATATTCCGGTTTTCCCTTGATGAGGTTTTAGGAACAGATTATTTGCAATAAAAATGTGATGGAAAGACTGGACTGTCTGTGGTGCGGACGTTAAGACGGCTGGTCGCTTGTGCGGGTAGTTACCGAGTCCGCAAGTATGACGATCGGTGACTGTTTTCTTTACGGAGGTTGCTATGGAACTTCACATGCATTCGCATCGGTGGGAGCAACGCATGCCAGATTGGACTGTGGCAGCGGTTTCCGGATTTGCCGCAGGCGCGGTGTTGATGGTGCTGGAATTACTTTGGGCGACGATCATTATGGGTGATAGTCCTTGGGCTACATCACACATGGTGGCCGCAATTGTCATGGGACGTGATGTACTACAATCCACTGATTTCAGCGTGAGCGTCGTAGTGGCAGCACTGGTTACCCACTATGTATTAGGTATCGTCCTGACCTTGATTCTGGCTGCGATCATCGTGCCATTTCATTTGGATTCAAGCATAGGCATGGTGATGCTGACTGGTGCGGTATTCGGTCTAGCAGTTTATTTGTTTAACTTTTTTGGTATGGTGCATTTCTTCTCGTGGTTTGCCGAGATGCGTGGCTTCACCACAATGTTGGCTCATATAATTTTCGGTATTGTTGCCGCTGCTATGTACTGGAAATTGGAACAAACACACAAATAACGCACTTCGCTACTGCATGATCAGTTGATCATGTCGCGCTTGTAAAAAACGGTGGCAGACCAATCACGGTCTGCCACCGTTTCTTTATGTTCGCTTGCTTCAATAGCCAATGGTAAAGCGCTGACGCGTATGTGCAGGTTTTTCCAGTTCATCGATAAAGGCGATAGCAAAATCCTTGAACGAAATCCAGCTTCTGCCTTTGGCATCGATCAGCAAGTCGTCTTTACCCAAACGGAATGTGCCGGTGCGTGCTTCTTCGACGAATTCTGCTGATGGCGACAGGAAGGTCCAATCCAGCTCTTTTTCCTTCAACAGTGCATTGAGGAAAACACCACCTGCGGTGGCTTCTGCTTTGTAAGCTTCTGGGAAGTCAGGCGTCTCGATCACTCGTACACCAGGGGCGACAAACAAACTGCCGGCACCACCAACAACCAACAAGCGTTTCACGCCAGCTTTCTTTACCGGATTGATGATGGCATCAGCCGGAATGGTGGAGAAGTGTGCTGCACTGAACACTGCATCATGTCCGACCACGGCTTGCTCCAACGCTGCTGCATCAAGTACGTCTACATTCTTTGTGGTGAGACCAGAGCGCGCTGCGAGCTTGGATGTATCACGTGCGATGGCAGTAACGGTATGACCGCGACGCAGTGCTTCTTCCAGTAATTGACTGCCGGCACGACCGGTTGCACCGATGATTGCGATGTTGCTCATGTGTTTCTCCTAAAAGGTTGAATAACACTCGTAGCTTAGTTGCTTAAATCAGATGTAAAAAGCGTATTATTTGACATAGTTTGTTTCTAAAAACGGTCAAATCATGGATCGCATCACCGCAATGCAAGTGTTTGTCACGGTCGTTGATAGCGGCAGTCAGTCGGCTGCCGCGGATCAACTCGATTTGTCGCGCCCTGTCGTTTCGCGCTATCTGGCCGAACTGGAGGAGTGGGCCGGTGCACGCCTGCTGCATAGAACGACGCGCAAGCTTAGTTTGACCGCAGCCGGAGCGGAAATGTTGCCGCGCTGTCGCCAGATGCTGGAGTTGGCTACGGATATGAAAACAGTAGTGGCGTTGCCGGCAGATGCGCCACAAGGTTTGCTTCGGATTACCGTCAGTACTTCTTTCGGGCAGACGCATCTGGCCGAGGCCGTAGCAGAGTACGTGCAGCGTTATCCAGGCGTGACCGTTGACATGCTCTTGCTTGATCGCGTGGTTAATCTGGTCGAGGAACGTATTGACCTAGCCATACGCATCAGTAAAGAGCTGGATCCTAATCTGATCGCACGTAGATTGACCGTCTGTCGTTCAGTGGTGTGTGCCTCGCCGGGCTATCTGCGTGAGCATGGCACACCGACGCAAGCTGAGCAGTTGACTCTGCATAACTGCCTGACGCATTCGCACTACGGCAGTGTGTGGTTGCTGGAGCGAGATAGTTTGCCTGTGAATGTCGCCGTAAAAGGCAATATCAGTGCAAATGATGCAAGTTCTTTATTGCAAGCTGCTTTGGCTGGAGCCGGAATTGCATTGCTGCCGACATTCCTCGCCGCACCTTTTATCCGCTCAGGACAGTTACTTCCTTTGTTATCTGAATATCATCCACAGGAATTTGGCATGTTCGGAGTCTATGCATCACGCAAGCACATGCCGGCAACTTTGCGCACGATGCTGGATTTTTTGGTCGAGCGTTTTACGGATGAGCCCGCTTGGGATAAATCAATCTGATCAGCGGACGAAATAGCGCGCTTTTTTATCCGGGAACCGGTAAGATTTGACATTGCTGCTTCGCAGCATTATTTTCATCTGAGGATGAATTATTTGCATGTGTGGCGTTAAATCTCGAATGCTATGATCCCGGAGCCAGCAAAACTGGCTCTTATTTGACCGGTATTTATCCTGCACCGGCTGTCGCAAACGTCTGCCAATCCAGCACATGTAGCAATTTAGTATGCGTATTGCCTTTTTATGAGGCACTGCACCATCCGGCATGAGCAGAAGGCGAAATTTCGCTTTCTGTGCTTTCGGCCTGACAATTCTGAATTAACACATTAAATATGAGCTCCATTCCTCTTAGCAGTACCTCCAGCGTTCGCGAAAAGCTGGAAGATAGTATTTATGCCAAGGTAACCTTACGGTTGCTGCCTTTCTTGTTCCTTTGTTACGTTGCGGCTTATCTCGATCGCGTCAACGTGGGCTTTGCCAAGCTCAGCATGTTGAACGATTTGCAATTCAGCGAAACGGTTTACGGCCTCGGCGCCGGTATCTTCTTTATCGGTTACTTCCTGTTTGAAGTACCAAGCAACATCATCATGCACAAGGTCGGCGCACGTCGCTGGATCGCCCGCATCATGATCACATGGTCCATCCTGTCTGCTGCGACTATGTTCGTGACGACGCCGACCATGTTCTATGTCATCCGCTTCCTGCTCGGCGTAGCAGAGGCTGGTTTCTTCCCAGGCATCGTGTTGTACCTGACTTACTGGTTCCCGACCTCGCGTCGCGGCCGCATGAACGCCTTGTTCATGATCGGTATCCCAGTTGCTGGTGTGGTCGGTGGCCCATTGTCCGGCTGGATCATGAATGCCTTCGCTGGTGTGCACGGTTGGCACGGCTGGCAATGGCTGTTCCTGCTGGAAGCCATTCCTTCGCTGATCCTCGGTGTCATGACTTTGTTCTATCTGCCTAACAGCATCCGTGCATCGTCATGGTTGTCGGACGATGAGAAAAAAGTACTGGAAGAAAATATCGCCAAAGACAATGCTGGCGATACCAAATCGCACTCGGTAGCGGGCGTCTTCACCAATCCAAAAGTTTGGCTGATGGCTGCAATCTACTTCTGCTGCATGATGGGTCTGTACGGCATCAGCTTCTACCTGCCAACTTTGGTTAAAGCTTCGGGCGTTAAAGATGCATTGAACGTTGGCCTGTTGACCGCGATTCCATACACCTGCGGCGTGATCGCCACCTTGCTGGTTGCACGCAGCGCTGACCGTATGCGTGAGCGTCGTTGGCACTTTGCGATTGCAAGTGCATTGGGCGGCATTGGTTTGTTCCTGAGCACCATCTATGGTGACAACGTCGTGTTGGCGTTGATGGCATTGTCTTTGGGTACTGCCGGTATGCTGTCGACCATGCCTGTGTTCTGGACCTACCCAAGCGCAATCTTGGGTGGTGCTGCCGCAGCTGCTGGTATCGGCTTGATCAATTCGGTGGGTAACCTCGCAGGCTTCGTCAGCCCAACGATCGTTGGCTGGTTGAAAGACGTCACTGGCAGCACCAACGCCGGTATGTACTTTGTGGCTGGCGCTTTGATACTGGGCGCATGCCTGGCATTGTTGCAACCACGTTCACTGGTGAACAAGTAAGCATCGCTGCTTGTTACTGGTTGAAAAAAAGCCCGCGTAAGCGGGCTTTTTTATTGTCGAATTCGCTTGAGTAGATATTTAATCGTGTCAGGAGGGATGCCAAACAAATGTTTCCACACGTGACTGTAAAAACAGTTAGTGCATTGCCGGCCGATCACCCACTTGACCGAGGCATATGGAAATCGTCAAGCTAAGCAAGCGTTTCTAGGACTAATTGCGTCCCAGAAATTGATTTTAGACTGTAATTCACTTTTCAATCTCTTGTTCCTTACACGGTGGTTTTGCATTCGTTTTCACGTTTACATAGGAACCGTCGGTTTTCAGATTCGCTACTGATACATAGCATTGTCCACCCAGCGGTAGACGCCCCCCGCGGTCGGTGCGAATTAAGTTAACTTTGACGATGTAATTTGCGTTTGCCTCTGGCGTAAAAAACACCGGTTTAGGAAAGCAGCTTGAACGATAGGTCGGATCGTCGAAATAGTGACTTGCGCTAATGCCGACGACCTTATTCGATGGCACCTCGATTTTAATTTCGTAATTCGCTTTGTCATAAAGCAGGATGGAGTCACGCTTCAACAGATAGCCGGCACGCTCGAACTTTCCACAAGATTGTGGCGTGTTATCAGTATTGACATAGAAGTGTGTATGCAGCTCAAAGTCTGATTCAAAGCTGACCTTAGCATTGTCGGGAGCAATTGGATTTTTGTAGTTTGGGGGAGGGGTTGTGTTGCAGGCTGCGCATAGGAAAATTAGCGCGCTTGTTAGGGCGATTCTGTGAAACATTTCGTCTACCTTATTTGCGATTGGTTTCTTTATGGAAACATAAAGGTACAGATTAATGGCAGGCGATTGCATCCCATGAATATGGGATTTTGTTGTCGCTATACCGCCAACAAAGAAGCGGCAGCAATTTGCTGATCCTGAGTCAAATCCTGATCGCGCATTGTTTTTTCCAATTGACCGTAGGCTGAGGTAAGTGCGCCGCTCAGCGAGCTGATCGTGGCTTGCACCTGAAGTAGTTGTTTCTGCTTTTCTTCCGGGCTCAGTTTTTGATTCGCCATAATGGTATTCAGCTTTTGCTGCTGTTCTTGTATTTGTTCTTTGATCTGTCGAATTCGCTTGAGCAGATCTTTGATGGTGTCAGGAAGGCTGCTGCTATCAATGTCTTGATTTTTTGTCGCTGCTTTTCCCTTTGCGGAGAGTATCTGTCCTAAGTCGGATATGGTGACTCTGGTACTGGCTGGTTTTTCATCCGCGTTGGCATCCGTCTCTGTTTCAACTTGTATCGGAGTGAGTTCTTGAGCTTGGGCAGCCGTGGACAATGTAATTGCAGTGTTATTAACGGATGTAACGTTCATCGGCGAACCTTTTAGGCTAAGAGCTGGTAAATCATTAACGGCAGGATCAAAATTAAGTTGAGAGCAGAAGGTGTTTGCTACGGTTTTCGACTTGCTTTGTCGGTTCTCATCATTTGCTTGTTGTATGAAAAAAAGCCCGCGCATGCGGGCTTTTTAATTGGATTTGAAGGTTGGACTTAAGACATTTCTCGTCAATCAATAGGCGTAACAAACATTGCAGATGACCATACCTTGCTGTCGTCTTGCTGGCGGCCGGTGAAGTAGACCGGGTGATGTCCGAAGGAAGTCTTTTTCAATTCGACTTCCAGTTCACCTTGTACCGTGACGGGTAGGGCTTGCTCGGTCAAACGTTCCAATGCGAGGAACAGTTCTGTTCCACCCAGCTCTTGCCTGAGAGCACCTTCCTGTAGTAAGGACGCGCCGCTGATCTCCCATTGGAAGGTCGGTACATGCTTGAATGGATTCGGCTGCAATGGATCACCGACCTTGATGTAGCTGTCTATCGTTCCTTCTATGCGTATCGTGCAGTTCTGCAGATTGGTGATGTCGATATCTATACTGTCGGCATCGCCATACGTGTCGCTACGGAATACGATGTCAGTCGTGCCTTCGCGCCAGCAGTTTTCTTCACCATGTTCAAAGCCATGTGACTGGAAGCGATTGATGGTGCCATTCAGTATCGTGATGCGACCACGCCATGAAGCCCAGCGATAACGATCAGGTACGCGTGCGCCACCCCAGCGCAAACGTATCAGTCGATCCGAGTAGCCCAGCTCTTCATGCAGATTACGTTTCCAGATCAGCCCCGTGTGATCATAAGCAGCAATTTCATCCCAGCCTGCGCTACCGAGGAAGTTGTAGTTGAGCTTTAGCGGACCAGAGTGCGTAAACTCATCGCCCTGAATATGTTGGCCGGCGTTAACTAGCAAAGCAGTATGTTCGCCGGTGGTGGCCCAGGTATGACGTGCGCGCAGTGCGCGTCCTATGCTGCGTCTGTCCAGTGATTCGGCGATGACGCCTGTCAATCCGCCGTGTACGCCGAATACTTGTGTGCCTGGAGGTCCGCCACCCGGGCGACCGCGATGTTCGTCACCGCTGGCGGCAACGCCGATGCGGTAACCGCGTGTGATGACATCTTGATAGAGCCAGCCGAAGTGACCCCAGCTTGATGCGATCTCGACCAGGCGTTCCAGTTCCGGATGATGCCAGTCAGGAATGTAGCGACGGCCACCGACGTGCGGCATGATCAGATGTTGCTCGGGATCGTCGATGTAGGCCGCCCACAGTTCTTCCACCGGCCAGCGTCCGGTTTCGACTGCGGAACCCTTCATGTCTTCATTCCACAGGAAGGTGCGATTGTGTTCGCCGCGTGCGTTGTACGGGAAGTCAGGGGCAGCATCGCCGAGGAAGACTACATTGTGGTCGCCACCTGCAGTCGAGCTGCCGCACCATTCCTGCACTGGATAGCAAACAAAATGTCCGGGCTTGTTGAATTCTTCTACGGTATCTACACCGAGTTGCCAGTTTTCATCAGTAATCTGGAAGTCGTTGGCGGTGTAGCCGAGCACATCGATGCCGCCGATGTCACGCGCATAAGCAGCGTTATAGGCTGGGCTATTGGTACCAACGGTGTCGCTGGCGTGTACGTGCAGGTCGGCATAGAAGGAACGTGGTGCCGGGAAGCGGTCGTCTATGCTCAAGTGTGCGATTGCTGGACGCATATACAAGTGTTCAGGTAATTCTGCGACCAGCCGCAGGTCGCCGCGATCACTCGGCAGGTCGTCGATACCTATGCTGGCCCAGCCTGTGTCTGGTAAAGCGTGTGTTTTTTCATAGACCACTGCATCGCCGGAATAGGCGCGCAGCAAAAGACTACCTGCTTGTGCATGGCAAGCGTTGCCCCAACGATCTTGCAGTGAAAAGCGGAAAGGTGCAGCCTGTCCGCTGCGTACAAAGCGCGGACCAGCGATCAGCAAGCGTGCCGCTGCACCGGGTGCCATGTCGATCACGATGTCACCCGGGACAGCAGCGAAGCGCGAAGTGCCGAGTGGATCGACGTAGCAACGGAAACGGAAACGGTCTTCAGTAAAAGTCTGTACACGCGTGCCCGGACCGCCACCGCGTCTGTCGCCTATGCGCAGGATGATGTGGTCGCCGGCATTCAGATAGCCATCGACGACGTCGACGATGATGGCTTTCTGAAATGGGCGCTCATGGCCCTTTTGATCGAAGCGTACCGATAAGGATTGTACGGTCGCCGGACTTTGCCCCGGCACCAGTTTGCCGGACTGATATTCGGCGCTGATGTAATTGGCGGCGGTCGGATCGCTGGTCTGGAACAAGGCCCAGTCCGAATAAAACTTGAAGGTAGCCTTGAACCAGCCGCCATCGGCGAGACCTGCTGCACCGACTTCATAGTCGATGACGATTTCATTCCAGCTACCGGTTTCCAGTCGATTGACGTTGCAGCTGACACTGCCGACGAAAGGTAGTTTTTTGTTTTGTACATACAAGCCTTCAGGCGCAAAGTGCGGTCCCAGCTTGCTACGCAAGGTTTGATATTGCTGCGAGAGATCGAGTGGATTACTTTTGCTCATGATATTTCCTGATTTCTATTAATTGCTATTCGGAGATCCAGTGCCGCTTAGTGACTGCGCCAGCGTTGATAGCGGCGTTCTATGCGTCGGAAGACCAGACTTTCGGCCAGCCATGCGATGAGGCCGATCAGTACGATGCCGAGCAATACCTGGCTGGCATTGCCGATCTGTCCGCCGGTGGAAACCATCCAACCTATGCCGTGTGATGCGCCTATCATTTCCGCCGCTACCAGTGCGCGCCAGGCCTGACTGAAGCCGACGCGTAGCGCGGTAGTGAAGGCGGGCAGGGTGGCGGGGAAATAGACGTGCACCAGCAACTGGATACGATTTGCGCCGAGAATGCGTGCGGCGCGTACTTCACCACCGCGTATCGCCTGCACACCATCCTGTATCGCCAGCGTCATCGGGCATACGGCGGCGATGAAGATGACGACGATGATGGATAGATAACCGATGCCGAAGATGATCATGGTCAGCGGTGCCCACGCAATCGGCGGGATCGCCATGAACAGGCCATTCAACGGCGTGATGAAATCGCGCACATTGCGTGAGATGCCGGCCGCAGTACCGACGATGACGGCGACCACGATGGCCGCACCGAAGCCGCCCAGCTCTTCCAGCAAACTCGCGCCGAGGTGTGCCCACAGCTTGCCGCTTTCCAGCCAGCGCCATCCTTCCTGTGCCACTTCCCATGGTTGCGGCAAGATGTAGGACGGGAAGCGGCTGGCTGCTAGACTCCACGCTAGGATGAGTGCAGGTAAGGCAGCCCAGCCCCACGACGGTTTTAAACCCAATATACGCATGCGCGTCCTTAGCGTTTGGCTGGCGCTTTTTCAGCGCGCTGTTGCCATGTGGTGTCGATGATTTCCGTTGCGCGCAAATCCTTGTTCAGGAAGCCGAGCGCACGCGAGTAGTTCATCAATTGCTGGATGAACTGCACATCGTTTTGCTGGATGCGATCGGACCAGCCTATGCGTTTACGCGCTTCTTTGACGACTTCGATCGGTTTGATTTCACGACCATCGACAGTTTTGACGGTTGGGATTTCGAAGGCTTCGGCGATGATCTGGTTCGCTTCATCAGGATGCTTGTTCAGGAAGTCGATGGCACGACGATGCGCGCGCAGGACTTTGACGATGTCATCAGGACGTTGCGCCAGCGTACGCGGCATTGCCATCACGATGTACCAAGGGTATTGCGGGATAGCCTTGTTAATGTCGAGAACCAGGCGAGTGTTACCACGCAGCAGTGCAGTGGCGATGAATGGTTCCCACGTGAAGGCGGCATCGACCAGGTTGCGATCAAGTGCCGCAGGCATATTCCCGGCGGGCATATTAACGATGGTAGTGTCACGGTCAGGTTCGAGGCCTGCCGCTTCCTTCAAAACGTAGCCGCGCAACAAGACATCCATACCGCTGCCTTTGGCGACACCGGCTATCTTCTTGCCCTTGAGGTCGGCGACTGTGCGGATAGAACTGTTTGCCTGTGTAATCACTGCAGCCTGGCCGTAATTGACTTTGGCCAGGATGCGGCTGTTGAGGCCGCGTGCATACCATTGGAATACTGGCGGCGCGCCTATGTATGCCATATCTAGGTCGCCGGCTGACAAAGCTTGTTGCAGGATGGGGCCGTCGCCGAAGGATTTGATTTCGACATTGACGCCTTCTTCCTTGAAGTAGCCTTTGCGATCTGCAATCACTGCGGGTGCATTGGCCATCGCGTAGACCCAGCCGATGCGGATAGGTTTTTCCTGCGCTTGCGCGGTAGCGGCGCTGACCGATGCCAGCGCTAGTGAGAGTGTTATCAGCAGCTTTACAGGTTTCATAGCGTACTTTCAGAAAGAAGTGGGAAGGAGTGCGCGTCTTCAACTGCAACGGCGTTCGGGAAATCTGCAGTGGAAATGGTGTCCATCAGGCTGCTGCTGTATTCATGGAATTGCGGCAGGCGTCGCGTCTCGCGATGGATGCGTGGGCGTGGCAAGTCGATAGAGAAGCTGTGCCTCACGCCTTGCGGTGCCTTGCCAAGCACGACTACGCGATCAGCGAGGAAGACTGCTTCGTCGATGTCATGCGTAATGAAGACCACGGTTTGTTTGAGCGAAGACCAGAGCCGCAGCAATTCTTCGTTCATGCTTTGGCGCGAGATGGCATCCAAGGCGGCGAAGGGTTCATCCATCAACAGCAATGTCGGTTCCATCGCTAAGGTGCGCGCCAGCGAGATGCGTTGCTGCATGCCGCCTGACAGCTGATGCGGCAGGCGCTGTGCGGCATCTGCCAGGCCAACCAGTGCCAGCGCTTCACGCGCTTTCTGTTCACGTTCGATACGGGTGACGTCGGCTCGCATACGCAAACCAAAAGCTACATTGTCGAGAGCATTCAGCCATGGGAAGAGTTGCGGCGACTGGAATACATAGCCGAGTTCCTGCATCTCTGGCCGAGCCTTGTGTTCATTGACCTGGATGCTGCCTCTCTGCGGCTGCAGGAAACCCGACAGCAGGTTGAGCAAGGTGCTTTTACCGCAACCAGACGGGCCGAGCAGGGCGAGGAATTCGCCGGGCTTTGCTTCTATCGAGAAGTCGCGGAATACCGTCTGCCCGTTTTCATAGGCAAAGTTGATATGGTCGACTCGAAGATGAGCCATCTGTTTCTCGTACATGACTGGTATCCGTTGAACAATGAGGAATAGCCCGGTGTAAAAAATGCATCACAAGCATGCTGCTTGTCAGGATTTTTGTCATAATACGTATTAATACAAGTTAGGCGAACGAAGACTTTTGCATATCCTTATTCGTTTTCTTTTTTGTCAGGCAGCGATCTATCGTGAATAATCGCTATTCCTTTACTACTAACAATGAATATTGAGTCAACCGCATGCATGCCAGTGATACTTTGATCCGTAAGAACGTCACCTCGATGTATGAGCAAATCGCTGCGCAATTGCGTGAAGAGGTGCTGGGAGGTGCGTTTGAGCCATCCGGCAAGCTGCCATCGGAAGCAGCGCTGGTAGAACGCTTCGGCGTCAGCCGCGTCACCGTGCGCTTGGCATTGGGACGACTGGAAGAAGAGAGTGTTGTCGAGCGTAAGCAGGGCAAAGGTACGTATGCGGCTGGCAAGCAGGTGCGGCATGCACTGGATGCCTTGCGCAGCTTTCATGATTCGCTATTGATGCAAGGCTTGAAGCCAAAGATGAAATTGCTGGCGCTGGACCTGGTGCCGGTGCCGGAACAATTAACGGAGCGCTTTGGCAAGAAGGTGAAGGAATGTACCTTTCTGCAGCGCCTGCATCTGGTCGACGATGAGCCGATTGCCGTTGGCGCCAGTTATTTGCCGGCACCAGTTGCTGCGATGGATTGGAATGAGGCAGAGCGTCAGCCTAACTACGCGATCCTCAAGAGTCTCGATGGGCGCGGTGTAGCGCGCGCAGACGTGTCGATAGGTGCGCAATTGGCGGATCGCGAACTGGGCAAGCTCTTGAAAGTGAAGACCGGCAGCGCCGTGTTGGTGATGACACGGACATCCACATCGGTCAGCGGCGCATGCTGTGATTACTCGGTCTTCTATATACGGCCTGAACGTTACGAATTCGTCGCGAGTTGTAGCTTTTCTTCTGCAGTCTGATCGGGCTGTGTTTCTGCGTCAGGGCATCGGTCAAATAGATTTCACGGTGTCTGAACGCTTTTTCACAATGTCGGCGGATCCTCTCTCAGGAAGACCGGAAAATCCATTACCGGAGGGCGGGAACCAACTTGGTACAGGAGATCAGCGACATATCCCCGATGATAGGTTTTGTGGTTAACAACATGAAGCAACATATCACCCCGTGTCATGATTCCCGATCCACCATCTACGAAATTGAACGCAACAGCTTCATCATGCATTTGCTCAGAAAGAGTATCTGCATAATTCACGTACCACACATCGATTTCGGTTTGAGCACTGCATAATTCCGGGAAGGTAGGTACAAGCTCTGTAATTCGTGATGTGAATCCATGAAGTTTGCTCTCCAAATGCGCCTTCCAGATGAGATCGACGACATAAGAATGGTTCAAAGTATTGAGTATGCTGCCGAATCCAGTTTTTCGTATGGCATTAACTTCCGCAGCTGGCAGGGTCTTGAGTAAATCGAATAGGCGCAAATTTGCCCATGCGCTGTAACGTGTGAGTACTCGAATATTTCTAGTAACGGACATAAGCACCTGCATTAAAAATTGCGTATAAAACAATACCTCATCACTCCTAAAAAGTGCGAGAAGTTACAGTCAGAACCGTGAATATATACCGGTGTCTATGACTGATGGTTGCTTTGCGGTACATCGGCAAGAGTTCTTGTGCAGAGTCATAATGTTGTGTGACTTCGCAGGTGTGGCGGATGAATGGATAGGTGTTTGGATTTGGACTTATTTGACGAAATAGAGCGGGGGCGAACTTGGCGTGAAGAGCTATGTGTCGGCGCGGTGGTGCTGCGCGGCTACGCTTTGTCGGCTGAGAATGAGCTGTTAAAAGCTGTTGAAGACGTGATCATGCAAGCGCCGTTACGGCACATGAACACACCCGGCGGTTTTCGCATGTCGGTAGCGATGACGAACTGTGGTCACTATGGTTGGGTCACCGATAGAAGTGGCTATCGTTACGATGCGCTTGATCCGGAGAGTGGCAAGAAGTGGCCGTCCATTCCGGATGTCTTTCTTGCATTGGCACAAAGTGCTGCGCTGCAAGCCGGATTTGAGAATTTCGAGCCGGATGCATGTTTGATCAATCGCTATGATCCTGGTGCGCGCATGTCGCTGCATCAGGATAAAGATGAGCGGGATTTCAGTCAGCCCATTGTTTCTGTTTCACTTGGCATCCCAGCCGTATTTTTGTTTGGCGGGATGAGGCGCGAAGATAAAGCCATGCGGATTCCTTTAACGCATGGCGACGTGGTGGTGTGGGGAGGAGCAGGCAGACTTCGTTATCACGGCGTTCTGCCATTGAAGATGGCAAGCCATCCCTTGCTTGGTGAACATCGCATCAATCTGACCTTGCGCAAAGCACGTTGATCAATTTAAACATACGCTAAAAAGCGTATGAAGTTAGTCGTCTGAAATTGTTTTATGAGATGTTTTTTAGAGTACAGTCGGTTGCGGTGATTGGTTTTTCTTGTCTACTGCAAGAGCTTCTCTACAGCAATTGTTTGAATTTTTGCTGCACCCTAAAAGTTAAAAAAACAATGACAGGAGACGTATCATGAAAAAGTTAATTGGTTTAATCCCGCTACTTGTCGCTTCGACGACCTTCACTCCAAGCAGCTTTGCCAACCCGCCCACCAAGCTTGATATTGGTACGGCTCGCGAAATTTACGATGGCTCTCTTTATCCAGACAAAGCTGTTCGAACCTATCAAAACACCAATAAAATTTTCCCGACACGCGTGATTAAGGCGGGAGGCAAGCCATCTCCGCTGCCTTTGAGTGACAAGCAATTAACTTCTTTGACTTTCACCTCAGAGGGGAAGAAATATGATTTGCCAGATTATGTAGCTTTAAACCGAGTGGTTGGCTTACTCGTGCTGAAGGATGGCAAGATCGCCTATGAACACTACGATTACGGTTTAAAACCAGATACAAGATGGATGTCCATGTCGGTAGCAAAATCCTTCGTGTCTACGTTGGTTGGTGCTGCAATTAAAGATGGCTATATCAGCAGTGTGGACGATCCGGTAGTGAAGTACTTGCCGCAACTTGCTGGCAGCGCTTATCAAGATGTGTCCATCAAGGATGTGCTCATGATGGCTTCTGGAGTGAAGTGGAATGAAACCTATACTGACCCAAGCTCGGACCGCAGGAAATTGCTGGAGCTGCAAATTGCAAGCAATCAGAAGGGCGGTATTTTTGATATTCTGAAAACCTTGCCCAAAGCTTCTGAGCCGGGGAAAAACTTTAATTACAGTACTGGTGAAACGGTATTGATTGGTGAAATTGTGCAGGCCGCAACTAAGATGCACCTGGCAGACTATCTTTCTAAGAAGGTGTGGGTTCCAGTAGGAATGCAGGCGGATGCTTATTGGTGGCTGGACTCTCCAAATGGTCATGAGGTTGGTGGTAGCGGCATTCTCGCTGTGATGCGTGACTTTGCACGCTTCGGACAATTCATTCTCAACGGTGCAGAAGTGAATGGTAAAAAAATTGTTCCGGATAATTGGCTAGCCGAAGCAACGACTGCAAAGCCAATTAGCGGTGTCACCGGCAAGAATGGATATGGCTATCAATGGTGGACGATGAAACCTGACGCCGGGAAGGTGCATGAACAGGCATTCATGGGTAGAGGCATTCATGGACAATATCTGTATATCAATCAGGAGGAGAAGGTCGTGGTTGTTGCGTTAAGTGCTCGTTCCAAGCCTACGGGTAGAAATACGATAGAGGATCTTGATTTCTTGGCCGCGGTAGTTGAAAAGCTGAGAAATTAAGATAAAGAATTGATGGCCGATCAGTAAAAAAAGCCCTCCATTAGAAATAATGGTGGGCTTTTTTGCAGATACTCAGCTCGCTTCATCGATAGGATAAAACGAATAGTTTTTATTTCTCGGCAGCTGCCTTCAGATTGGCAAGGCCGATGGCAAAATCATCGCCGACCATTTTATCCATGCTGAAAAATACGCTCATCAGTTTCGACATATAGTTGGCCGGGCCATACATTGCCCACGTCACTTGCGTGGAATCGCCTTGCGGCTGCAAAGTAAATTCCGCCGTGTTGTGCGCTTCGAATGGTGACAGGAAATCGAGTTTGATCACGATCCGCGATGGTGGCGATGATTCAGTGATTTCCATTCGTCCCTTGCCGACATTCTTATTGCCATCCCATTCATAAATCGCGCCTTTGCCGCTGGCTGCGCCGCTATGCGTACGTTTCATGTCTGGATCTTTTTTCTCATACGGCGACCATGTGGTCCAGCTATGCAAATCGTTGATGAGTGCGAACACTTTTTCCGGAGCTGCTTTGATGGTGGTCGTACGCTCGACGCGGAAAGTATCCGGCTTGGTTGCGGCAAAGATAAGGATAGCGGCGAGTATGACTACGACGACAATGGCGAGGATTTTGAACATATAAGGCTCCGGCTTGGTGGGAGGTGTGGGTTATTGGGATTCAGACTTGGCCAGCTTCTAGTTTGGTGCGCAGGCGCTCTTCTTGTTCGCGCAATTCCGGAGTGAGTTCTGCGCCGAAATCTTCCATTTCGAATATCTGGCGGATTTCAATTTCCGATTCGGCACCGGTTGGGTTCGGGCAGCGTTTGACCCACTCGATGGCTTCTTCTTTCGATTTCACTTTCCAGATCCAGAAGCCGGCAACGAGTTCTTTGGTTTCAGGGAAGGGGCCGTTAACAACTGTGCGTTTGTCTCCGGAAAATTTGACGCGCGCTCCTTTTGAACTTGGCTGCAAGCCATCGCCGGATAGCATGATGCCGGCGTTCACCAGCTCTTCATTAAACTTGCCCATTTCAGTCAAGAGTTGCTCATCCGGCATGGCGCCAGTTTCAGAATTTTTGTCTGCTTTAATAATGATCATGAATCGCATGCTTGTGCTCCTGTTTAGTGATGATTGTTATTTGTGTTTTCGTCTTATTCTTGCGGACACATTTTCTTGGCCGCTTGCTGCAGTTCTTCCGGGCTCACATCGCGTATATGTGTGGCGATGGACCATGAATGGCCGAACGGATCTTCCAGCACGCCATAACGGTCGCCCCAGAAAGTATCTTCCATAGGATGTTTCGCTTTTGCTCCTGCTGCAATCGCGCGTGTGAAGACGGCATCGGCATTCTCCACATACAGATGTATGGTGACTGGGCTGCCTTTAAGCGACTTTGGCCCGAGCGCGCTGAACTCAGGGTACTCATCCATCAGCATGATTGATGAGTCGCCTATGCGCAGATGCGCATGCATGATCTTGCCGCCTGGGCCGGGCAAAATGGCGGCGTCTGTCGCATGAAAGGCTTTTTTATAAAACTCGATGGCATCAGCGGCATTAGCGCAAACCAGATGCGGAGTGATGCTATGCATTCCTTCCGGAATCGGTTTGACTGGTGGCTTGTTCATGGTTGTTCTCCTCGTATATCAAGCGAATGATCCCTTGTTCATGCAGTCTGGATTCTCGGTTCAGGCAGTTTGTTGACTGGTTCTGCTGGAATCTCTCGTTTCTTTTCGTGTTGCTCTATCAAGATGATCAATCTTTGCATTTCCTCTTGATCTTGCTCGGATGTTGCGGATGCCCACAATTGATCGAAGCGCTCGATCATCTGTAAATACTCGATTTCGCGCATCTGCTCTGCTTGCGCGCTACGCGCATTTGTTTCGTTTAGTGTCTTTGCGTCAGATGAAAGTGTCATGACTATGTTTGTAGTCGCGTAAGCAGGAGCTGTCTTATGGTTGCAGATCGAAGAGTGCCTTGCCGCTTTCCATATCGAACGGTGCGGAAAAGTGTTCATGTACGATTTTCCACTTGCCGTTGATCTTGCGATATCCGGTCGTCATGCGCATCCATGAAGTGTTTTCCTTGCCGTCCTTGTCTTTACCACCGCAGAGATTAAGGCAATGGCTGAATGCCACATCATCGCCAGCCGAAATATGTATGTCATGAAATTTGAAGCTCATCTCGGAACACATAGTCATACACATCTGCCAATGCTTTCTGTATACATCCGAACCCTTGAATTGCAAGGCAAGAACGGCATCGTAGGCGATGACATCGGGGGCATAGTGCGCCATGGTTGCGTCGAGATCACCGGTGGTGACGGCCTTCAACCAGCTATCAAGAAGTGCGCGGATTTCTGCTTCTGCTGAGGTAGTTTTAGTCTCCTGGCTCATACTGTTTCTCCTATGGAAGGTAGTTATTGTGTACAGTGTCCATAAATAATAGTACAACTAGTGTACGGCGTACACATTTATTCAAGATGACGAAAAAAATAGTAGTTCCGCAACGCAAGACTTACCGCCATGGGGATTTGTACCGGGCTTTACTGGAGGCGGGAACGCAGCTGGCGCAGGTCGGTGGGCCGACCGCAGTCGTATTACGTGAAGCCACGCGGCAGGCCGGAGTAGCACCGAATGCAGCGTACCGGCATTTCGCCGATCGCAATGCCCTGTTGCAGGCGGTGTGCTATGTCGCACAATCGCAACTGGCACTGGCAATAGAGACAGAGATGAAGGCTTGTGTGGATACAGGCAACGCCGTCGATATGGCACGGGCGCATGTACGTGCAGTCGGTACCGGCTACCTGCGTTTTGCGCGGGCTGAGCCGGGCCTGTTCCGTACCGCGTTTTCGGTGCATGAAGATTTGCAGCAGGCGAAGACGCCAGCGATGGCGGGTGAAAGTGGACTTACACCGTTTCAATTACTGGGTTCTGCGCTGGATGAATTGGTGGCGGCCGGTGCGATGGCTCATGAGCGACGAGCAGGGGCAGAATTTCTTGCGTGGTCCGCTGTTCATGGCCTGGCGATGTTATCGATAGACGGACCTTTGCGCAGCCTGAACAACGAGCAGGCGGAAGCGGTAGGGCAGCGTCTGATCGACATGGTGGAACACGGGATGCCGCTAGCGCGTGGATGGGGCTAAGTAAAGATAGGCGCGTGCAGATAGAAGAGTAATTCTAAAATTTAGGCGTGCGCAAAGGATCAAGCAAATGTCTGAGTGCATTGTGATCAAGCTCATACATCAACGCGATCAAACTACCCAACTCGCCGGATGGAAATCCTTCGCGCGCAAACCAGCCGAGATAATGCCCCGGTAAATCGGCCAGCAAGCGATCTTTGTATTTGCCGTAAGGCATGGTACGAGTGACTAAGAGCTGTAAGTGTTCTGCTTGCATCGACTGTGTTCAAGATTCGTTGAGATATTGATCGCGCATGATAGACGGCATGCGTATTTTTTGCTGCAGCGAATTTATTTTAGATGGCAATAAGAGACCGTTCGATGCCTTCCTGAAATGTGTATGAGCTTTCTCGTTGTCGAACAGGCAAGCAGAATAGTAAACATGTATTTGAAAATCACGGCATAGCCCATCCTCTCTGAGAAATTGGAATATAATGAGAATCATTGTTATTTGTATTGGCTTTGTGTGAATCTTTCAGAACTCCTTCCCTTTACTCCCGCAGTGGTCGATGACGTCGTGAATATCGCGGGCGATGACCCGATTGCCAAGCGTTTGCGCGAACTCGGTTTTGTCTCAGGCGAACCAGTACGCATCGTGGCGCGTGGTCCGATCGGCGCTGATCCTTTATTAGTGCAAATTGGCTTCACACGTTTTGCCCTGCGTCGCTCCGAAGCACAACGCGTGCACATTCATCTCGCCAGTTAATTTTTAAATCTCATGCCTATTTCCCGTATCGCGCTTGTCGGTAATCCGAACTGTGGCAAGACTGCCTTATTCAATCAACTGACGGGTAGCCGTCAGAAGGTTGCGAACTATGCCGGCGTAACGGTAGAGCGCAAAGAAGGGCGCTTTACTGCGCCATCCGGTCGTGTCTTCACCTTGCTGGATTTGCCCGGCGCTTACAGCCTGGACGCAACCAGTCCGGATGAAGTCATCACACGCGATATCTGTTTGGGTCGCAGGGCTGGCGAATCCGTGCCGGAACTGATCGTTTGCGTGGTGGATGCGACCAATCTGCGTTTGCATCTGCGCTTCGTACTTGAAGTCAAACGACTCGGACGCCCGATGGTGTTGGCATTGAACATGATGGATGCGGCACGCAAGCGCGGTGTCAGCATTGATCGTGAAGAGCTGCAGCGTCAGCTCGGCATGGATGTGATTGAAACCGTTGCGATTCATAGCGGCGGCGCGAAAGATCTGGTGGCGCATCTGGACACGATAGTCGTGTCGGAAGCCGTTCCTCCAACGGAAGGTACTGCCGCTGAATTGCACGCACAAGTGCGCACCATCCTTGCTGCTGCAGTGACGATGCCGACTGCAACGTCGAAAATCGATGATGTAATTGATCGTTGGGTCTTGCATCCAGTCTTTGGCTTGGCGATTTTGGCTGTTGTGATGTTCTTTATTTTCCAGGCTGTGTTTTCCTGGGCTGAGCCTTTGATGGATGGCATTACCGAAGGCGTGACTTTTGTCGGACAGTGGTTTGCCACGACCTTGCCGGATGGTTTGTTACGCAGCTTGGTTGTCGATGGCTTGTTTGCGGGGCTGGGTGCGGTGCTGGTGTTCTTGCCGCAAATTCTGATTCTCTTCCTCTTCATTCTGGTGCTGGAAGAATCGGGTTATCTGCCGCGCGCAGCCTTCTTGCTCGATCGTTTAATGTTCAAGGCTGGTTTGACCGGACGTTCTTTCATTCCTTTGCTGTCTAGTTTTGCCTGCGCGATTCCCGGCATCATGGCGACACGTAGTATTCAAGATCCGCGTGATCGCCTGACAACGATATTGGTTGCGCCTTTGATGACTTGCTCGGCGCGCTTGCCGGTGTACACCTTGTTGATCGCTGCATTCATCCCAAGCACGACGGTTTGGAGCGTCTTTAATTTGCAGGGCATAGTTTTGTTCATTCTGTATATCGCGGGCATCGTTAGCGCGATGGCGGTGGCATGGTTCATCAAACGCATGCGCAAAGACAAGAGCGAACATGCCTTGCTGATGGAGTTGCCGTCTTATCGCATGCCTGGCGTACGCAACGTTGCTATCGGTTTGTGGGAGCGCGCGCTTATCTTCTTGCGCCGTGTGACGACCATCATCTTGTCGCTGACGGTTTTGCTGTGGTTCCTGTCGACTTTCCCTGGCCCACCAGAAGGCGCAACGCTGCCGGCTATTGATTACAGCTTGGCAGGTCAGATCGGACGTTTGATGGAACCTGTGTTTGCACCTATTGGTTTCAACTGGCAAATCTGTATTGCGCTGATTCCAGGTCTGGCAGCGCGTGAAGTTGCTGTGGCTGCTTTGGGTACTGTGTATGCGATGTCAGGTAGCGAAGACGCTGTCGCAGCGCAATTGGGCCCAGTGATTGCTGCGCAATGGTCGTTGGCTACCGCGCTCGCTTTGCTGGCCTGGTATGTGTTTGCACCACAGTGCATGTCTACACTGGCTGTGATCCGACGCGAAACGAATTCCTGGCGTACAGTGGCGGTTTCCGCTGGCTACATGTTTGGTTTGGCGTATCTGGCTTCATTCTTGACTTACCAAATTGCAAAGGCACTGACATGAATATTTATGGCTTTGTGCAAGAAGTGATTATCGGCGCGATCGTACTGTTCAGTGCGCTTTACGTTCTGCGTAAGCTGATGCCGAAGTGGATGCGCGCGCGTCAATTGGCACTGGCGACGATGCTGAGCAAGCCGTCGCGTTCTTTTTTGCTGCGTAGTTTGGGTGGTTTTTTGATGCCGGGCGAAAGCGCGGGCGGTGGTTGCGGCAGTGGATGCAGCACTTGTTCAACTTGCGCTTCCAACCCTGAAGCAGAGCCGGAAGTAAAACCGCTGGAATTCCAGCGGCATATTTAAGAAGTTTGATCTAACAAAGACGTTTCTGTTTGACCCTAGGCAAGACTTACTTGATGGTTAGTTTTGCCATTACTTCCTGACGATGTTCTTTCGTCAGAAAACGATGCAAGTTATTTGCATCAGCCGTCCGATTTGCGCTTCCACTAGCATTTAACAAGACCATGATCGCATCGCGTCCCGCGGTGCGTACGCGCATGATGATGCAGCGACCAGCTTCCTGTGTATAACCAGTTTTGGACAAATAGATGGTCCAGTTCTTGTCGCCTACCAGTTTATTGGTGTTGTGATAGTGGCGCATGGAGCCGTTTACGTCGATCAAGTCATTACTGACGGTCGTGATTCTTTCGATGTCTGGATACTTGGATGCGGCAAGGGCTAATTTGGCCAGATCGCTTGCCGTTGATGTGTTGTACGGTGACAGACCGGTTGGCTCTTCTATATTCGTGCGACGCAAATTCAGCAAATGCGCTTTGTTGCGTACTGCCAGCTTGAAATGTTCTAGGCCACCCGGATAAGTGCGCGCCAACGCATGGGCAGCGCGGTTATCGGAGGACATCAGTGCTAGCTCCAGCAAAGCGTGACGCGACAATACTGCACCAACTGGAACCCGTGAGGAGCTGAACTTGAGTGTATCGACATCTTCTTCGCTGACCACAATGCGCTCATGCATATCGAGGCGTGCATCGAGGATCACCATTGCGGTCATCAATTTGGTCAGGGAAGCAATCGGTACGATGTCTGTTGCATTCTTCTCGAACAGGACCTTGCCGGAACTTTCGTCTATCACGATGGCATGTTTGGAACCAACTGACATTGCGGATGCAGATGCTGCTGCGGTGATGGTGATAGCGAGAAGCAGAGACTTGATCATATACGCTCGAGTGAATTTCTTTGAGCGAGAATAATAGCGTCGTTTGTGTGTGGAAGGTTGTGGTTATCTTGCACTGGCAAGACTATTTTTTGTAACGGATATCAATTTGCTCAGACTTTATTCAGAGGATGAATAAGCTTCTTCAAATTGTTGATCGCCATAGCGGCACATTTTGAGTGAACACTGTGCAGCACAGGCGATCATTTATAAGGGAGTAGAACTTATTTCTTAGGCAGATTTGGATCAACTGTGTGAGCCACTGCTGCAAACATATCGGCAACAGTTTCGAACTTGTTTTTTCCAAGGTACTCGGCTTCACGCATCAGATGCATGGCGAGCGCCGTATTACTTTCATCCGATGATCCCTTCAAGGTGCGTCCCAGGTGACGGCAAAAAGACAGAATTTCACTTCTGCTATAGGTTTCTTCGGTCGGTGCAGTTTCTGTCTGCTGATCGCTCATGGATACTCCTGTTGATTGAATATAGGTAAGAGGCAAATAGTATCGAATCAAGGCGGGGTTTGTCTCTATATGAGGCAAATATTCATTTCTTGATTTGATTCTTACATTCGTTTTAAATTAATGTTTAACATTTAATATGAATTATAACTATTTGATTTATTAGTAATTAATTTAATTAAATTTGCCATGCTGAAGGCTTTGAATATTGCTGGAGTGAAAAACGATGTTGGTGCATGAATTGCTTTGTATAGATCCATCATGGCTAGCAAAATCGCTGCGATCAGCAAAAAAGAGCGCTGCACCATGCAAGAAATGACGTGAAAAATCTGTTTGTAATGACAAGAAAGTGAACGTTCTTGTCTTAGCTATGCCCAACCGTGCTGGACAAGTATTTATATAGAGAAAAAGGGGCCTAATGCATCGTCGTGATTTACTCAAAGCTTCCGCTGCACTCACACTGGCCGGATTTTATGCGCCATCGCTGTATGCAGCGGCAAATACATCTTCCAAACTGAAAACCTTAGGCAAGCCAGTCGCATTCGATTACGCATGGTTGAAAGGCCAAGCCCGTGATCTGGCTAGCAAGCCTTATCACTTGCCACCGAATCCTGTACCTGCTGCGGTGACGTCGCTCGATTGGGATCAGTATCAGGCCATCAGTTATCGCGATGATCATGCATTGTGGGCTGGAGATAAATTACGTTTTCAAGCCAAGTTTTTTCACCTCGGCATGTATGCCAATCAGTCGGTCAAAATTCATGAAGTAAGCGACGGCAAAGCGGTCGAGCTGGCTTACGATCCTGAGATGTTCAATTACGGCAAGAGCGGTCTGAAGGGCAAAGACATGCCTAAGGATCTCGGCTTTGCCGGCTTCCGCGTCAATTTTCATACCGATCTGGTACGTGACATCACAGCATTCTTAGGTGCGAGTTATTTCAGAGCCGTTGGCAGCGATTGGCAATACGGTTTGTCGGCACGTGGCTTGGCGATTGATTGCGGCATGGAGCGGCCGGAAGAATTTCCGCGCTTTAGCGAGTTCTGGCTGGAGCGTCCAGCCAAGCAATCGAACTCTCTAGTCGTCTACGCATTACTCGATTCTCCTAGTATTTCCGGTGCTTATCGTTTCGAGATCGCGCCGGGCGCGACGACGTTGATGGATGTCGATGTCGCCTTGTATCCGCGTAAAACGATAGAACGCATGGGTATCGCACCACTGACCAGCATGTTCCTGATGGGTGAGAACGACAGACGCATCAGCAATGACTGGCGACCTGAGATACACGATTCCGACGGTTTGGAAATGTGGACTGGCAGTGGAGAATGGATTTGGCGGCCTTTGCTCAACCCTGAACATTTACGCTTCAATGCGTACGCTGACGAGAATCCTCGCGGCTTCGGCTTGGTACAGCGTGATCGCAACTTCGATCATTATCAGGACGATGGCGTGTTTTACGAAAGACGTCCGAGCTTGTGGGTGGAGCCGAAATCTGGTTGGGGCAAGGGTTCGATTCAACTGGTCGAGATCCCAACTGTCGATGAAACCTTCGATAACATCGTCGCCTTCTGGAATCCGGAAGCCAAGCCACAGCCAGGACAAGAACTGTTGTTCGGCTACAAATTACATTGGGGCGCAAAAACACCGGTCGCGCCGAAAGCGGCTACCGTCGTGGCGACACGCACCGGCATAGGTGGTGTGATTGGTAAAAAGCGTACGTATTTCTCGTGGCGTTTCGCGATTGATTTTGCCGGTGGTGATCTTGCTTTGCTCGGCAAAGACGTCAAGGTGGTGCCAATCATTTCAACGACGCATGGCACGATTGAAATCACATCTGCACGTCCGCTGCACGAGATCAAAGGCTATCGCGCCATGTTTGATTTGAAAGTGCCTGATGATGTCAAAGGTCCTATCGATCTGCGGCTTTATCTTGCTGCGGATGGTCAGCCTTTATCGGAAACATGGCTATATCAGTGGACGCCACCGGAGCATCGCAGCTTCTGATCCAGGCTCCTGACGTGACACAACATTTGCCAATTCGATCAGGCAAATGTTGCAATGAATCAAGTTTTCGCTGGCGGTGCAGATTACAATAGGTATTCCACCTCATAATCTGGTCACCAGCCTATGCTGACACTTGCTTCGATCCTGATTACCACAGCGTTGCTCAGTCTCGTCATGGCGATCGTGTTGGGATCGCTGCTGCGCTCTAATGTGCCTGGAGTACGGGAGTGGTTTGCGTCAAACTTGATGGTGGTCATTTCGCTGCCTTTGCTGGCATTACGCGATCTGATCCCTGATTTCATCTCCATTGTCATTGCCAATTCCGTACTGGCTCTGGCGGCTGCCTATTATTACGTGGGCTGCGCGCGGTTTGTAAGGCAGCCGTCGCGCTGGAGCCTGCTGTTAGGCAGCATTGCCTTGATTGCACTGAGTTTGATCATCTGGCGCTATGCCATTAACAGTATCCCGGCAAGGGTGCTGATCATGACGATCTTCTTCGCTGTGGTCTGTATTTCTGCCAGCGTGTTACTGCTGCGTTACAAGCCTCCGCATCGCAATCCGTACAATTATTGGTTCGCCGCCATCCTCCCTTTGGTCTTTGCGGTGTGCCAACTGATACGTGGTATTTATTTCATCACGCTGAACGAACCATCGACCACGATGATGTTCAATAGCTTTTGGAATATCGTATTGATGGTAGTCGGCGCGGTGACCTTGCCGACCATGACGATGGCGGCGGTGATGTTGACGCATGATGCGATGCTGGCCAATCTGGAGGATGCCGCCAATCATGACCATCTGACTGAAGCTTTGTCACGCAAGCGGCTGGAGGAGGTGGCACGTGAGCACATCATGCGAGCGACTAATTTTGGTCGACCATTGTCGCTATTGATCATTGATCTCGACCATTTCAAACGCATTAACGATACCTACGGCCATGCTGGTGGCGATGAAGTATTGCGTGAATTCACTCGCATTACGCGCGCATCTTTGCGCGATGGCGATGCCTTGGGTCGTCTGGGTGGAGAAGAATTCGGCGTGTTGCTGCCTAATACTGATACAGCAGGTGCATTTGCCATTGCAAAACGCTTGCGCGAACAATCGGAGGTGCATCTTGTTACCGGCACGTTTGGCGAATGCCATTACAGCGTGAGTATCGGCATCGCGACTTGGCAAGAGGGCGAAACTTTCGATCGTTTGAGTGCGCGTGCAGACAGAGCTTTGTATAGCGCTAAAAATTCCGGGCGCAATCGCGTGCTGGCAGATGAGCAGTCTATGGATGAGAGTGTCGCCGCTGCAGCTTAGCAAGTGCTGATGCGGCAGGTTTTCAATTGGCAAGCTACAAGGTAAGATTACGCCATGATCGATCTCTCTCTGATGGGGCGCCTTGCATTTACGCATGCGACGCCTACTAAATCCCCGTTGCAACCTGGTCGCAATTTTCTCGGTATTGCCGAGGAGCGCGATGCTGTGTTGTATGTTCCAACTGGTCTGGAGCCAAATGTTGCCGTTCCCTTGCTGGTCATGTTTCATGGTGCAGGTGGTAGTGCGGAAAAGGTTTTACCTTTTCTTGAAGAACATGCGGAGCGTAATAAATTCCTTTTACTAACGCCGCAATCCTTGTATCCGACATGGGATATTGTGATTGGCGGTAATGGGCCGGATATTCAGCGCTTGGGACTGGCATTGGCCGAAGTCGCATCGCGTTATCTGATCGACCCAGAGCATTTTGGTTTTGCCGGCTTCTCCGATGGTGGCAGTTATTCGCTGTCGACTGGCATTACGAATGGCGATATCGTCAGTCATGTCATTGTGTTCTCTGGTGGGTTCATGTCTGTCTTCATGCAAGAAGGCGCCCCCAAGGTATTTATCTCGCATGGACTGGTTGATGAACAATTACCGATAGAAACCAGCGCGCGGCCACATGTGGCTAAGTTGAAAGCCGCCGGTTATGAAGTCGAATTCGTCGAATTTAACGGTAATCACTCGATTCAGCCGCCTATCGTTGCATTGGCTGTCGATTTCTTTTTGAAGTAAGGCAGACTAATCGCGTTAATAATGGAACCGATGATGCGATGCGCCATCCAATCATTTTTCGCTATCTGAATAATCAATTTATTGAACTTGCCGCTTGTTGGGGCTTGGTTCAAAATGCAAGAGCGTACTTTCAAGCATGCCGAAATAATTCGGATGTGGTCCGTCAATAACTGAGCAATAACCGAGGAGTGATTTATGAAGAAACCCGTTAAAGCTGCTAAAGCACCGAAAGCCACCAAGGCAAGTACAGTGGCCGAGATCAAACGCAGACAGCGTGCACCACTGATCACACCTAGCGATATGGGCGTTAAAGCGACCAAGGATATTTCTGCTGCGATGAATGGCGTGCTGGCCGATGTGTTCGCGCTCTATCTGAAAACGAAAAACTTTCATTGGCACATGAGCGGTCCGCATTTCCGCGACTACCATCTACTGCTGGACGAACAAGCTGTGCAGATTTACGCGATGACGGATCTGATTGCAGAACGTATTCGTAAAGTGGGTGGCATGACTTTGCGCTCTATCGGTCATATTGCTCGTACCCAACGCATCAAGGATAACGATGCGGATTACGTCGAACCTAACGACATGCTGGCTGAATTGCGTGAAGATAACAAACTGCTGACTTCGCGTTTGCGTGAAGCACATGGCGTGTGCGATGAGCATCACGATATCGGTACCACCAGCTTGATCGAAGTCTGGATCGACGAAACTGAACAACGTACATGGTTCTTGTTCGAAGCAGGTCGTAGCGCTGATTCGACTGGTCACTAATTTGTTTCGTTAGTCGTAGCTATCCAAAAATACCTCCGTGCGCGGAGGTATTTTTTTTGCCTGAATAAATCAGATGCGCGTGATTTCGACAGTGATGTGCGCCAGCTCTTCGTGGATAGCGAGTTGCTTGCGAAAGTACTCAGGACTGGCATCTTCAGTAACAGCAAGGGCGAGTATGCAAGCATATTTTTGTTTGCCCACACGCCATACGTGCAAGTCGCTGATGCGCGCAGGAATAGGGCTGGCAGCGATGACTTCCTTGATTTCTGCGACAACCGGCGCATTCATTTCTGCATCGAGAAGAACGCGGCTGCTATCTTTAATCAAGCCGTAAGCCCACACAGAAACCAGTGCCGCACCAAATATTCCCATTGCCGGATCCAGCCAGCTCGCGCCCCACAGCTTTCCACCAAACAAGGCGATGATCGCCAATACAGATGTCGCGGCATCCGCAATCACGTGCATATAAGCCGAGCGCAGATTTAAGTCGTGATGGTGATGTCCCTCATGAGGATGCGCATGTTCGTGACTGTGATCATGATGGTGATGATCATCTTTCAGTAGATAAGCACAAGCAAGATTGACCAGCAAACCAATCATGGCAATCGCGATGGCTTGATCGTAATGCACGGCAGATGGGTACATTAGACGTTCTATCGATTGATAGAGCATCAAGGCAGCAACTAGGAGCAGCAATATCGCACTGGTATAGCCGCCGAGTATTTCTATCTTCCAAGTGCCGAAGGCAAATCGCGAGTCGTGTGCGTAGCGCCGCGCCAGAACGTAAGCGAGAACAGACAAGCCTAGCGCCAGCGAATGCGAGCTCATGTGCCAGCCATCCGCCAACAAAGCCATGGAATTGAAGGCGTAGCCGCTGATGATTTCCGCCACCATCATGATGGTCGTGAGTACCAAAGCCCACGCTGTTTTCTTTTCCGCGATTGGATTGCCACGGTCGAAGATGTGGTCGTGTGCCAGATCGTCGGATGTATTTAATGCACTCATGAACGGATATCCTGAAAATTTCATATACTATACCCCAGTATATATTAAACAGACTTGCAGGAGAATTCGTCCATGTCACACGTTAAGGAAAACAAAAAATTGTTGGCCCGCATACGCCGCATGAAAGGGCAGGTCATTGCCCTGGAAAAAGCGTTGGAAGGTGATAGTGATTGCGGCGCGGTGTTACAGCAAATTGCTGCGATTCGTGGCGCTGCAAATGGATTGATGGGCGAAGTACTGGAAAGCCACATCAGGGAACACCTGGGCGAAAATGCAGCATCGGCACAGGAACGGCAAGACGACATTGAACAAGTTGTCAGTGTTTTACGTTCTTATTTGAAATAAAGACTAGCCGAGAAATTGTGCAAGAAACACATAACGCGGCGCGAAAATGTCGTGCTAAACTTCCGCGATGAATCGCATTTTCAAAACATTTATGTTGTGGCTGCTTGTACTGGCACTGCCAGTGCAAGGTTTTGCTGCGACTATGCAAATGTCTTGTGCGCCGGAGATGCATCATAGTGTTGTGACACCTGCGTCCGATACGCACGCTCATCATGGCAACATGGATGCGCATGTCGATATGGATATGACGTCTTCCCACACAGCGCAAAGTGATTCCAAAACACCATTCGATCAACCGTCGAATATGAAGTGCAGTGCTTGTGCCGCATGTTGCATGGGTATTGCGGCACTTCCGGCCACGCTGGATTTGCCTATCGCAGCCAGCGGCTCTGCAGTTATTTTTTCATCTCCAGCCACATTCTTCCTTGGCCATATCCCTGACGGGATCAAGCGGCCGCCCAAATCTATTCTCGTTTAATTTGCTGCGCTGAACCTGTTTGACAGGTTTTGCCTGCCGATGCGCACGCGTAATCATTACGCGCGCTCTGTTCGCATCCATTCCATTAAAACGAGAATGTTATGAACCTTCCATATTGCGTGCCCTTGATCGTGCTCGCATCCTTTACCGCTGTCAGCCATGCTCAGTCATTGCCGCCAGAGATGAACCCGGCTGCTCCGTCCTTGAGCGGAGCGCAGCCCGCATATCAATCTGCTTTTGAACAATACCGATTTGCACCAGAACAAAAACAGCCTCCGGACAAGGTATGGCGCGCAGTCAACGATGAACTTGGTGGCCTGAAAGGGCATGTCGATCACATCAAAGACACGCCAGCGAATGCACCAGCCATGCCATCCTCATCGATGTCGCATGGCGGACATGGCATGCATCACTCCGCAGGAGATAAGCCATGAGCACACTATTTTTACCTATGCGTACTATGGCGATCGTCGTTTCCGCTGTTGTACTGACTGGTTGCGCCAGTTTCTCAAAAGATGGCGGCATGGACAGCGTTGCAGCCATGACCAAGGAACGTACCGGCCAAGCTCCACAACGCATCAAAACTGAGAGCGAACGTGCGGAGTCAGAACAAGCCGTGCGTGAACTGCTTGCCCAACCTCTGACAGCGGAGAATGCAGTCAGAATCGCGCTGCTTAACAACAAAGGTTTGCAGGCTTCGCTGGCCGAACTGGGTGTGGCTGAATCGGATCTGGTGCAGGCTGGACGCATGCGCAATCCCGGTTTTTCATTCGGGCGCTTACGTAATGACGCAGGTAATGAACAAGAAACTGAACGCAGCATCATGTTCGATCTGATCGGTTTGTTGACCATGCCTATGCGCAGCAAGATAGAAGGGCAACGCTTTGAGCAGGTAAAACTGCAAGTGTCAAACGATGCAGTCAAGCTGGCTGCCGATACGCGTCGTGCCTATTTCTATGCAGTCGCGGCACAGCAAACGGCGCGCTTCATGGAGCAAGCGAAGGATGCAGCAGAAGCTGGAGCCGAACTCGGGCAGCGCATGCAAAAGGTCGGTAACTGGAACAAGCTCGATGCCGCACGCGAGCAAATGTTCTATGCAGATACAACAGCACAGCTTGCTCGTAGCCGACAAGAGGTGAACAGTACGCGCGAGCAACTCACGCGCATGCTGGGCTTGTGGCAGGCCGGCGCTACATTCGTTCTGCCGGAACAATTGCCGGCATTGCCGAAAGCACCGCAAGAGGTAGGTAATCTTGAGGTGCAAGCTATGGAGCAGCGTCTGGATGTGCAAATAGCCAAGAGCAATACTGAAGCCACTGCAACTGCACTCGGTCTGACCAAGGCAACGCGTTTCGTCAATGTGCTGGATGTCGGCTACATGAACAAGAGTGAAACTGGCAAGTCGCGCAGCAACGGCTATGAAATCAGTCTGGAATTGCCTTTGTTCGATTGGGGCACAGCCAGATCGACCAAAGCGGAAGCCTTCTACATGCAAGCAGTCAATCGCACTGCAGATACCGCCATCCGTGCCCGCTCGGAAGTGCGTGAAGCTTATACGTCTTATCGCACTGCTTACGATCTCTCCAAACATTATCGTGATGAGATCGTGCCGCTGCGCAAAAAGATTTCAGATGAAATGCTGCTGCGCTACAACGGCATGCTGGCCAGCGTATTCGAGTTGTTAGTCGATGCGCGTCTGCAAATTGGTGCCGTCAACGCCGCCATCGAAGCACAACGCAACTATTGGCTGGCTGATACCGATTTGCAAATGGCGATCAATGGTAGCGGCGGCAATCGCAGCGCGCAGGCAGGCAATGCCGCGGCAGCTCCATCTGCGCAAGCAGAACACTGATAAGGAATGTATATGGTTACTCGTAGAAATTTTCTGGCGAGCGCAACGACGATGCTCGGCGCCGGTTTTGTCAGCAAGGCAGGAGCAGCATCGATACCTGAAGCGCAAATTATTCAACATGCCAAGACTATGCCGCCGCCAGCACCAACTAGCGGACGTCCTTACAATCCGGTCGTGACTTTAAATGGCTGGAGTGCGCCGTGGCGCATGAAAAACGGCTGGAAGGAATTCCATCTGATTGCCGAGCCTGTGATTCGTGAACTGGCTCCCGGCATGAAGGCGACTTTGTGGGGTTATAACGGCTCCAGTCCAGGGCCGACGATAGAAGTAGTGGAGGGCGATAAGGTCCGCATCTTCGTCACCAATAAATTACCTGAACATACGACGATACATTGGCATGGCCAACGTTTGCCGAACGGCATGGATGGTGTGGGCGGCATGACGCAACCGCACATTCCGGTAGGGAAAACGTATGTCTACGAGTTCGAAGCAAAACGTCCCGGCACCTTCATGTATCATCCTCACGCCGACGAAGTGACGCAAATGGCGATGGGCATGATGGGCTTCTGGGTCACGCATCCAAAGAATTCTGAAATGTACAAAGTAGACCGCGACTTTGTCTTTTTACTGAACGCGTACGACATAGAACCTGGCAGCAGCACGCCACGGATCAACACCATGCTGGACTTCAATCTGTGGACTTGGAACAGTCGTGTATTCCCTGGCATCGATCCTTTGGTTTGCCGGCAGGGTGACCGTGTACGTATTCGTTTTGGTAATTTGACGATGACGAATCATCCTATACACATCCACGGCCATGAATTTGAAGTGACAGGCACTGATGGTGGTTGGGTGCCGCCATCGGCGCGTTGGCCGGAAGTGACTACCGATGTCGCTGTTGGGCAGATGCGTGCGATCGAGTTCGATGCAACCGATCTTGGCGACTGGGCCTTCCATTGTCACAAAGGGCATCACACGATGAATGCCATGGGTCACAGTGTGCCAACGATGATAGGTGTGGATCAGCGCAATATCGCCAGCAAGATTATCCGCATCATTCCTGATTACATGGTGATGGGCGAGCGCGGTATGGCCGATATGGCGGAGATGGAAATGCCTATCCCGGATAACACGCTACCGATGATGACTGGCACCGGACCGTTTGGCCCGATCGAGATGGGCGGCATGTTCTCTATGGTCAAAATACGCAAGGACCAAAAGCCCGGCGATTATAAAGATCCCGGTTGGTACAAGCATCCCAAGGGTAGCGTTGCTTACGAATTGAAATGAATCATTGAACTAAAAGTTTGGAGAAAAAATGAAAAAATTTATTCTGACTGCATTGTTGTTTGCCTCTTCACTGGCGCTGGCACATGGTGATGGTATGCATGAGAAAAAGGCTTTTGATCTATCCAAGGCCGAGCAAAAAGAATTCGGCATTGCCGGCGATCCAGAGAAAGCGCATAGAACCATCAAGCTTGTGATGAGTGATGATATGCGCTTCACACCAAGCAAGATCAAGGTCAAGGAAGGCGAGACCATCAAGTTTATTGTGAAGAACAAAGGCAAGCTCATGCATGAAGTGGTCATTGGCACGATGGAGCAACTGAAAGAACACGCTGCCATGATGCGTAAATTCCCGACGATGGAGCATGAAGCGCCGTATATGGCCCATGTCAAACCGGGAGCTTATGCGGAAATCGTATGGACCTTTAACCGGCCGGGCGAATTCGACTTCGCCTGCCTGATCGCTGGTCATTTTGAAGCGGGCATGGTTGGAAAGATCCATGTCGGCGAGAAAAACAGACGTAATTTCTTCAACTGATAGCGACTATTTATTTAATTTTCGGGAATGAAATCATGAAAAATTTGACTGGAATGGTCGTTGCGATAGCCTTCGCATGGACTGGTTTATCGTCGGCGCATGCTCAAGATGAACACGCACATGCAGGTCATGCCGCGATGGCAGAGAAGGGCAGCGCATCTGATAGCGCAATGAGCGAAGGCGAAGTAAGAAAAATCAATAAGGAAACCGGGAAAATCACGATCAAGCACGGCCCGCTCGCCAACCTGGATATGCCGGGAATGACGATGTTGTTCCGCGTACAAGATCCTGTGATGCTTGATCAAGTCAAAGAAGGCGACAAAATCCGCTTTGTCGCTAACAAGATAGACGGTGTATTTACCGTGACCAAGATCGAGCTTAAAGAGGCGCAATGATCTTGTAAGGCCATATCATCACGCTCTATTCAGATGCTTGTGATGATGTCTTGATTAGATAGCTGTACATTTTTACGGGCTTAGTCATTGATCAGTGACTAAGCCCATTTCTTTTGAGCATTTACAAAGCGTCTGATGCGTTGTCGTACAACTGCGCGGCAGTCAATCCAAGATCAAGTCGCGTCAGTGGCAAGGGCGGTGGAGCCAATGGCAATTGCAGCTTTTGATAAACCACTTCGCTCGACAAACCATAAGGCGCAGCATCGTCGTTATCAAATGCGTAGTAAACCTCATCGACGCCGGTTAATACCATGGCCGCGAGACACATAGGGCAAGGATGGCCGCTGGCATATACGACAGCTCCCTTCATGCTAGGACGCGCCAGAACACGACTGGCGACACGTATCGCTTCCATTTCGGCATGTGTGGTTGGATCGTGACTATGCACAATATCATTAACGCCAGTGGAGATGATTTCTCCATCCATCACCAGCACTGCGCCAAATGGGCGAGCGCCGCGTATGCGATTCTGCGAGGCTAGGTGTACTGCTTCGCGCAAGAATTGTTTGTGTTTTTGCATGTCGAATCCTGTTCTAAAGTTCTGCGAATAGCCGATCTTATCTTGCACACGGGCAGTGTGTACAGCCACTGTCAGGAAAACGTTTTCTGCATCGTTTTCATCAGCTTAAGCGCGCTTTATCCCTTCTTTACCGGCTCTACGCCTCTATTTTTACACTTTGTTTACAGCCCGCATTCAAGTCTTTACTAAATTTTTAGACCGTTTTGACTACGCTTCTAATCATCACAAACCTGTATGGGGAAGATGGATGGACATAGTGTATTTAGCTGCAATCGTGGTGTTTTTTCTGGTGACTTTCGCATTCGCGATTGGGTGCAGCAAGTTGGGAGAACGGCCATGAACATGTTTTATGTCGTCGGCGCGGTCGTTGCTATCGGCCTGCTGATTTATTTGGTCGCAGCATTATTGAATGCGGAGGATTTGTAAATGACTACGCAATCAATCATGTTGCTTGCCGTTTTTCTCGTTGTCTTGTTGGCGCTGTCTTATCCGCTCGGGATTTATCTGGCCAAGGTCGGGGGCAATGAAGATATACGCGGCTTGGGCTGGCTGGCAAAAGTAGAGAACTTCCTTTACCGCCTGGCTGGCACCAGCAAGCACGCCGAAATGGGCTGGAAGGGCTATGCGATCGCTTTGCTGGTATTCAATGCAGTAGGTACGCTCTTCGTCTATGGCGTACAGCGTTTGCAGGCATGGTTGCCGCTCAATCCACAGGCTTTCGGCAACGTCAGTCCGGACTCTTCATTCAATACGGCAGTCAGTTTTGTCGCCAATACCAACTGGCAAGGCTACGGTGGCGAATCGACGATGAGCTACCTGACGCAGATGCTGGCGTTGACTGGACAGAATTTTTTCTCGGCAGCGACTGGTATCGCCGTCATTTATGCATTGATCCGTGGTTTTACCAATCGCTCGGTTAAGTCGATAGGCAACTTCTGGGTTGATCTGACGCGTTCGACCTTGTACGTGCTTTTGCCGTTGTCCGTCATCGTCGCTGTGGTGTTGATGGGCCAGGGCGTGATTCAGAATTTTTCTGCATATAAAGATGTGTCGCTGATTGATCCGATTACGTATCAGCAGCCTAAGGTAGGCGCTGATGGTCAGGCCATGCAAGATGAAAAAGGCGCACCAATACTGGAAACCTTGACTGCTAAAACGCAAACCTTGGCTATGGGCCCGGTTGCTTCGCAAGAAGCGATCAAGATGCTCGGCACCAATGGCGGTGGCTTCTTCAATGCGAACTCGGCACATCCTTACGAGAACCCGACTGCGTTCAGCAACCTGATTGAAATGTTGGCGATCTTCCTGATTCCGGCAGCTTTGTGTTTTGCCTTTGGTCGCATGGTGGGTGATATGCGACAAGGTTGGGCAATATTGGGCGCAATGACCTTGATGTTTGTCGTACTGACATCGGTCGTGATGAGTGCCGAGCAGCAGGCGTATCCAAGTTTTGCCGCGATGAATATCGATCAGACGGCCAGCCCATTGCAATCGGGCGGCAATATGGAAGGCAAGGAAGCGCGCTTCGGCATTAGCGCCTCGACCTTGTTTGCTGCAGTGACGACAGCGGCTTCATGTGGTGCGGTCAACTCCATGCATGACTCGTTCACGCCATTGGGCGGCATGGTGCCTACCGTATTGATGCAGTTGGGTGAAGTCGTGTTTGGCGGCGTTGGTACCGGTTTGTACGGCATGCTGATTTTCGCGATTCTGGCAGTGTTTATTGCTGGCTTGATGATAGGCCGCACGCCGGAATATCTGGGCAAGAAAATCCAGGCGTATGAAATGAAGATGGCATCGCTGGTGATACTGGTCACACCTACCTTGGTACTGGTCGGTACAGCGATTGCAGTGATGGTGGATCCCGGCAAGGCAGGCATCTTGAATCCTGGTGCGCATGGTTTCTCGGAAATCCTGTACGCCTTCACTTCGGCTGCCAATAACAACGGCAGCGCGTTTGCAGGGCTTTCTGCCAATACGCCTTTCTATAACGTGATGCTCGCCATTGCGATGTGGTTTGGACGCTTTGCGGTCATCGTGCCTGTGCTGGCGATTGCCGGTTCACTGGCAGCGAAGAAACGTCTCGAAGTTAATGCCGGCACGATGCCTACACATGGCCCCTTGTTCATCGTATTGCTGGTCGGCACGGTGGTGCTGGTCGGCGTGCTGAACTATGTTCCTGCGCTCGCTCTTGGTCCGGTCGTCGAGCATCTGCAACTTTTCAAATAACTATTACGGGACAGCACTGAATACGGCGCTGTCCCCGACAAATTAAAGAGAATCCATTATGCGTATGTCAGAACCAAAGACAGCCAACATGACGCGCAAGAACCTGTCGCTGTTCGATTCGAAATTGATAGGCCCAGCCATCATCGATTCGTTCAAGAAACTGAATCCGCGCGCGCAGTGGCGTAGCCCTGTCATGTTTGTCGTTTATGTCGGTAGCATCATTACGACGCTGCTGTTTATCCAATCCATCACCGGCCAGGGCGAAGCCAGTCCAGGCTTTATTCTGGCAACATCGGTGTGGTTGTGGTTCACCGTCTTGTTTGCAAACTTTGCAGAATCGCTGGCTGAAGGACGCAGCAAGGCACAAGCGGCATCGCTGCGCGCCTTGAAACAAACCGCTCTTGCGAAAAAACTGGCGATACCTAAACACGGTACTTCCTGGTTGCCTGCTTCACCTTCCGATTTACGCAAAGGCGATACCGTCTTAGTGGAAGCCGGCGATGTGATTCCGGTAGATGGTGAAGTGATCGAAGGCGTAGCGTCAGTAGACGAGAGCGCCATTACGGGTGAATCGGCTCCTGTGATCCGCGAATCTGGTGGTGACTTTTCTGCTGTTACTGGTGGCACACGTGTGCTGTCCGATTGGCTGGTGGTGCGTATCTCCGTTAATCCGGGTGAAGCTTTTATCGACCGTATGATCGCCATGGTCGAAGGTGCCAAACGTCAAAAAACACCGAATGAAATCGCGCTGACGATTTTATTGGTGGCATTGAGCATCGTGTTCCTTATCGTGACGGTTACCTTGTTGCCCATGTCCTTGTTCTCGGTCGAAGCTGCCAAGGCTGGCACGCCGATCACCATTACAGTTCTGATCGCCTTGCTGGTCTGCCTGATTCCTACCACTATCGGCGGCCTGTTATCAGCCATCGGTGTGGCAGGCATGAGCCGCATGATGCAGGCGAATGTGATTGCAACATCTGGTCGTGCGGTAGAAGCAGCCGGCGACGTCGATGTGTTGTTGCTGGATAAAACCGGCACCATCACATTGGGTAATCGCCAGGCATCCGAATTTTATCCAGCGCCAGGCGTGACACAGATACAACTGGCTGATGTCGCGCAACTGGCATCACTGGCCGATGAAACGCCGGAAGGCCGTAGCATCGTGATTCTGGCCAAACAGAAATTCAATATCCGCGAACGCGATATCGCAGCCTTGCATGCCAGCTTTGTTCACTTCAGTGCGCAGACACGCATGAGTGGTGTCGATCTGGGCGATCGCGCGATCCGTAAAGGTTCGGTCGATGCGGTGAAAAAACACGTAGAAGCCTTGGGTCGCAGCTTCCCTGAAGAAGTGTCGCATCTGGTAGATGACATCTCGCGTCGTGGTAGTACACCTCTAGTGGTGATTGATGATGGTCGCGTCATGGGTGCGATTGAACTGAAGGACATCGTCAAGGGTGGCATCAAGGAACGTTTTGCGGAACTGCGTCGCATGGGTATCAAAACCGTGATGATCACCGGCGATAACAAGCTGACTGCGGCAGCGATTGCGGCAGAAGCTGGCGTGGACGACTTTCTGGCAGAGGCAACACCGGAAGATAAACTCAAACTGATACGCGATTACCAAGCGCAAGGCAGGTTGGTTGCGATGACCGGCGACGGTACCAACGATGCGCCAGCATTGGCGCAGGCTGACGTTGCGGTGGCGATGAATTCCGGTACGCAAGCGGCGAAAGAGGCCGGCAATATGGTTGATCTGGATTCCAATCCGACCAAATTGCTGGAGATCGTCGAAATTGGCAAGCAGATGTTGATGACACGCGGCTCTTTGACCACGTTCTCGATTGCCAATGACGTGGCCAAGTATTTCGCGATTATTCCGGCGGCTTTCGTGACAACGTATCCGCAATTGAAGGCGCTGGATGTAATGCAGTTGAGCAGCCCATCGTCGGCCATCATGTCTGCGGTCATCTTCAATGCCTTGATTATCGTAGTGCTGATTCCATTGGCATTGAAAGGTGTGAAGTACCGTGCAGTTGGTGCAGCTACGCTGTTACGTCGCAATATGCTGATTTATGGTCTGGGTGGGATTCTGGTCCCGTTTGTCGGGATCAAGCTGATCGATATGATTTTAAGCATCCTCAATCTGGTTTAAAAACAGTATGAAGCAGAGCACGGATTTCTCATGCTCTGCTTCACATTACTTAGGAAGCAATTGATATGAAATCCACTTTTCGTCCCGCATTGGTTTTATTCGCCATGCTGACACTTATCTGCGGTGTGCTGTATCCGTATGCAGTTACCGGCATAGGCAAGGTCGCTTTTTCCAGTCAGGCTGATGGCAGCTTGGTAACGCGTGATGGCCAAGTTGTTGGTTCTTCGCTGATCGGGCAGGCATTTACTTCGCCACAATATTTCTGGAGCCGTCCTTCGGCAACTGGTCCTATGCCAAATAATGCAAGTGCATCGGGTGGCTCGAATCTTGGCCCAACCAATCCAGCTTTGGCTGATGCAGTTAAAAGCCGTGTCGATGCCTTGAAAGCGGCTGATCCGACTAATACGGCAGCGATTCCAGTTGATCTGGTCACAGCATCAAGCAGTGGACTGGATCCAGACATCAGTATCGCCGCTGCCTATTACCAGATCGGCCGTATTGCACGTGAGCGCAAGATGGCCACGGAAGAAGTAAAAGCCTTGATCGACAAGAATAGCCAAACGCCGTACCTCGGTTTCTTTGGCGAACCGCGTGTGAATGTACTCGCTCTGAATCTGGCGCTGGATCAGCGGCACTAAGCCTGGGTCCTTAGTGTCAAACTAAGGCAATATGTATGTTCAGGTACGTCGATGGGCGTGCCTGGATGTGTCACAATCGATCTCCGTTAATCGGACTCTTTTACATGCCATCAAGCGAATACCAACGTCCCGATCCCGATGCCTTGCTGGCACACATGCAGGCGCAGGAGCGGCGCGCGTCCCGGGGCAAGCTTCGCATCTACTTCGGCGCCTCGGCCGGTGTCGGAAAAACCTACGCGATGTTGAATGCCGCCCGCAAGATGCAGGCGGAGCATCACGATGTCGTCGTCGGCCTGATAGAAACGCATGGCCGCAAGGAAACCGCTGCCTTGCTGGACGGGCTGGAAATCCTGCCGCGCAAGTCCGTCGATTACCGCGATAAAACCATTACAGAATTTGACATCGATGCAGCTCTGGCGCGCAAACCTGCGTTGATACTGGTCGATGAACTGGCGCACTCGAACGCTCCCGGCTCACGTCATCCCAAGCGTTGGCAAGATGTCGATGAGTTGCTGAGCGCTGGCATCGATGTATACACCGCAGTCAATGTGCAGCATCTGGAGAGCTTGAACGATGTCATCGGCGGCATCACCGGCATCCGCGTGGCGGAAACCTTGCCTGATACCGTATTCGATCAAGCGGATGAAATCGTGCTGGTTGATATTCCAGCCGATGATTTACTCACGCGTCTGAAAGAAGGCAAAGTCTATCAAGCGCAGCAAGCAGAGCGCGCCTCGCGTAACTTCTTCCGCAAAGGCAATTTGATCGCACTGCGCGAACTGGCTTTGCGCCGTACTGCTGATCGTGTCGAAGATGACGTGCAAGCGTACAGAATAGAAAAATCCATCAACGCGATATGGAAGACAGATTCCGATCTGTTGGCCTGCATCGGGCCGCGTGGTGCCGAGCATGTGATCCGCAGCACGGCGCAATTGGCAAGCCAGTTGAATGCGAAATGGCATGCCGTTTATGTGGAAACACCGCAGTTGCAACGCCTGTCGCCCGCACGACGCGAAGGCATACTGAAAACTTTAAAGTTGGCGCAGGACTTGGGTGCAACTACAGCCGTCTTGCCCGGCAACGATATCGCGCAAGAAATCGTCAATTACGCGCGCAGCCATAATTTCTCCCGCATCATCCTCGGACGCAATCATTCCAATTTACCGTGGCGTGCGCCGCATTCCAAGCGAATAGCCGCTTATGCGCCGGATATCGACCTGATCGAAACCGGCGAGCGCAATGGCAAAGAAGCATCCGTAGCACAGACATCGCGCGATGGCGATAGAGCGATACAAGAAGACGAAGTTGTCGCGCCAGGGAAGTCGAAGTATTTGCCTTACGTCTGGACGGTAGCAGCCTGTATTTTTACGGCGGTGGTGACTACGCCGATGATGCCGCATTTCGATTTGGCGAATATCGTGATGCTGTTCCTGTTGATGGAAGTGCTGATCGCGATACGCTTTGGCCGTGGTCCTGCGGTTTTGGCTGCCTTCCTCAGCGTTGCGGTATTCGACTTCTTCTTTGTGACGCCTCGTTTTTCATTTGCGATCAGCGATGTGCAGTATCTGGTGACTTTTTCCGTATTGCTGGTGGTTGGTTTGATCGTTGGTCAACTGACTTCAGGTTTGCGCTTTCAAGCGAAAATTGCCTCGCATCGTGAAGGACGCGCACGTGCCTTGTATGAATTCGCACGCGAACTGTCGGGTGCCTTGCAAGCCGAACAAGTGTTCGAAACGACACAATCGTTTATCCAGCGTACGTTCCGAGCTAAAGCAATATTGTTGCTACCGGATGATGTCGCACGTTTGCAGACGCCTAGACATGGTGATGTCGATAAGAACGATGAGCTGGATATAGGCATTGCGCAATGGGCGTTTGATCGCGCAACACCAGCCGGGATGGGAACGGATACGTTGCCGGGTAGTAGCTATTTTTATCTGCCTCTGGTTGCACCTATGCGCACACGTGGCGTACTGGCGATCAAGCCGGAAAATCGGCGCTGGATACTGATACCGGAACAACGACAGCAACTTGATACCTTCGCAGCACTGGCCGCGATTGCGCTGGAACGTGTGCATTACATTGAAGTAGCACAAGATGCCTTGCTGAAGATGGAGTCGGAACGTTTACGCAATTCCTTGCTGGCGGCGATTTCACACGATCTACGCACGCCGTTGACGGCATTGGTTGGTTTGTCCGAGTCGCTCACGATGTCCAAGCCGCCATTGGCTGCGACGCAGAAAGAGCTGGCAGATGCCTTGCACGAAGAAGCTTTACGTATGGGCAATCTGGTTTCCAACTTGCTGGATATGGCGCGCATCCAGAGTGGTGAAGTCAAACTCAATTTGCAATGGCTGCAGTTTGAAGAAGTGGTTGGCAGCGCATTGCGTGCCAGCCAGTCTGTCCTGACCAAACATGAAGTGCAAACCAAACTGGCGCGTGACTTGCCGCTGGTTCTGTTCGATGCGGTATTGATAGAGCGTGTGCTGTGCAATCTGGTGGAAAATGCGAGCAAGTACACGCCGCCCGGTTCGCGCATCGTGATTGCAGCAGAAGTCGGCGGCCAGTATCTTGATGTCGCAGTCTACGATAATGGGCCAGGATTGCCAGCTGGCCAGGAAGAAAGTATCTTTGAAAAATTTACTCGTGGTGAGCGTGAATCAGCGACGCCGGGAGTCGGCCTGGGGTTGGCAATTTGCCGCGCCATTATTGAGGCGCATCATGGAGCTATCCGGGCAGGGCGTTCACCGGAAGGTGGCGCATCTATCATCTTCACATTGCCTTTAGGCACGCCTCCAGCCATGCCGGACATGGATGAAAGCGAAATGAATATTCAAGATCCAACACCATGAGCGAATCCGCACCAATAGCATTGCTGGTTGAAGATGAGCCACAGATCCGGCGCTTCGTACGCGCCGCGATGGAAGAAGAGGGCTGGCAAGTTTTTGAGACCGAGACAATCAAGCGTGGCTTGATTGACGCCGGTACGCGTAAGCCGAATCTGATCATTCTCGATCTCGGCCTGCCGGATGGCGATGGCATAGACTTCATACTGGATATCCGCAAATGGTCACCAGTGCCGATTATCGTGCTCTCGGCGCGTACCAGTGAAACCGACAAGATCAAGGCACTCGATGCAGGCGCTGACGATTACCTGGTCAAGCCTTTTGGCGTAGGGGAATTGCTGGCGCGCGTACGTTCGACGGTTAGACGGCATCGTCGTTTGGATACCGACGTACAAGGAGCGATACAGTTTGGTGACGTCAAGGTAGACCTGAACGCAAGGCTGGTAACCAAGGCCAATCAGATGGTGCATCTGACACCAACTGAATATCGTCTGCTGACTGTACTGGTCGCGAACGCGGGACGCGTCGTGACGAATCCGCAATTGCTGCGCGAAGTGTGGGGGCCATCGCATTCAGAAAGCGGCCATTACCTACGCATCTATATGGGACATTTACGGCAGAAGCTGGAAGATGATCCTGCCCAGCCACGCTATTTGTTAACCGAAACTGCGGTTGGCTATCGCTTGCTGCTGCCTATCTAAGGTGGCATCGTTTCAATGCAGTCGTATTCGATCTGCATTGAAACACTACACAGCTAGACAATAATTACGTTCTCAAGCCGCGGTCAGTAGGTAAGTCCCGACTGCAGCAATCCCAACACCACCGATACGCACAACCTTGTCCGCCATTTGCTTGCCGGCAAACAAACCGATCAGCAAACCAGTTGCGTGCAATATTGCGGTGGCGAGTATAAAGCCAGCGCCGTACAGTGCAGCCGACGAACCATGCGGCAACTCCGTACCATGCGCATAACCGTGAAACAGTGCGAACACGGAAACGATTACAGTGCTGGCCCACAGCGGCATCTTGATCGCGAACGCAATCAACAGACCGAGTACGGCAACGGAAGCGGCAATGCCGGTTTCAATCGCAGGAATTTGCACGCCGCCGATTGCCAGCAAGGCACCAGCTACCATCATCAAGGGAAATGCCAGCGGCAATACCCACAAGGCGGAACGCTTGTTTTGAGCAGCCCACAAACCAACCGCCAGCATCGCCAGCAAATGATCGATGCCGGAGAACGGATGCGAGAAGCCCGAGCTAAAGCTCATGGTGCTGCTCATCATCGCTTCAGGATGATCTGGATGGGCCAGTGCGCTGCCGACGGCGAGCAAGGTGATGGCAAACGTGGCTGCACGTGCAGCGGTTTTGTTAGAGATGCGGAACATGTGTTTTTCCTTCAGATAAATCGGTCTAGTTGCTATGCGGATAGCAAGCACGGAATATAAAAATCAAACTTTCTGCTTCTCATCCAGCAAGCCTTGCTTGCGTATGTATTCGATGACTGTTTCCACACCGTCGCCACTACGCAAATTGGTGAAGACGAAAGGACGGTCGCCGCGCATCCGTTTTGCATCCTGCGCCATGATGTCCAGATTGGCGCCGACGTAGGGTGCGAGGTCAGTCTTGTTGATGATCAGTAAATCGGAACGCGTGATGCCGGGGCCGCCTTTGCGCGGGATTTTTTCGCCGCCGGCAACGTCGATTACGTAGATCGTCAAATCGGATAATTCTGGACTGAAGGTTGCTGCCAGATTATCGCCACCGGATTCCACCAGGATCAAATCGAGATCAGGGAAGTCGGCGCTCATGCGTGCAATCGCTTCCAGATTGATCGAGGCATCTTCACGGATCGCAGTGTGCGGGCAGCCGCCGGTTTCTACGCCCATCAGACGTTCTGCCGGCAGCGCATCGGCGCGCAGCAGGATTTCCATGTCTTCCTTGGTGTAGATGTCATTGGTGATGACGGCCATGTCGTAACGGTCACGCATGCGCTTGCACAGCATTTCGCACAGCGCGGTCTTGCCGGAGCCAACCGGGCCGCCGATGCCGACACGTAATGGATTGGATGTGGAGGAGTTGCTCATAGTTTTATCAATCAAAAATTTAAATCAGAAACGAAATCAGGAGCGAGGTTAGGAACGATACAGACGACTGTATTGCACTTCATGTTGCATAGACAGCAGCGATAATCCGGGTGACCAATTCGATAATTCTTCATCTGGTAATTGCTGTGCCAGTTGCGCAGCACCTTCCAGTTCTGCTTGTAGTGACAAGAGCAAGCGTTGTCCGGCAACTTGTCCTAGCGGTACAGATTTGACGCATACCAGTACTTGATTCTCGGCCCAGGAAAACAGCATGCCGAGCAAGGCAGCTTCAGGCGGCACCTTCAAGGTAACTGCCGCATAAGCCAATGCAGTTGGCAATGGCACCTCGGTTTGCGCTTGTAGCAGCGCCAGCAATTCGGCATCGCCTAGTTGCAGGTCGCTGCACAGTTTTCCTAGTGAGTAGCCCATCTGTATGGTTTCGGCACGAAATTCTGCGGTGTCGCGTGCGGCAATAAAGCGTTCTGTCCATAGGCTCACAGCAACTGCATCGCGATCTGAAAACGCCTGCAGCAAACGCCACAGCACAGGCGCCTCAAAACGAGCGACCACTTCATGCAGTACATCGACAATCCAGCGTTTGGCGCTGGCTTCGTCCTTGACGGTGCCGTTTTCTATTGCCGCTTCCAACCCTTGCGAATAGCTGTACGCGCCTATCGGCAGCGATGGGCTACTCAGTTGCAAGAGATGGAGCAGGGCTTGCGCTTGCATGTCTTATTCCGATTTGTCGCTGGGACGATGTATCTTTTGGCGCAGAGGAATCGGCGCCAGTGGATGATGGCCATCGTCGCCGTGATGGTGATGACCGCCGCCGTAGGCGCCGGATTCCGGTTCGAAGGCTGCCAGTTCTTCCTGCACTTTCGCGCCCAGGCCTTCCAGCATTTCCTTCAAGACAGCGTCTTTGCGTATGCGCAAAAAGCCGTTGCCGTTTTCATTGCCGATTTGTGCTTGCGTATGGCGATTGCCGAGATGGAAGGCGCAACGCAATAGATGGTGTGGCGTCTGGCCTTCGACACGATACGTCGGTTCTTTGGCAGCAGTGATTTTCACGACACGGCCATCGTCGCCGCGCAGAATATCGCCGTCGCGCAGGATGGTGCCGCGTACGGTGAAAACAGCAACTTCTTCGCCGGAGCTCATGGTGGCGCGCAAGCGACTTTTTTCGCGCTGGTCGTAGGGCAGTATCAGCTCGCCATCTATGCGTTCGGCTTGGTCTATTTTGGTGTTTAGGGTCAGCATGGTTGTTCTTAAAATAAAAAGTAACGTTGTGCCAGCGGCAAAATCTTGGCCGGTTCACATATCAGCAACTCGCCATCGGCGCGCACTTCATAGGTTTCTGGATCGACTTCCATCTTCGGCGTAGCACCGTTGTGGATCATGTCGCGCTTGCGCAGATTGCGCATATTCTTGACTGCAACCACAGGTTTGTTCAGCTTCAGCATGTCGCCGATGCCAGCATCAAAGGCTGATTGCGAGACAAAGGTCATCGACGTTTTCAAGCCGCCGCCGTAAGCGCCGAACATCATGCGGTAATGCACAGGTTGCGGTGTCGGGATAGATGCATTCGGATCGCCCATCTGCGCTGCTGCGATCATGCCGCTTTTCAAAATCATCGATGGTTTGACGCCGAAAAAGGCTGGCTTCCACAACACGATGTCGGCGACTTTACCGACTTCCAACGAACCGACCACGTGCGAAATGCCGTGCGTGATCGCCGGATTGATCGTGTACTTGGCGATATAGCGCTTGACGCGGAAATTGTCGTTGCGCGATGGATCTTCCGACAGCGAGCCACGCTGCACCTTCATCTTGTGTGCAGTTTGCCAGGTGCGCATGATGACTTCACCTACACGTCCCATTGCCTGCGAATCGGATGACATCATCGAGATTGCACCTATGTCATGCAGGATGTCTTCGGCAGCGATCGTTTCGCGTCGTATCCGCGATTCTGCAAAGGCAACGTCTTCTGCAATCGCCGAATCGAGATGGTGGCAGACCATCAACATGTCCAGATGTTCATCCAGCGTGTTGATGGTGAAAGGACGAGTCGGGTTGGTCGAAGACGGCAAGACATTGTCCTGGCCGACGGCCGCGATGATGTCTGGCGCATGCCCGCCGCCTGCTCCTTCGGTATGGAAGGTATGGATGGTGCGGTCCTTGAATGCTGCCAGTGTGTGTTCGAGGAAGCCACCTTCGTTCAGCGTGTCGCTATGGATGGCAACCTGCACATCGAGACGATCGGCCACTGATAGGCAATTGTCGATAGCGGCTGGCGTCGAACCCCAGTCTTCATGCAACTTGAGACCGATGGCACCAGCATGTACCTGTTCTTCCAGCGGCGTCGGCAAACTGACATTGCCCTTGCCCAGAAAGCCCAGATTCATAGGGAAGGCATCCGCTGCCGAGAGCATTGAATGAATGTGCCATGGTCCTGGTGTACAAGTCGTTGCCGCGGTGCCGACTGCAGGGCCGGTGCCGCCACCCAACATGGTGGTAACGCCGCTCATCAGCGCTTCTTCGATTTGCTGCGGGCAGATGAAATGGATATGCGAATCGATGCCGCCAGCAGTGACGATCATGCCTTCACCGGCGATGATCTCGGTTGCACCGCCGATGGCCATCGTGACATCCGGCTGTATATCGGGATTGCCGGCTTTGCCGATGCCGGCGATCTTGCCACCCTTGAGGCCGATGTCGGCCTTGACGATGCCCCAATGATCGACGATCAAGGCATTGGTGATGACGGTATCCATCACGTCTTTATAGTTGCGCTGCGATTGGCCCATGCCGTCACGGATTACCTTGCCACCGCCGAACTTTACTTCTTCACCATAGGTGGTGAAATCTTTCTCGACTTCGATGAACAATTCGGTATCTGCCAGACGCAGACGATCGCCTGTAGTCGGTCCGAATATTTCAGCGTAAGCCTGACGCGATATCTTGCTCATTATTTGCTTTCCTTCTTGTCCAGCGTGCCCATGACTTTGGCATTGAAGCCGTAAACCTTGCGGTCACCGGCAAGTGCAACCAGTTCTACCGTGCGTTGCTGACCGGGCTCGAAACGGACTGCCGTGCCAGCTGTGATATTCAGGCGCATGCCGTAAGCGATTTCGCGCTCGAATTGCAATGCGGGATTGGTTTCGTAAAAGTGAAAATGCGAACCGACCTGGATAGGACGGTCGCCGCTGTTGGCAACGCGGACGGTGGCAGTAGCACGCCCGACATTGAGTTCGATATCGCCGGGTTCAACCAGCATTTCTCCTGGGATCATGTCTGGCTCCTTAAGGAATAGGGTGGTGAACGGTCACCAGCTTGCTGCCGTCAGGGAAGGTCGCTTCGACCTGAATGTCGGGAATCATTTCAGCCACGCCTTCCATTACATCGGCGCGCGTCAGTATCTTGGCACCGTCAGACATCAATTCCGCCACGGTCTTGCCATCACGTGCGCCTTCCATGATGGCGGCCGTAATCAGCGCAATCGCTTCCGGATAATTCAATTTCAGGCCGCGTGCCATGCGTCGTTCCGCCAGTAGTGCGGCGGTAAAGATCAGCAATTTGTCTTTTTCTCTTGGTGTCAGTTGCATAAATTCTCCAAAGCTTACTTAGGTGTTCCAGATGCGCGGTACTACCGCATCGCGTTGCATTAATTCAGGACGTATACGTTGCCATGCACGCGTCATCCACAGTCTGGCCGTTTCACTGGAGTGACCGAGGTAGCGCGCTACCAGTACCTGTTTGATTTGTGTCGCGCCGCTGCGGCCGTCTTGCGCAATCTCGGCTGATTCTTCTCGCAGTGCATTGAGGAAAGCGCCATTCATGGTTTTTCCGACGGCAATCAAGGTGGCACAGACGGTATAGCCGGCTAGTGATAAAGGGCTGGTCATCGATGTGCTCTTGGCCTGCAGAGCGCCTTGTTCAAACCACAGTAATTTGCCATCGCGCCGTATGCTGGTGCGTTGCGCGATGCGGCCGTTGTCGAAGGATTCGCCCGAGGCTGTGCGGCCAAAGCAGAGAATTTCACCGCCTATGTACAGTGCGTCGGCAGCCAGGGATACATTGTGTTCCAGCCTGACGTCGGCATCGTTGAAGAAAATGGTTTCTTGCGGTAGCCACTCCAACTTTGCCTGCGTGCCGACTTCCAGTGTGACTTGCTGTTGTGACAGATGGCCGTTGGAGCGATACCACTTGCCTGCACCGGGTGTCGTCAGCAGCGCATGCGCGCAGTCGCCGACACGGGCGTTGATCGTTAATTGATCGCCACCGACGATGCCGCCGGGCGGATGCACGATAATGGCGTGACAAACGGCAGGGTGTTCCGGATACAGCGGTTTTTGCACACGCAAAGGGCCGTAGTGACTGCGTTCGGTCATGCGTGTGGTACCTGCATCGTCGGTAAATCCGAGTGACAGCCGCGCCTGATTGTGACGAGCAGACGCAGGATGCGCGTTGCTCGTATCAGCGGGAGTGACTGGATCATTGATGCGTTTCATGAAAAATGTTGATCTCTAGTGAAGTGCAAAGTCGGCCGAATGAAGTACTTTTATAGCAAACTTATTATAAAAAGGTAGGCACCATCACGGGAACAGGCTGATGTAATTTTTATACAGCCAGGTGTTTTTTAACGTTTTCATCATCCATTTGATCCTGGGTGCCGGAGGCAACCACTTCACCGCGTGACATGACGATAAAAGTATCGGCCAGCTCACGGGCAAAATCGAAATATTGCTCGCACAGCAAGATGCCGATGTCGCCGCGTTCACGCAGCAGCTTGATGACGCGGCCTATGTCCTTGATGATGGATGGCTGTATGCCTTCGGTCGGTTCATCCAGAATGATGAGCTTGGGTTCGGCCAGCAGAGCGCGGGCAATCGCCAGTTGCTGCTGTTGCCCGCCGGATAGATCGCCGCCGCGTCTATGTAACATTTCCTTCAGTACCGGAAACAGTTCGTAGACTTCGCCCTTGATCACCGAGACTTTCTTGCCGGATTTGGTCGCCATACCCATCAACAGGTTTTCTTCTACGGTCAGACGGGCAAAGATTTCACGACCTTGTGGTACGTAGGCGATGCCAAGTGCGGCGCGTTGATGCGGCTTCATTTTGGTGATGTCACGACCTTCGAGACTGACATTGCCAGCGGCAACCGGCAGCACACCCATCAGACATTTCAGTAGCGTGGTTTTGCCGACGCCGTTGCGACCGAGCAGGGACAGGCATTTGCCTTTTTCGACATTGAGCGACACGCCGCGCAAGGTGTGGGCGGCGCCGTAATATTGATTGAGTTGATTAACTTGCAGCATGTTCTTATCTTCCCAAATACACTTCGATGACGCGTTCATCTGATTGCACCTGCTGCATCGTGCCTTCAGCCAGCACCGAACCTTCATGCAGCACGGTGACCTTGCCGCCTTGCGCAATTTCTTCGACAAAGCCCATGTCATGCTCAACCACCATAATGGAATGCTTGCCGCGTAGCTCGTTCAGCAACTCGGCTGTTCGTGCGGTTTCTGCATCGGACATGCCAGCTACCGGTTCATCCAGCAGCAGCAATTGCGGTTCCTGCATTAGCAACATACCGATTTCCAGCCATTGCTTTTGGCCGTGCGAAAGCAGGCCAGCGATGCGATGCTCCTGGCCGTTCAGACGTATCAGCGTAAGAATTTCTTCTATCTTGCCTATCTGCTCCGAATTCAGACGGGCGAATAAGGTCGTTTTCACACGCTTGTCCATCTTCATCGCCAGTTCCAGATTCTCGAAGACGGTATGCTGCTCGAACACTGTCGGTCGCTGGAACTTGCGACCTATGCCAGCGTGCGCGATTTCATATTCGGTCATCTTGGTCAAATCGATGCTTTGGCCGAAGAATGCAGTGCCAGCCGTTGGTCGCGTTTTGCCGGTGATCACATCCATCATCGTGGTCTTGCCCGCACCATTGGGTCCGATAATGCAGCGTAGTTCACCGACCGAGATATCCAGATTCAGATTGTTGATGGCCTTGAAGCCGTCGAAAGAGACGGTGATATTTTCCAGATACAGGATGACGCCGTGCGCGGTGTCCAGACCTTCTGGCTTCAGGCGCGAGTAGGTGACGCCGTGATCGGCGTGTTCATTGTTGTCGACGCGGTCGGATGGTTCGGCCGGATTATAGAGTTCGCTCATACTGCGGCCTCTTCATTCTTTTGTTTCTTGAGTTTTTTGACCAGACCGAGGATGCCTTGTGGCATGAACAGCGTGACCAGGATGAAGATCAATCCCAGCGCGTACAGCCACAGATCAGGGAAGGCAGCGGTAAACCAGCTCTTCAAGCCGTTGACGGTAAATGCACCGATAATGGGGCCGAGCAAGGAGCCGCGCCCACCGACTGCCGCCCAGATCACCATTTCTATCGAATTGGCGGGCGACATTTCTGACGGATTGATGATGCCGACTTGCGGTACGTACAGCGCACCCGCAATGCCGCACAACACGGCGGACAAGGTCCACACGAACAGCTTGAACCACAGGGGGTTGTAGCCGATGAACATCAAGCGCGATTCCGAATCACGCACGCCTTGCAGAACGCGTCCCAACTTGGAAGTGACAATTGCACGGCACAGCAGCAGGGCACCGAGCAGGAAAGCCAGCGTGACCAGATACAGCACAGCCTTGGTTGAAGGGGCAGTAATCGTAAAGCCGAGTATGCGTTTGAAGTCGGTGAAGCCGTTGTTGCCGCCGAAGCCGGTATCGTTGCGGAAGAACAGCAACATGAAGGCGAAGGTCATCGCTTGCGTGATGATGGAAAAGTACACGCCCTTGATGCGCGAGCGGAAGGCGAAGTAGCCAAAGATAAATGCAAGCAGACCCGGCACCAATACCACCAGCAACATCGCGAACCAAAAGTGTTCCGTCATCCACCAGTACCATGGATATTCCTTCCAGTTCAGGAAGACCATGAAGTCAGGCAGATTGCTCTGATATACGCCGTCACGACCGATGGCACGCATCAGATACATGCCGTGTGCGTAACCACCGAGTGCGAAGAACACGCCGTGACCCAGTGAGAGGATGCCGGTGTAACCCCACACCAGATCCAGCGCTAAAGCTGCCATCGCGTAGCACATGAACTTGCCGACCAGTGCGATGGTGTAGCTGGAAATATGCAGCACATGACCAGCCGGAAAGCACAGATTCAAAATAGGCAGCAAAGCCAGCACGATGGCGCAGAAGACGATGCCTATCCAGGCCGGACGTGAAAAGAGGGAAGGTTTCAAGATAGGACTCATTCCACGCTCCTGCCTTTGAGTGCAAACAGGCCTTGAGGGCGTTTTTGGATAAAGACAATGATGAAGACCAGAATCGAGATCTTTGCCAGCACTGCGCCGGCGACCGGTTCGAGGAATTTATTGACCTCACCCAGACCGAATGCGGCAATCACGGTGCCGGCCAACTGACCGACGCCACCCAGCACCACCACCATAAAGGAATCAACGATATAACCTTGACCAAGATCGGGGCCGACATTGCCGAGCTGCGACAACGCGACACCGCCGAGTCCGGCGATGCCGCAACCGAGGCCAAAGGTCATCATGTCTATCTTGCCGGTGGAGACGCCGACGCAAGCTGCCATGCGACGGTTCTGCATCACGGCACGCACGAACAGACCGAGGCGGGTCTTGTTCAGGATCAGCCACACTGCCAGCACCACGAATAGCGCGAAGAAGATGATGACTATACGGTTATACGACAGCACCAGAGAACCGAGCACCGTGATGCCGCCGGACATCCAGCTGGGGTTCGCAACTTCTACGTTTTGTGCGCCGAAGATGGAACGCACCGTTTGCATCAATATCAGGCTGATGCCCCAGGTACAGAGCAGCGTTTCCAAAGGGCGGCCATATAGCCAGCGTATGACCAGACGTTCTAATGCGATACCGACTGCGCCGGCTACGATGAAGGCGGCGGGCAGGGCGACCAGCAGATAGGCGTCGATGGCTTCAGGAAAATATTTGCGAAAGACGAGTTGGCAAACGTAAGTGGTGTACGCACCTATCATCAGCAATTCGCCGTGCGCCATATTGATGATGCCCATCAGGCCGAAGGTGATTGCGAGTCCCAGCGCAGCCAGCAACAAGACGCTGCCTAGCGAAACGCCGTAAAACAGTTTGCCGACGAATTCGGTAATGGTCAGATGACGATTCAATGCAGAGAGTGTGCGCGTTGCTTCACTGCGTACAGCTTCATCAGGTTCGACGTAACTGCCGTCGGGATTCTTCACCAGCATTTGTTCCAGCAGTGGCTTCAGGCTGGCATTGGTCGTGCTGGCGAGCGTCTTGACTGCTGCCTGGCGCGTAGCGGCATCAGGCGCATGCAGATTGGCAGTAGCGACGACTTGTTGCAGCAGTTCCTTGATGGCTGGATCGCTTTCTTTTTCCAGCGCTTTATTGATCAGCGGAATTTGCTCGGGATCGGCTGTTTTCAGCAAGTCGGTAGCGGCAGTCAGACGCGCCTTTCTATCCTGAGAAAACAATTGCAGACCAGAGAGTGCGCTCTCGACCACACCACGCAGACGATTGTTGACGGTGATGCCTTCTGCATCATCCGGTGCAGGGCCGGTTTTGTCGGTAGCGGGATTGAAGGCTTCGGTATCTTCAATGATATATACGTCGCCAGCAGGCGTTGCGTACAGCGCGTCGTTGTTGATCGCGTTCAGTATCTTGCGCGCATCTTCATTTGCGAGTGCGGCGATTTGCGTGACCGCAGCGATACGCGCGTCAGGATCATCACCTGCCAGCGGCTTGAGCAAGGCTGGATCGATGGCTGCATACGCGCTGATCGCTTGCATGCATAACCAGGCACTGAGCAAGCCGGTAGCGAGAATTCTGGAGAACAGTCTCATGGTTTTTTCATGGTGTAGCAAGACGGAATGTCCTGGCCGCGGATCGTGAGATCAGTGCGGAATGCGTCAGGTATGAGATGTATTGCACCGGATGGATAACAATCATCCGGCGCAATACCTACTTGCTAGACACGGTTGCTCTGCAACCGTTGGCGTCGATTACAACTTTTGCTTGGACTCGTTACCTGGAATGTATGGGCTCCAAGGTTGCGCACGGATGGTGGTTTTGGTTTTATTCACTACGTTGAACTGACCATCAGCCTTGATCTCGCCGATCATCACTGGTTTGTGCAAGTGGTGATTGGTTTTGTCCATTTCCAGTGTGTAGCCGGATGGTGCCTTGAAGGTTTGGCCAGCCATTGCTGCGATCACTTTGTCGGTATCGGTGGACTTGGCTTTTTCTACTGCTTGCTTCCACATATAGAGGCCGACGTAGGTTGCTTCCATCGGATCGTTGGTCACTACCGTGTTTGCGTTAGGCAGTTTTTTCGCTACTGCATAGGCTTTCCATTTTTTGATGAAGGCTGCATTGACTGGATTCTTCACCGATTCAAAGTAGTTCCATGCTGCCAGATGGCCGACCAGTGGTTTGGTATCGACGCCGCGCAATTCTTCTTCACCGACCGAGAATGCAACGACAGGAACGTCGGTCGCTTTCAAGCCTGCATTACCCAATTCCTTGTAGAAAGGCACGTTGGAGTCGCCATTGATGGTGGAGATGACCGCTGTCTTGCCGCCTGCTGCGAACTTCTTGATGTTGGCGACGATGGTTTGGTAATCGGAGTGGCCGAACGGTGTGTAGACCTCATCGATATCGGCATCCTTCACACCTTTGCTATGCAGGAAGGAACGTAGAATCTTGTTGGTAGTGCGTGGGTAGACATAGTCAGTACCGAGCAGGACGAAGCGCTTGGCGCCGCCGCCTTCTTTCGACATCAGGTATTCGGTAGCGGGGATGGCTTGCTGATTAGGTGCTGCGCCGGTGTAGAAGACGTTTTTCTCGAGTTCTTCACCTTCGTATTGAACTGGGTAGAACAGCAGGCTGTTGAGTTCCTTGAAGACTGGCAGTACAGATTTGCGTGAAACCGAAGTCCAGCAACCGAAGACGACGGATACCTTGTCTTGCGAGATCAACTGTCGTGCTTTTTCCGCGAACAAAGGCCAGTTGGATGCTGGATCAACGATGACAGCTTCCAGCTTCTTGCCCATGACGCCGCCATTGGCATTGATTTCATCGATCGTCATCAGCGCCACGTCTTTCAACGAGGTTTCGGAGATGGCCATGGTGCCGGAGAGCGAATGCAGGATGCCGACCTTGATAGTGTCAGCGGCAAAAGCGGTGGGAAGCCAGGAAGAAGCTGCTAGTGTGAACGCGCCAAGTGCTGTTGCTTTTAGGATAGTGCGACGTGACATGAAGTGCTCCTACAGTGAAAGGAAGAATCAATGAGAGTAACGAACCGCCTTGTTGCTTTAGCAGAATGCATGCCAATTGCCGGGAGCAGCAAAGATGCCGGTTAGCCCTGATTTACAAGATTTGGAGCAAGCGACATGCATTGCACGCACCGTTTAGGTGATGATCAATGTGGCAATGGTGCGGGTAAAATAAATGCGCCCTTAAATGGGGCGCATATTTGGGCGTACGTATGCAGGGGTGCTTTTTAGAGAGGGAAATTGATGTGCGTTAACTTTTTGTGAAATTTTGGACAAGAATTTGCACCGTTGCAGATAGACACAGCAACCGCATAATCAATGCCAGCAACGCATCAGGCGTCAAAGTGGTGCGTGTAATAAAGCCTTATCTATCTGCCATATCGATGCTGGATCACGTATTCTGCGTGCCCCATTCGGCAATGAAGGTATCGCGGAAGTCATATATCCATTCCAATCGTTGTTCACCCAATTTGCGACCGGCATCGGTTTGCATGCTGGCAGGAAGTTTGGCCAGCTTGACTTCGATGTGATCCAGCGCATAACGCCTGTCATCCAGTTCGCGTCGAGATCCAATCGGATCATCAGAATGCGCAAGCTCGCTACCCATGCGACCAGCGATGTAAAACAGTCGCGCCAATCCAACTGCACCCAAGGCATCGAGCCTGTCGGCATCCTGCACGATGCGCGCTTCTATCGTGAGTGGTGTGATGTTGGCAGAAAAACTGTGCGCTTCAATGGCGTGCGCAAGAGGTGCCAATTTATCCGATGGGAAATTCATCGCCTCCAATTGACGGCAGGCGAGTTGCGCGGCTTGTCGTGATGCCAGATGGCGATCAGGATCATTCTTGGCCAGATTAACTAAATCATGCAGATAGCACGCCGCTTGTACGACGAGCGCATCTGCTTCCGGATGGTCGGTCAGCAGCGTTTGTGCGGTTTGCCAGACTCTGTGCAAATGATTGATGTCATGCGCGCCGTCGTTCCCGGCGGCTTCTGTGGCTAGCGTAATAAAACGCTGCTGCCATGTATGGGATGCGAGATTCATATTGTGTAGTTGTCGTGATGGCTGAGTGCGGATACGAGAGGCTTCTTTTGTATCGACTCTGAAAGCTGATGGCTAAGCATGATACCAGCAGCATCACACTGTATTGGAGAGTATTGGCCAGCTTGCGATACGCAAGTGTTAGCGGCATTTACTTGCGGAGAAATTGACTGTTGAGTGCAAGACTGAATTGGAAACGAACTAAAAAATCAGACGGCGGGTGCCGTCTGATTTGGTCCAAGTACTTTAGCGTTCTTTTCGCTCTTCTTGTTTAGCAGGATGCGGGCGTTCTTGCGCATGCTGTTGAGTCTGTGGATGGGGCTGTTGAGCTTGTGGATGTGGTGCCTGCATATGCTGCGGCTGCGGTTGTGGACGTGATTGTTCTGGACGTGGTTGTTGCTGTGCAGAGTGTTGCTGCACTTGTGGATGAAATTGTTGCTGCTGTTGCTGTTGCTGTTGCATTTGCGGTCTGACCTGCGGTTCAGGGTTAGAGCGCACAGCTCTGTTTTCTCTCTCCATATGTTGCTGTTGGTGCATCTCGTTTTGTTGACCACCAGTCGAACGCAGCGTATTTGGCGAAGGCGCCGTATGCACAGGATTTTGCTGTCTGTTCTCTGTACTCAAGGTATGTTGCTGTCCGTTTGAATGCTGGAACCCAGTGGAATTCAGGCGTTGTCCGGTTTCGGACTGAGGACGTTCAACGCCGCGATTATTGGCATGCGGTGGCACATCTCGCGTTTGTGCTGAATGTAGCGTGTTTGTATTGTGCTGCGGGCCAGGTCCAGTCTGTGCTGGACGTGCACCTTGATGTGTATCAGCAGCATTGAAGTGCGGCATGGTCATGGGGCCGTTTTGCGGTTGCGTATGCGTGCCAAAGTTTTGCGGATGAACATTCTGTGCACCACCGCTGAAGTTAGGACGACTTGCATTATTGTTGACTGCAGGAACATTGTTGTTCGGTCCACCAAAGTTGTTGGTGATGTGTGAAGAATTATTGTTGCGGTTAATGATGGTCGTCGATTTCGTTATATAGGTCGAATTGTTATAGGTCACAGCGGGGCGATTCCAGCCATTGCCACCACCATAATCCGGACCGGAACCAGGGCCGCGACCGCCCCAGTTCATGCCCCAGGAATGCCAGCCCCAGCCATCATGATGGCTGATGGCATTGCCAACCAGGATGCCAATGCCGAAGGAGATGATGCCGGTCGTGATCAAGTTGCCGGAGCTGTAGCCAGGGTTGTACGCGTAACTTGGATAAACAGGAATCGGCGCGCCATAGACAACCGCAGGATTGTAATGAGGCACATAGACCATATCCGGTTGCGCTGATTCAATCACGATGGTTTGCGATGGTGGCGCTATGACCGAATAGCCTGATTCATCCGCGTAGCCAGGCGGTGGTGCTGGACGCGGGTTGGATGTCACGCGCATTTGCTGAGAATTTTTAAGATTACCGGCTTGTTGCGCACGCAAGCGCATAGTCTGTATGGCGTTCATCACATCGTTAGGATCGTTGGCATAGGCTTCGCCAAGCGCTGTCGTCCATTGGATGTTATTTGCCATCTGCGCGAGTACGGCAGGGAAGGCGGTCAATGATTTGACGCTGACGTCCCAAGGTTGCAGATTTGCCGCATTTTGCAATGCGTCACCTTTCAATGTTGGGTTTTGCCCTAGCCATTGATTGGCTGCGGTAATTTGATCAGGATAGGTCGCGCCGGCCAAAACTTGTGCAACCAGTTTGTCAGGAAACAATGCTATCGGTGCGACCATCTGCGATAACTGATCAGCAGTTGGTGGTGTGTAAGGCGCTGGTGTGGGTGTCGGCGTAGTAGCAACGGGAGGTGTTGCCGGAGTTTCTGCTTTGTTGCAGCCTGCAAGAGCAAGCAGACTAATAACCAGTGATGAGGCTACCAAAGTGGAGAAGTTGTTGTTATTCGCTTTCATGTTGCGCACCTGTCAGCTTGTATGATGGCGGGCCGCACATGCGGTCCTGTCCCGATGTATGTTCAACGCCTGGAATTGCTGCAGAGTTGACCCTGATCTTGTTACGGACTGTAACAGCGATGTAGAGGTTGCTACCGTGCAATCAAGTACAAATGTTGATGAGTCTTTATTAAGACTCTATCGATGACAAGACAGTTCCTAGAAGCATATTACGAATAGGTAATGTAGGCTGATCACCTTGCCTTAAAAGCTATACCCGCAAATCTGCAACTTCCTGCAATATCCCTGCAAGTTTGTCCTTGCCTGCAGATGACATAGGCGTCATAGGCAGACGCAAGTTATCGTTCATTTTTCCTTGTATTGCCAATGCGGCTTTGATCGGGCCTGGATTTGGTTCTGAAAACAGTAGTCGTATGAGCGGCAACAGCGCATGGAAGATGATGGATGCCTGCTCGGTTTGTCCTGCACGCATCAAATCAACGATGCGTACAAAAAGATCGGGGCGTATATGCGCACCTGCCGAGATCGCGCCATGTCCACCTAGCTCAAGTGTAGTTAGGAGCAGGGCATCATCGCCTGATAGTACTTTCAATGAAGTATTGTTGATAATCTTCATTAACTGTGAAACATCGCCGCTACTTTCTTTGATAGCGATAAAGTGCGGATCCATCGCCAATGTGGCGACAGTCGATGCGTCGATATTGACGCCGGTACGCGCAGGGATGTTGTAGATGATGATGGGTAGATCAGTCTGCGATGCGACCGCTTGAAAGTGCCACAGTATGCCTTCTTGCGATGGACGTACATAGGATGGCGCAGAGAGTAAATAAGCTGCGGGCGCATAGTGGTTGTAGCTTTTTACTTTTTCAGCGACTACGCGTGTATTGCTGCCGCTGACTCCCATCGCGACAGGGCAACGCGCGCCTACGGCTTCGATAATTGCACATAGCAATGTTGCCTGTTCGTGCTCACTTAATGCGGCTGCTTCACCCGTTGTACCGCAGACGACTATCCCATGAATACCCTTGTCAACCAGATCAGCCGCGAGGCGCTGCGCTGCATCGAGTGCGACTTCGCCATTATGGAATGGCGTCACGATAGGAACCCAAATGCCTTCAAAAGCTGTCATTACTTTTCTTTCTGATGCTGAAAATAGATTTACGCATTAGCCGTGCGTGATTTGACCAAACTCTGCGCTGGGTAAGGCGCGCATCACGGCATCCATGACCATATCGCTTGCCGGATTGCTCATGCATAGCCATACCTTGATCTTTGTCGCGTGTGCGATAGGCTGTGTGCGTATGAAGACTATCCATTCGCCGCAGGTACGCATGACGAGATGCCGTAGTTCTGCAACACAATCAGCGCTGATCGTCAGCAGCATCAGACATTCATTGTTCTTTGCCTGTATTGGATGCCCGGCAGCATCTGTCGATTGAGTATTTTTTGTTGCTGCAGAATCGTAGATAGATGAGACAGAGTTCGATGATGGCTTCAATGCAAGCTCATTCATGCGATCAAGTTTTGATGATGTATGCGATGCAGTGGAGGGCGTAAAAGAGGGCGCAGCGATGGACTTGCCGGTTTCAGAATGGGTGATGCTTAAAGAGTTTGTTGTCGACTGGTTTGCTAGCGAGCTGAAATGTCGTATTGCTGATTGCGTGTGCATCAAGGTCAAGCGATTCATGAGAACCTGCTTCGTCGTTATGATGACAAGCAGATTAGCAGCCTGAATATAAAAATTTTCTAAAAGATTAGGGCTAATGTGTAAACGAAATATATAAACGCGTACTTGTGGCCTGATTCTCTATCTGCTTGTTAAACGGGCTTGAGTCGTGATGACCCAAGCCCGTTCATCAATGATGACAACGATAGCAATTTAGCGTGTCAGCGTCTCCAGTGCTGGTTTGTTTGCACCGCGTTCGCCCAGCACCAATTGCACCACTACAGCGACGGCAATATTCAGTGCCAATGCCAGCAAGCCTGTATAGATCGTATAGCCGGAACCACCTAGCATCAATGTATGTACAGGTTTGATGCCATCCGAGAAGGCCAGCCAACTACCGCCTGCCATACCAATCGCCCAACCAGCCAACAGAGCTGGAGCGCGGAACCAGCAGAAGAACAGGCCGAATACGACGGCAGGGAATGTTTGCAATATCCATACACCGCCCAGCAATTGCAGATCGAGAGCGAACTGGGTAGGCAGGAACAGGATGAAAACCAGGGCACCGACTTTGACCACCAACGATACGATTTTTGCCACTTGCTGCTCACCGGCTGGCGTGATGGCTGGATTGACATAAGGTTTCCAGAAGTTACGTGTGAACAAATTAGATGCACCGATAGACATCACCGCTGCTGGCACCAATGCACCGATCGCAATGGCTGCGAAGGCGAAACCAGTGAACCAGCTTGGGAACAATGCGTTGAACAATGCAGGCACCACATCATTGTTGCTTGTGATCTTGATGCCAGCAGCGTGTCCCATGAAGCCCAGCAGTGCGATCAAGCCAAGCAGCACGGTATAGGCTGGCAGGAAGACTGCATTTTTCCTGATCGTGTCAGCACTTTTTGCTGCAAAAATACCGGTCAGCGTATGCGGATACATGAACGCCGCCATCGCAGAACCGAGTGCCAGCGTGGCAAACGGCAGGATCTGTTGCGGCTGCAGGAAAAGTCCGGTGGCACCACCTTTGGCAGCGAAGGCTGCGCCGGCGGAAGAGAACACTGCGCCGTAGCCACCGAGTCTCATCGGTACCAACACAATGGCAACCAGCACCACGATGTAAATCATCAAATCCTTCACGAACGCAATCAGGGCTGGTGCGCGCAAGCCTGCTGAATAAGTGTAGAGCGCGAGAATGATGAACGCTGCGGCCAAAGGTAATTCACCTGTCAGACCGAGCGCCTTGATAACCACTTCCATACCGACCAACTGCAACGCGATGTACGGCATGGTGGCGATGACGCCAGTGATTGCTACTGCAAATTCCAGCGTGCGTGAACTATAGCGTCCGTACACGACGTCAGCAGCAGTAACATGCCCAGCACGATGCGCCGCATTCCACAGTTTCGGCATGATGGCGAACACGATAGGGTAGACGATGATCGTATAGGGAAGAGCGAAGAAACCATACGCGCCGACTGCATAAACCAGTGCTGGTACGGCGATGACGGTGTATGCGGTATAGAAATCACCGCCGACGAGGAACCACGTAATCCAGGTACCGAAGTTACGCCCACCCAGACCCCATTCATCCAGATGCGCACCCTTATTCGCTTTACCACTTTGCCAGCGTGAAGCGGCAAAGCCCATCGCGGTGACCAATATGAAGAAAAAGACAAAGACGGCCAGTGCCGTCCAGTTAATTTTGCTGTCCATCATTCATCTCCTCTGCTTTTGCCGTGGCGATACACGATCCAGATCAGCAGCGAAGTGATCGGTACCCATGCCAGTTGGTACCAGTAGAAAAATGGAAAGCCGAAGAGAGTAGGGAATTCGTGGTTATAGAACGGCAGCCACAATAAGCCGATAAACGGCAGTAATAGCAGGGCCCACATGTTGATCTCCTTTGGTGGTTAAACCCGAGCATCTTCTTTATGGTTACGCCGGTGCGATGAGAGCTTGCAGGAGGTAACGTGTATGGATTGGACAGCAAGTAATAGTCCGAATTCCATTCCGCTTTGCTTGTATGCAAATTAAATTTTGGTAATGTTTTCCCTGCGGAGATGTAGATTGTTTGCGAGAAAACTTTCTACTATTTTCTTAACGCTTTGCGATCACAATCTTTGCAAAAGTATTGTGATGAGTAATTTGTTTTACGAGATTGGATGTGGATAACAACTATATTAATCAGGAAGCCAATCGCATCCGTTTAATGTCTCGTACTGGTGGCGCACCAAACAAGCGCGTGTATTCGCGACTGAACTGAGATGCACTCTCATATCCCACACGCACCGCTGCGCTGCTCGCATCAATGTCTTCGTTGAGCATCAATTGTCGAGCATCCTGCAAACGCAGATTTTTTAAATATTGCAGTGGGCTCATGCCTGTTACCACACGAAAATGCTGGCGAAAAGTTGAAGGACTCATGTGTGCTTTGGTCGCCAGATCATCCATGGTGACTTCTTCCTTATAGTTCTGCTTCAGCCATGAAAGCACCTTGGCAACCTGATGGCTAGGGGAGCCAACTGCAACCATGTGCCGTAACGAAGGGCCGTGTTCGCCTTTCAACAATCGAACAACAATCTCTTGTTGAATGAGCGGAGCAACGAGTGGAATGAGCTGAGGTTCATCCAAAAGTTGAATCAGCCGTATCAACGCATCAAGCAGACTGTCATCCAAAGTCACGATGGACAGCGCGCGCGAAGTCGCGACCTTAAGCGGCGCCGTGAAATCCATTTCTGCAGCCAACTGGGCGATGAGACGTGCATCCAGCTCCAGACGCAAACCTAAATAAGGCTCGTCCAGATTGGCGCGTGTGACATAGGACACTACAGGCAGGTCAACCGAGGTGACGAGTGATTGTCCAGGGCCATATTCAAAAATTTCATCGCCCAAGGTGACACGCTTATTACCTTGCACGGTGATTCCCAGTCCCAGTCCATAGATACAAGGCACAGGATCGGTAGCCGCACTGCGTCGGTACAGCATCAGTGTGGGAATTTGTACGGTGTGCTCACCATCGGTTCGGGCAATATCACCGACTAGTTTGGCAAGTACATGGCTACTCGCTGTTTGCATTTTGTCGTCCATTTTCATAGCACTGTGAAAGAAATAATCTCAAGGCGTAGCCTAGCACTAGCAACGCTCTTGTTATTCAGTTCCGCCGCCAATTCATCAAATTGGGCAATAAGCACATCGAATCAGGCAATCGACTATCTCAACTCTGAGGGCACAATGCATCTCAAGCAAGCAGCAACTGAAAAACCGTATGTATCCCGGTAAATCACAGAGGGCCCATGATGAAAAATGTACTAATTATCAACGCACACCAGTTCTATGAAGGTATTTCCACTGGCAGACTGAACGAGACCATGATCGAAGTCATTCAGAATGAAATGGAGAAGCAAGGTTACGAAGTCAGACACACCGAGATCGAGCAAGGCTATGACCTCGATACCGAGGTGCAAAAGCATGTCTGGGCCGACCTCATCATTTTGCAATCACCGGTTTACTGGTTCGGCATGCCATGGATATACAAAAAATACGTCGATGAAGTATTCACGGCTGGTATGTTCCTGCAAAGCTTTCTGACAGGTGATGGCCGGACGCGTGACGATCCGAACAAGCAGTACGGTACCGGCGGCAAGATGCAGGGCAAGAAGTACATGCTGTCCCTGACATGGAATGCGCCGCAGGAAGCATTTGGCAACAAGGAACAAGTCTTGTTTGCAGGCAAAACTGTCGATGATGTATTCATCAGCAATACCGCCAATTACAAATTCTGCGGTGTCGATATCCTGCCATCATTTTCCAGCCACGACGTCATGAAAGCGCCTAATATTGAGGGCGATATTCGGAGGCTGCGTGAACATCTGGCAACTGTTGTCGGATACGGATCGACAGACAAGTCCCTGAGTACCAGGGAGCTTGCTTGTGAGTTAGTTGCTTGAACTTGACGTTGGAAGTGCGCGGAAACATTCCGCAAAGCGTATCAACATTGAACATCTTTCTCTCTACCATCGGAGGCTCTCATGGTCACACTCAATCTTAACGGCAAGAACGTCCAGGTGGACGTTGCAGCTGACACTCCATTACTGTGGGTACTGCGCGACAACCTGCAAATGACAGGAACCAAATTCGGTTGCGGCGCTGCCTTGTGCGGTGCCTGTACCGTGCACATGGATGGTGCTGCCATCCGCTCGTGTATCACGCCAGTCTCTTCCATAGAAGGCAAGAAGATCACCACCATCGAAGCTGCGACCGATGGCAGCGACAAGGTCGGTGCTGCCGTGCATGCGGCATGGGTCAAGCACGACGTGGCGCAATGTGGCTACTGTCAGAGCGGTCAGATCATGAGCGCTACAGGTTTCCTCAAGTCATTGCCACGCGGCAAGCAACCAACAGTTGCAGAAATCGACTCCGCCATGGCTGGCAACATCTGCCGCTGCGGTACCTATGTCCGTATTCGCGCTGCGGTGGCTGATGCCGCCAAAGCTCTCGCTTAATCCAATAAGGAGCTGCCATGTTGCCCAATATCGATTACAGCGAAATGCCCCGTGCTCTGCAACATCTGCTGAGCCGCGAACAACCTAAAGAAGCAGGCACATTTTCTCGCCGCCAATTTCTCAAAGTGAGCGGTGCTGCCGGCTTGGCGCTAGGTGCTTTTCCGCACCTGGCTATGGGACAAGCCGCCAGCAACGCCCTGAAACCAACGCAACAACCTTCAGCCTTCGTGCATATCGCTCCCAATGGCGAAGTCACGGTTGCGATCAATCGACTGGAATTTGGTCAAGGCGTGCAGACAGCATTGCCGATGATATTGGCGGAAGAACTGGATGCTGACTGGAGTCTGGTGCGCAGCAAGCATGGCTCCAACGATCCTGCTTACATTGATCCGCAATTCGGTATACACATCACCGGTGGTTCCAATTCGGTCAAGAACAGCTTCACGCAATACCGCGAACTGGGCGCACGTGCCCGCGCCATGTTGCTGAGTGCCGCTGCAGCGCGCTGGAACGTCGACGTGTCTACCTTGCGTACGCAATCTGGTTCAGTAATAGGGCCGGGTGGACGCAAGCTGAGTTACGGCCAACTGGCGGAAGCGGCGATGAACGTTCCCGTCCCTGAAAAAGTCACGCTGAAGAATCCAAAAGATTTTCGCATCATCGGTAAGCCGACCACGCGTCTGGATGCGAAAGCCAAGAGCAGCGGCAAACAATCATTCGGCATCGACGTCCATTTGCCTGGCCAGTTGACAGCTGTGGTAGCACGCCCACCAGTGTTCGGCGCTCGTCTGGCATCGGTAGACGATAGCGCTGCACGCGCGGTGAAAGGCGTGAAGGCTGTATTCCGCATACCAGTAGATCGTGGCGGCGAAGGCGTAGCTGTGATCGCTGATGGTTACTGGCCGGCCAAGCAGGCACGCGATGCACTGAAACTGGAGTGGAACACTGCCGCCGTCGAAAAAGTGGATAGCGAAAAACAACTCGCTCAGTACCGCGCGTTAGTCGCTCAGCCCGGCCCGCGCAAGTTCGACGCCGACATGGCGCCGTTGTCAAACGCGCCTAAACAGATAGATGCCGAGTACATATTTCCCTATCTGGCGCATGCAGCGATGGAGCCGCTTAACTGCACCGTCAAGCTCGGCGATGGACGTGCTGAAATATGGACTGGCTCGCAATGCCCAGGTCTGGATGGCGCAGCAGTCGCACGCGTGCTGGGTCTCAAACCTGAGCAAGTTGAAGTGCATGTACAAATGGCGGGTGGCGGTTTCGGCCGGCGTTTTGCCAGCAGCAGTGACTTCGTGGTCGAAGCGTGCGAAATCGCCAAAGCTGCACGCTCTGCCGGCTTGAATGTGCCGGTGCGTACGCTGTGGAGTCGTGAAGATGATATGCACGGCGGCTACTATCGTCCTATGCACTTGCACCACGCACGCATAGGTTTCGACGAACGCGGCAAAGTGCTGGCCTGGGATCATGTCCTCGTTGGCCAGTCCATCACAGCCGGCTCGGTGTTTGAACAGTTTCAGGTCAAAAACGGCATCGATGGCACAGCCACGGAAGGCATGCGCGATCCTTATGACGTGCCTATGCGTTTGACCGTACATCATCCCAAACTGAATGTGCCGGTACTGTGGTGGCGCAGCGTAGGTTCCACGCACACGGCCTTCGTGATGGAAACCTTGATCGATGAGATCGCTCGCAGTACGAAGCAGGATCCAGTGGCTTACCGCATGCAACTCTTCGGCGACAAAAATGCGCGCCATCGTGCTGCGCTGCAATTAGCGGTGGACAAGAGCGGTTATGGCAAGCGGAAGCTGGCAGCCGGACGTGCCTGGGGCGTGGCGGTACACGAGTCTTTCAGCACCGTCGTGGCTTATGTGGTGGAAGCTTCGGTACAAGACGGCAGGCCGGTACTGCATCATGTCACCGGCGGTATACATTGCAACCTCGCGGTCAATCCACGCACCATAGAAGCACAAGCACAAGGTGCAGCGATCATGGGTATGTCGATGTGCTTGCCGGGTTCGGCCATCACACTCAAGGATGGCGTGGTTGAACAGAGCAATTTCGGCGACTTCACGGTAGCGCGTATCACCGACGTGCCGACCTTTGCTATCCACATAGTGCCTAGTGCAGAACCACCGACAGGTATGGGCGAACCGGGGCTGCCACCGTTGGCACCAGCTTTCGCTAATGCCATCGCAAGCCTGACCGGCAAGCCGCTGCGCCAGTTACCGTTCAATCTGACATAGGCGAACATCATGGAAGATCTCGATACCATCGTCTTGCGTACAGCCTTGAAGTGGCAGATGGCGAGTCTGCCCGTAGTACTCGTCACCGTTGCACGCACCTGGGGTTCTTCACCGCGACCACCGGGATCGCTCATGGCCATTAATGGCCGTGGCGAAACCGTAGGCTCGGTGTCGGGCGGTTGCATAGAAGATGACTTGATACGCCGCATACAGGAAGAAGGGGCGCAAGCTCTTTGTTCAAACGAACTGCCTGTAGTACTGCGCTATGGCATCTCGGCTGACGAAGCGCATCGTTTCGGTCTACCTTGCGGCGGTACCGTGGAACTGGTGCTGGAACCAGTATCTGCGCGTAGTCGGCTGGATGAGTTGCTGCTGGCTTGCCAGCAAAGACGCAGCACGCAACGCATATTAAACCTCGATACTGGTCAGGTCGCATTGCACGAAGGTCGTCGTGACGGTGTACCCAGATTAGATGACAAGCAATTGACTACCTATCTGGGGCCGCAAGCTCGTCTCATCGTGATCGGAGCAGGAGATATGTCGCGCTTCCTGTGTCAGATGGCGCTGAGTTTGGGCTTCGAAGTCATCGTTTGCGATCCGCGAGAAGAACATCGCGCCAGTTGGCAGGTGGATGGCGTAGTGCTCAGTCATGAAATGCCCGATGATCTGATTCTGCGATTGAAACCTGATGCAAGGACTGCAGTCGTCGCTCTGACGCACGATCCCAAACTGGACGACCTGGCATTGATCGATGCACTACAGACCAAGGCTTTCTATGTAGGTGCCATCGGCTCACGTCGTAACAGCGCACAACGTCGCGAACGCTTGCATACTTACTTCGACATCGCCGAACACGTGCTGCAGGATTTGCATGGACCGGCCGGCTTGTACATCGGTAGCAAGACACCTGCCGAGATCGCCTTATCCATCATGGCTGAGATTGTGGCTGTGAAGAATGGGATACACCGGCCGGCACCTACGCCGGTCGTGGCTGGCAAGTCATCGTATGAAAACTTAGAGCATCAGGATTTAGAACCATCAAGTTGTATGGTTTAGTTCTTTGACAGAAAAACGCCTGCGGAAGCAGGCGTTTTTTATTGCAGAATGTCGGCTTAGAACGTTTTGCTGATGGAAACGACGACGGTACTTTTTCCCATGAATTTGCCGTTGACCGGCGAAGCATAAGCAGACTTGTCAGCATCAGTTCCTATGACGGCCAGCGCGCCGGTAACGATCCCAAAGTCTTTGGTGACGCCCACTTTCCAGTCGGTGTAACTAAAACGGCTATTGCTGACGCCAGCATTTGTTCCAGATACTTTTTGATGGCCTGCATGCAAATTGAGGATATAGCCATCGACCATATCCAGATTCGCACCGATATCCAGATAGCCGCTGTTTTTGCTATCAACGAAACCGAATAGATTCGTTACCGCATGCGAGTACTTGATATAAGCAGGGCCATAGCCCAGTTGTCCGTAGACTTCAGTTGTATTGACGCTAGGCTTCAAGTTATTGGATGGGTAGACATAAGTCAGCACACCCACATCGTATGAAACATCCTTGGTGATGGCACCTCGCTTACCGCCGTAAAGATCGATTTCGACATTGCCGCTACCGCCCGCATCATTGATGAACTTGATCGTGGAAAGCCAGGTACCCGCATAGAAACCACTCGGATTGTGCACATAATCAGCGCCACCTTGCAGAGCTGGTTGCAGACGTGTTTGTGAAATGCCGCGGTAACGGTAATCGGATGTGATCGCCGCGTTGAAGCTGACTTCGTTATCCGGTTTGTTGTCTTCTGCATGCGCCATGCTGCCGGTGAATGCAGCCGTCACGGCGACGGCAAGAATCAATTTTTTCATGCTGCGTTTGTCCTCTTTGGATGTGGTCTACAGAAAATGCCTAGCTATACAGGCTCCGCGCAATCGTCATGCAAGTGATGATGATTGCGGGAAAGAAAACTCAAGTATGAGTAAGCTGCATCAGTTCTTATGGCGAGATGCAGGTTAACAGGAGGGGTATAAAGATTTTCTAAAAAGAAACAGGCATTGCGTAAAGAGGGCGTATAAATTAATACTGTGCGACCGAGATTAAAAGCACAGAATTGTAAATTTAATTTGTTATTTATCAAATAGTTAAAATGTATTTATATAATTTACTTTAATCAAAAATCGCATCCTGGATATTAAACGTAATCGGTATTTTGTTTAATGACAGCCGCCACTATGCGAGCCAAGATTCTTTGGATCAGTATCTTCCGCACTCGCCAGATTTTGCAGAATGCCGCAAGCCTCGACCGACTGTATGGTCAGGCAACTATTGCGCAATTCTTTTAACTCTATCTGCAATGCCTTCAATTCCTTGATGCGATTAGCGACGTGTTCTATGTGTCTATCGAGCAAGGTATTCACGCCGGCACAGTTACCTTCAGGTGTGTCCTGAAACGCAAGCAGGGTACGTATCTCATCCAGCGTCATATCCAGCGAGCGACAATGCCGGATGAACTGTAATCTTTTGACATGTTCCTCGCCATACAAGCGGTAATTGCTGGCCGAGCGCGATGCCTGCGGCAGCAGATTCTGCTGCTCGTAATAGCGTATGGTTTCTACCGAGGAACCGGTTTGCGTCGCCAATTCGCCGATTTTCAGTGCTTGTTGCGTCATTTGATAGCCTCTAGGCAAGATAATCTAAAAAAGCGCTTGACCCTGTAGTGACTACAGGGTCTCTAATGACAATAGTGACGCAATCATTGATTTGCAAGGAGAATATTTATGCACTGTTGTGACCACGATCATAGCCACACAGAAAACCAGCCATCCGCAGCGCCAGAGATGGTGGCGAGCGGTGCTGCGCAAGCAGTTCTGTTGATCCAGAAAATGGATTGCCCGACAGAAGAGAAGCTGATCCGCGATCGCTTCCAAAAGATGCAGGGCATCGTCGGTATGCAGTTCAATCTGATGCAGCGTGAGTTAACCGTGCATCACAATTTGCCGTCGGTCGAATCCATAGTGACCGCACTGAAGAAGCTCGATCTCGACCCTGTCGTAAAGTCCGACACACAGAATCTGGAGCGCGAAGGGCTGGCCGATCACGGTGAATTGTCTGGCGACTATCGCATCTCGCCGTTGAAATGGACCTTGATGGCGATTTCTGGTGCGACTGCAATCGGTTCTGAAGTCGTGGCCTGGACTAGCGGCGTGGAAACGTCGTGGATAGTCATCTCACTGGCATTGATCGCGATTCTGACTGGCGGTTTGGATACCCTTAAAAAGGGTTGGATCGCCTTGCGCCATTTTTCCCTGAACATGAACTTCCTGATGTCGCTCGCCGTCATCGGTGCGATCTTGATCGGGCAGTGGCCGGAAGCGGCGGTCGTGATCTTCCTCTTCGCAGCAGCCGAAATGATAGAAGCCTTGTCACTGGATCGCGCCCGCAATGCGATCAAAGGCTTGATGGCGATGGCACCGGAAATGGCAACCGTCCGTAACGACAACAATGAATGGCTGCCCGTCGCTGCGACGGAAGTGCAACTGGATGCCATCGTACGGGTCAAGCCGGGCGAACGCGTACCGCTGGACGGCATCATCGTCGAGGGGCAAAGCACGATCAATCAAGCGCCGATTACTGGCGAAAGCATGCCAGTTGCCAAGCAAAGCGGTGATACCGTTTTTGCCGGCACCATCAATGAACGCGGCACTTTTGATTATCGCGTGACGGCTTTGCAATCGAACTCCACTCTGGCGCGCATCATCAAGAGCGTGCAGCAAGTGCAGGGCGAACGCGCTCCTACGCAGCGCTTTGTCGATCAATTCGCGCGTTATTACATTCCTATCGTGGTCTTGATGGCAGTGCTGGTCGCGATCTTGCCGCCGCTGCTGATGGCACAACCGTTTCAGCCCTGGTTGTATAAAGCGCTGGTCTTGCTGGTGATTGCCTGCCCATGTGCGCTGGTTATTTCCACGCCAGTCACAGTAGTGAGCGGCTTGGCTGCAGCAGCGCGACACGGCATCTTGATCAAAGGTGGCGTATATCTGGAGCTGGGTCGTAAGTTGAAAGCGCTGGCGCTGGATAAAACCGGCACGATCACCGTAGGCAAACCAGTTGTCACCGACACCTTGCAGATACACGATGGCGATATCAAGGCGATGTTGCGTCTGGCGGCGAGCCTTGCACATCGCTCGGATCATCCTGTCTCATCCGCCGTGGTCGCTTACTGGGAGGCGCAGCAATTGTCGGATACGCTGTTTGAAGTCAGCGACTTTGAAGCACTGACCGGTCGTGGTGTACGCGGCACGATAAATGGCAAAGCCTATTATCTGGGCAATCATCGTTTGATACATGAGCTGGGGATTTGCGGCCCTGAATTAGAAGCGAAGCTGGATGCCTACGAGCAAACCGGCAAGACTGCAGTCATTCTCGGTTCCGATGAATCTCCTTTGTTGATCCTGGCAGCGGCTGACACCATACGTGACACCAGTACCGCTGCCGTCGCCAAGCTGCAAAACCTGGGTGTGAAGGTCGTCATGCTGACCGGTGACAATCCGCATACGGCAGAGGCGATAGGCAGCAAAGTTGGCATTGCCGATGTGCGTGGCAACCAGCTGCCCGAGGATAAATTGACCGCAATTAATGAGCTGATCAATCAATACGGCCACGTCGGTATGGTAGGTGACGGCATTAATGATGCGCCTGCGCTGGCCAAAGCGAACATCGGCTTTGCGATGGGTGCAGCTGGCACCGATACTGCGTTGGAAACCGCCGACGTTGCCTTGATGGACGATAACCTGGGCAAGCTGGCAGACTTCATCGGTTTGAGCAAGAAGACGCATACCGTGCTGATGCAAAACATCGCGCTCGCTCTTGGTATCAAAGCAGTCTTTCTGGTGTTGGCGCTGACAGGTGAGGCGACATTGTGGATGGCGGTGTTTGCCGATATGGGCGCGAGCCTGATCGTGGTCTTTAACGGTTTGCGTCTGCTGCGAGCAGTTTGAGAAAACTACACTTCATCTACTGAAATAAAACGATGCTATGATTCAGCCCGTGAAAAGACTGCTGATAATTCTGATGCTGCTGGCTTTGCCGCTCCAGTTCTCCTGGGCGGCAGCGGCTGTCTATTGTCAGCACGAAGAAGCATCGACGACTCAGCATTTTGGTCATCACGAGCACAAACACGACGCTGAAGCTGATCAGCAAATCGAGAAGAGTTCCTTGTCGAAGTTGCACAAGGATTGCGGTTACTGCCATGCAGTCAGCCAGGCATCGTTTCTGATGCAGACAGCACTGCTTGTGATTCCTACCGGTTCGGTTCATGCTGAACTACAGCCACCATCTTTTTCTTCCCATATACCGGACGGCCCCAGACGGCCTGATCGGCAACCCGTCGCTTGACTCGACGGGACGATCTTTTCATCCGCACTTAACTGCATCCTGACGTCTCGTCGAATTCTTTCCCCATCAACAGGAGAATTCGATGTACAGGTATTTCTTGCCGCTAGGCTTGGCGGCGCTTGCGCTGATGCCAGCGTCTGCACAAAACACTACTTACGCACCCGTTGCGAGCGGCGTAACGGCGAACCGTGTCGTAGAACCAGCTGAGAGCATTACTCTGGAGTCCGCGCTGAAGCTAGCGCTGGATGGCAATGCAGATCTGTCTGCTGCGCGTAATGAAGCTGCTGCCGTTGACGCGACGATACAACAAGCAGGACTGATACCGAATCCGGAAGTGTCGGTGCAGGTCGAAGACGCACGCCGCGATACGCGTACCACCACCTGGCTGTTGAATCAGCCGATAGAGTTGGGCGGCAAGCGTAGCGCGCGTATAGGCGCGGCCAGCCGTGCCTACGACACCGCTTATGCCGAGCTCAACACCAAACGTGCCGAGATACGTGCCGCTGTCATTACTGCTTTCTTCAATGTCTTGAATGCGCAGGAGCGTCTGCGTCTGGCTGATGCTTCGCTGTTGCTGGCACAACGTGGCAGTCTGGTTGCATCGCGCCGTGTCGCAGCTGGCAAGGTGTCACCGGTAGAAGAAACCAAGGCGCGCGTAGCGGAAGCTAATGTGCGACTGGAACTCAGTCAGGCCAAAAGCGAACTCGTGATTGCACGCAAACGTCTGGCCGCAACCTGGGGCAATCCACTGCCGCGCTTCCAGCAGGCACAAGGCAATGTAGAGAGTTTGCCCGTCTTGCCACAGTGGCCGGAGTTGAATATGCGTCTGGCGCAGTCACCGGCACTGACACGCGCACGTCATGAATTGGAACGGAGGCAGGCAGTCACGGAAGTGGAAAAGAGCCGCCGTATTCCTGATGTGACGGTCAGCATGGGCGTCAAAAAGAATGGTGAGACAGGATCCAATCAGGCGGTCGTCGGTTTATCGATTCCATTCCCGATGTTCGATCGCAATCAGGGCAATATCCTGGAAGCCTTGCGTCGTACCGACAAGGCGCGCGATGAATTGGCTGCAACCGAAATTCGTCTCGATGGCGAATTGGCGCAAGCCTACGAGCGTTTGAGTACGGCGCGGCAAGAAGCGGAAGCATTGCAACGCGATATCTTGCCGGGAGCGCAAAGCGCCTATGACGCAGCCACTACCGGCTTCGAGTTCGGCAAATTCAACTTCCTCGATGTACTGGATGCGCAACGCACCTTGTTGCAAGCCAGATCGCAATATCTGCGCACCTTGTCCGAAGCACACAACGCCGCCGCCGAGATCGATCGCATCCTCGGCGAAGCTCCCCTTGCTAACAAGCCATAAGAATTCATCATGAAAATCAACTTGAATAAAAAGCAAACCATTGCCATTGCGGCAATCGTCATCATCGGCTTCCTGCTGGGTGGGCTGATCCTGCTATCAGGAAAAAACTCTTCATCGAGCGGAGATGCTCACGGCCATTCTGCAGAACATGCCGATACCGAACATCACGAAGGAACAAAAAAAGATAAACATGCGCATGACGATTCCGCTAAGCATGCAGATGGAGAACATCATGAGAAAAAGGCGGAAGGCGAAGCGCACGATGCTGAAAACAAGATTGTTTTAAGCGATGCGCAGATCAAGACGGCCGGCGTAACGCTATTGACTGCCAATGCTGCACACATCAAGACAGCACTGATACTGCCGGGTGAAATCCAATTCAACGAAGACCGTACCGCGCACGTAGTGCCGCGTTTGGCTGGCGTGGTGCAAAGCGTGCCAGCCAATCTTGGGCAGCAGGTGAAGAAAGGACAAGTTCTGGCCGTGATTGCCAGCACCGGCTTGTCTGAACAACGCAGTGAATTGTTCGCTGCGCAAAAACGTCTGACGCTGGCCAAGCTGACCTTCGACCGTGAAAAGAAATTATGGCAAGAGAAGATTTCTGCCGAACAGGATTACCTGCAAGCGCAACAAACTTTGCATGAAACCGAAATCGCCGTACAAAACGCACGCCAGAAGCTGGCTGCGCTCGGTGCCGATGCCGGTTCTTCCGGCGCCTTCAATCGCTATGAAATCCGCGCACCATTCGATGGCATCGTCGTCGAGAAGCACATCGCACTAGGTGAAGCGGTCAAGGAAGATGCCAACATCTTCACGCTGTCCGATCTGTCGTCGGTCTGGGCTGAGATTGCAGTGCCAGCCAAGGATTTGAATGCAGTGCGCGTAGGAGAAAAAGTAAAAGTGACGGCCAGTGCATTTGATTCTAGTGCGAGCGGCACGATTGCTTATGTCGGTTCTTTATTGGGTATACAAACACGTACTGCCAAGGCGCGCGTCACCTTGGCTAATCCGCAGGGCACCTGGCGTCCAGGTCTGTTCGTCAACGTCGAGATTGTTGCCAACGAGGTCGAAGTACCGGTTGCTGTTGCGACCGATGCGATTCAAAGCATCAATGACAAGCCTGTCGTTTTCGTCAAAGTGGCGGATGGCTTTATCGCGCAAGAAGTGACCACAGGTCGCAGTGACGGCAAGTTGGTTGAGATCGTCAAGGGATTGAAGGCTGGCATGGAATACGCGGCGGCCGGCAGCTTCGTCATCAAATCGGAACTGGGTAAAGCCAGCGCCGAACATACTCATTGATGCGAAGGGATAACGATCATGTTTGAACGTCTCATACGCTTTGCCATCGAGCAGCGTTGGCTGGTGATGCTGGCTGTGGCCGGCATGGCTGCGCTTGGTATCTACAACTATCAACAGTTGCCGATTGATGCAGTGCCAGACATTACCAATGTCCAAGTGCAGATCAATACCTCGGCGCCTGGTTATTCACCGCTGGAAACTGAACAACGCATTACCTATCCGATAGAAACCGTGATGGCTGGTCTGCCGCATCTGGAGCAAACGCGTTCGCTTTCGCGCTATGGCCTGTCGCAGATCACTGTTATTTTCAAAGACGGCACCGATATTTACTTTGCGCGTCAGATGATCAGCGAACGGATACAGGAAGCACGTCAGAGTTTGCCGGCTGGTATTACGCCTTCCATGGGGCCGATTTCGACTGGTCTCGGAGAGATTTACCTTTGGACGGTGGAAGCGAAGGAGGGCGCCAAGAAACCGGATGGCTCGTTCTATACACTGACCGACTTGCGTGAGATACAGGATTGGATCATCAAGCCGCAATTGCGCAATGTGCCGGGCGTGACCGAGATCAATTCGATAGGTGGTTTCGCCAAGGAATATCAGATTGCACCTGTGGCCGAACGGCTGGCTTCTTACGGCCTGACCTTGCAAGATATCGTGACCGCGCTGGAACGCAATAATGGCAATGTAGGTGCAGGCTATATCGAAAAGCGTGGCGAGCAGTTATTGATACGCGCACCGGGCCAAGTGCAATCGATGGAAGATATCGGCAACATCATCCTCGGCAATGTGCAAGGCGTGCCTATACGCATACGCGATGTGGGCGAAGTTGAAATTGGTCGTGAATTGCGTACCGGCGCAGCAACCGAGAATGGTCGTGAAGTCGTACTCGGCACCGTCTTCATGCTGATAGGACAGAACAGCCGCACCGTATCGCAAGCCGTCGACAAGAAGATGGTTGAAATCAACAAGACCTTGCCTGCAGGTGTGCATGCGGTCACGGTCTACGACCGCACAGTCTTGGTCGATAAAGCCATCAATACGGTGAAGAAAAATCTGCTTGAAGGCGCGGTACTGGTCATCGTGGTGCTCTTCCTCTTCCTCGGCAATTTCCGCGCAGCCTTGATTACTGCGATGGTGATTCCCTTGTCGATGTTGTTTACCTTCACCGGCATGGTTACGTATCAGGTCAGCGCTAACTTGATGAGTCTGGGCGCGCTTGATTTCGGCATCATCGTCGATGGTGCTGTCGTCATAGTCGAGAACTGCGTACGTAGATTGGCGCATGCGCAAGCACATCACGGCAGGCCACTGACTAGAAAAGAACGTTTCCATGAAGTCTTTGCAGCAGCCAAGGAAGCGCGTCGCCCATTGATCTTCGGCCAATTGATCATCATGGTGGTGTACCTGCCTATCTTCGCGCTAACCGGTGTGGAAGGACGGATGTTCCATCCTATGGCCTTCACGGTCGTGATTGCTTTGGTCGGTGCGATGATCTTGTCGATCACTTTCATCCCGGCAGCGGTTGCTTTGTTCATTGGCGATAAAGTCTCTGAAAAAGAGAACGCGTTAATGCTGACTGCCAAGCGTTGGTACGGGCCAGCGCTGGATAGCGTCATGCTCAATAAACCGGTGGTGCTGACCTTTGCTGCTGTGCTGGTTGTGTTGTCCGGCTTGCTGGCGACGCGCATGGGCAGTGAATTCGTTCCCAGCTTGAACGAAGGCGATATTGCCATCCAGTCTTTGCGCATACCCGGCACCAGCCTGACGCAATCCGTCGCCATGCAACAACAATTGGAGATCGCCTTGAAAAAGGCTCATCCTGAAATTGAACGCGTGGTTTCCAGAACCGGTACAGCCGAAATTGCATCCGATCCTATGCCACCAAATATTTCAGATGGCTTGGTCATGTTGAAGCCGGAGAAGAATTGGCCGGAGCCAAAGAAATCGCGTGAGGAATTACTGGCTGCGATACAGAAAACGGTAGCGCAACTACCGGGCAATAATTACGAATTTTCACAACCTATCCAATTACGTTTCAATGAATTGATTTCCGGCGTACGCAGCGATGTCGCCGTCAAATTATTCGGCGACGATATGGAAGTGCTCAACGATACGGCCGCCAAGATTGCGACTGTGATGGGAAAAATTCCTGGTGCGGCCGAGGTGAAGGTAGAGCAAACCACAGGCTTGCCTATGCTGACCGTCAATATCGATAGAGACAAGACGGCACGCTACGGCTTAAATGTCGCCGATGTGCAGGATACGGTAGCGATTGCAATAGGTGGGAAGGAAGCCGGCACCTTGTTTAAAGGTGATAGACGCTTCGACATTCTGGTGCGTTTGCCGGAAAACGTGCGTAACGATCTGGAAGCGCTCAAGCGCTTGCCTTTGCCATTGCCACGTGGACAGAGCGGTGAGAACAGAGCCAGCTACATTCCACTCGGAGAAGTGGCGACGCTGGATCTGGCACCAGGACCAAATCAGGTCAGCCGTGAAAACGGCAAGCGTCGCATCGTCATCAGTTCCAATGTACGTGGCCGCGATATTGGCTCCTTTGTCGCCGATGCAGAACAGCAAATCGAGCAACAGGTAAAAATCCCATCCGGCTACTGGATGACTTGGGGCGGACAATTCGAGCAGCTGCAATCCGCAACCAAACGTCTGCAAATCGTGATTCCGGTCGCCTTGCTGATGGTGTTTACCTTGCTATTTGTCATGTTCGGCAATATGAAGGATGGCTTGCTGGTATTCAGTGGCATCCCGTTTGCGCTGACCGGCGGGATTATTGCGCTTTGGCTGCGTGATATACCGATATCGATTTCGGCAGCGATTGGCTTTATCGCCTTGTCGGGGGTGGCGGTGTTGAATGGATTGGTCATGATTTCATTCATACGCAGCTTGCGCGAAGAAGGGCGCTCACTGGCAGATGCTGTGCATGAAGGTGCGTTGACACGTTTGCGTCCGGTATTGATGACGGCACTGGTTGCTTCGCTCGGTTTTGTTCCTATGGCAATTGCGACTGGAACCGGCGCGGAAGTGCAGCGACCACTGGCGACGGTCGTCATAGGCGGGATTCTGTCTTCGACCTTCCTGACGCTGATGGTCCTGCCTTTGTTGTACCGGATGGCTTACCGCAAGGAAGATGAGGAGCAAACTGCCGCGGATGCCTGAGCGCGCACATGAAAATGGCCGGGTGGTGCATAATCTAGGGCTTGTCAGCAATTAGTTTGCGAGACAGATAACGCCGTGGATGCATGCAGGCAAGTTGAGTACCCCGCAGCATCCGGTCCATCGCATGAAAGGCAGTTCCAGCAGTGAAACCGAGCAGAAACGATCCTTGCCCTTGCGGCAGCGGCAACAAATACAAAAAGTGCTGCGGCAAGGTTATCCAGATTGAACCCGTGCGTCCGGCACGCGCCAGCGAAGTTGCACGTGAGTGCGGCGATTGCACGGCATGTTGTGACGGCTGGTTGAAATCAACCATATACGGACATGAAATGCGTCCGGGCGTGCGTTGTCACTTCGTGCGCGACGGCGGTTGCAGTATTTATGAAACGCGGCCGGATTCGCCTTGTCGTCAATTCGAATGCGGTTGGGTTGATCCAGAAAGTCCTTTCCCGGATGCCTTCAAACCGACCAAGTTGGGCGTGATCATCGTCAAGACGACTTGGCAGGGCAAGCCGGCATATCGCCTGGCGTATGGCGGCCGCGATCTGCACAAGGACGAGCTAGAATGGATGATGAACTTCAGCCAGCAAACCAATCGTCCGTTTTTCTACGAGCAGAATGGTCAAACCTTGGGTTATGGACCAGCCGCGTTCCTGGAAGATATGCAAAACAGGATTAAGCGCGGTATTCCACTGTTTGAATCGCATGCATCGGCGCGCTGATTAGGGCTGGTGATGCGGCAAAACTGAGCGACGGTTTTCAGCTAATTATTCAAAGTTCGGCTTGTTTCGTTTTTAAACGAGATAAGCCGTTTTTTATAAGTAAAGAGATTGAAAGATTTGGGGTCGCAAGACATTAGCTGCAATTTTCGCAAGATCAGTTGATGTTGTGGGCGTGTTTGATGTCACTAATGCAAGACTTTAACTGCGGCCCTGGAAAATATTTACTGTCCACAACGCCGAGGCGATACCTGTATGCATTTGCTTGATATATGATCGCCGCATTGAAATTTTATTTAAAGCAACAGGAATTTCCTGGGCGGTATTTCCGGTGTGTTGTACGGTCGTTCATTCGTGAAAATTTTCTTTTAGCGAAACCCGGCGCAGTGTCTCTCTTTACCTGATCACAATTAGGCAGTACATGAAACATTTCGTACAACAGTATTTCGGCAAGCAGGGCGACACAACGCTTTTTGGCGTAGAGAGACATATACAGCGCTTCAGAGGCGCTTTATTTTTATTGGGCATAGTCCTGCCATTAATTCTGTTTCTGGCCTTAGTCGACAACATCAACAATGTTTCATTTCTCACCGCCGAAAGAGCTTTCTTGTGGTCACTGCGCGAATATGCAGAGCCTCTGATCGGACAAATAGCAAAAGAAGTCTCGACCTTAGTGACGGTCATCAGCATTTCCATATTGGCTTATTGGATGTACCTACGTTTGTGGCGCGTAGCGTTCTTTTGGCTGGTCGCAATAGGCGGCGCAGCTATTCTTGGTTCCCTCATCAAAACAGTCATTCAACGCACGCGTCCGGATTTGTGGCTAGCAGTTTTTCCACATACTTCTTTTGGTTTTCCTAGCGGACACGCGACACAGTCGATGGCCATCGCGCTGGCTTCGGTGATTTTATTGCGCGGCAAGAATTGGGCCCCTATGGTCGTTGCCGCTGGAGTTGGATTCGTCATGCTGGTTGGCGCATCCCGCATGTACCTTGGCTACCATTACCCAACAGATATTCTGGCTGGCTGGATGCTGTCATTTGCCTGGGTTACTGCAGTTGCCATGTTGTTCAATACGCGCTATCTGACGATACAATCAAGATAAGCATCTTCGACTTCATCTTTACATCCGTAACAAATTAAGCTCACAATCAAAGCGCGATGTGTACTAACGTACATTTCGATTGCGCTACATTGTCTACAATGAATTTCCTGCCTAGGATTCATAAAGGAGCTTATATGAGTAACGCAGTTAGAAATAAAACCTCCCTGTTAGCCATAGACCTGATCGAAGAGCAGTTGCGGGTATTGCCTATATCGATAGCCATGATCTTGCGCCCAGTGAAAGCAAGCGACGCAGCATCAAATGCAGGACCTATTCTGGTTTTGCCAAGAAAGAATAAGACAGCCAAAACCGGATCAGCCGGGAATATCGTAGTCGGCAATGCGCATGCAGCGACAGTACTGGACTTCGAGGCATCGAATCATGTGCTGTCGGATAATCCACAGCAACAAGCAACGTATCTGCGCGTTGTTATCAGCAATGCCTTATTGGCGATTGGGATGTTCCTGAAAGAACATGAACTGGCCTCCATGCGCACGCCGGAGATTCAATTTCTGGATCATGTTCTTGATGCGATTCTCAATGCGAACACTTTCCATATCGAGCCTGGCTACATCCCCATGGCGACGTTTGATGGCCTGGTCATCGACAGCAAGTTGAATGGCACGCCATTGTTTGGGGATGGTGTTACCGAAGGATTCATGGAGTTTGGTGATGCGGTCGCGCTGCTTCAGTGGCTAGTTCATTACCTGCACGGGGAAAGACATTTCGTGAGTGGTGGCGATGCCGGTTAATGCAAACCAATAAAAAACACCTCTTTATAGAGGTGTTTTTTATTAAGCTATCGGTTTTTGAAAACGATTAATTTCAACTATTAAAATAGTGCTATTTAAAGCCTATTTGAAAAAGCACTAAGGTGTTTGAAGCTTGCTGTTGTGGCTGTTATATTAAAAAAAGCCAACCCATATCGGGTCGAATTTGATGTCATCATCGTTCGGGATAGCCATGAAACTGCTGCAAACATCTGCCAGTCTCGTTGTTGCACTCATAGCCTTGTCAGGCTGCGATGGGAAATCTTCTTCATCGACATCTGCACCAGCTGCAAATCCTCCAGTTACTAGTACTCCCGCTCCCACAGTCACGCCTGCGCCACCAAACAATATGCCTAGCTCCGTTCCAGGATCAGGGCCAGCCGAAGGCGGCACTGCGATTGGCGGCATGGTCGGAAATCAAGGAAAAGACAGTGCAAAACCGAGCGATACGCCCGCGCCAACCGGCGGCGATGGCACGACGCCCAAACCTGCATCTTCAGCTTATTAGGAGTCAAGCATGACTCCATCCTTCTTAATTACTAGCCAGTACCGGAAAGCAAGCAAAGCACGTTTTTCATTTGTTTTTAATCCCATTAAAGCGTGCAGTTAAAGCGCGACAGGAGGTGATCCAATGGATATGAATCGAAGACAATTTTTCCGCGTGAGCGGTGCAGGGCTGATGGCATCCAGCCTGGTTGCACTTGGCTTCTCGCCGACGCTAGCGTTGGCAGAGACGCGCGCGTTCAAGCTGGCACGTGCAACCGAAACGCGTAATACATGTCCGTATTGCTCGGTGGGTTGCGGCCTCATCATGTACAGCCTGGGTGACAAAGCCAAGAATGTGACGTCAGAGATCATTCATATCGAAGGTGACCCGGATCATCCAGTTAATCGCGGCACTTTGTGTCCGAAGGGCGCTGGTCTGCTCGACTTTGTACACAGCTCAAATCGTCTGAAGTATCCAGAAATACGCGAGCCAGGCAGCACAGAATGGAAGCGCGTCTCCTGGGACACCGCGATGTCTCGACTGGCCAAGATGATGAAGGAAGATCGCGACGCGAACTTCCTCGCCAACAATGCTGATGGCAAGGTCGTCAATCGCTGGACCAGTACCGGCATGCTGGCAGCGTCCGCATCCTCCAATGAAACCGGCTACATCACGCACAAGGTGATGAGATCGATGGGGATGCTCGTCTTCGACAACCAGGCGAGGGTTTGACACGGTCCTACGGTAGCCAGTCTGGCTCCGACGTTTGGACGAGGTGCGATGACCAACCACTGGGTGGACATCAAAAACGCTGATCTTGTTTTAATCATGGGTGGCAATGCCGCCGAAGCACATCCGTGCGGCTTCAAGTGGGTAATCGAAGCCAAGCATCATAATAAAGCCAAGCTGATCGTTGTCGATCCGCGCTTTACGCGTTCGGCTGCCATGAGCGACTACTACGCACCTATCCGCGCCGGTAGTGATATCGCCTTCCTCGGTGGCGTGCTGAACTATCTGCTGAGCAACAACAAAATTCAGCAGGAATACGTCAAAAACTATACTAATGCCTCCTTCATCGTCGGAGAGGATTACGGCTTTGAAGATGGATTATTTACTGGTTACGACGAAGCGAAACGCCGCTACAACAACAAGAGCTGGGGTTACGAGTTAGACGACAAAGGCTTTGCCAAAGTCGATCCGACGATGGAGCATCAACGTTGCGTATTGCAAGTGATGAAGCGTCACTATGCGCGTTACACACCAGAAATGGTCAGCAAGATCACAGGCACGCCTAAGGATAAATTCCTGAAAGTGTGTGAAATGATTGCGACGACTGCAGTGCCTAACAAGGCCATGACAGTGATGTATGCGCTCGGCTGGACACAACATAGCCAAGGCTCGCAGATCATACGCACTGGCGCGATTATGCAACTCCTGCTCGGCAACATTGGTATTGCAGGCGGCGGCATGAATGCCTTGCGTGGTCACAGCAATATTCAGGGCTTGACTGATCTCGGACTGCTCTCGAATTCATTGCCTGGCTATCTGTCGCTGGCCAACGAAGCAGAGCAAGATCTCGACACCTATTACAAACCACGTGCGCTCAAGCCTTTGCGGCCGAATCAGATGAGCTACTGGCAGAACTATCCGAAGTTCTTCGTCAGTCTGCAAAAAGCATGGTGGGGCAATGCAGCCACGGCAGAAAATTCCTGGGCCTTCCACTATTTGCCCAAGCTCGACAAGGTCTACGACGTATTGCAGGCTTTCGAGTTGATGAACCAAGGCAAGATGAATGGCTATATTTGCCAAGGCTTCAATCCGGTCGGTTCCTTCCCTAACAAGAAGAAAATCATCGATGGTTTATCCAAGCTCAAATTCCTCGCCATCATTGATCCGCTGAATACGGAAACAGCCGAGTTCTGGAAAAACTATCCAGACCATAACGAGGTAAGCACCAAGGATATTCAAACGACGGTATTCCGTTTCCCGTCCACCTGCTTTGCTGAGGAAGATGGTTCGCTCACCAATTCCGGTCGCTGGCTGCAATGGCACTGGAAGGGCGCGGAACCTATCGCTGAAGCACGAGGCGATGCAGAAATCATTGCTGACTTGTTCCATCGGATGAAGACTGCGTATGTGAAAGACGGCGGTGCTTTCCCTGACCCAATCGTTAACCTGACCTGGCCGTACAAAATACCGCACAGCCCGTCAGCGCAAGAATTGGCGATGGAATACAACGGCAAGGCCTTGACCGATCTGCTTGATCCGAAAGACGCAACTAAAACCCTCGCCAAGGCTGGTGAGCAAGTATCCGGCTTCGGCTTGTTACGCGACGATGGCAGTACCGCATGTGGTTGCTGGATCTATGCAGGTGCATGGACGCAAGCCGGTAATCAAATGGCGCGCCGCGACAATGCCGATCCATGGGGCATAGGGCAAACGCTGAACTGGGCATGGGCATGGCCAGCTAACAGACGCATACTGTACAACGCAGCATCGAGTGCACCTAATGGCAAGCCTTGGGACCCTAAACGCAAGCTGGTTCAATGGAGCGGCACAAGCTGGGGTGGGTCAGACGTACCTGACATCCGGCCTGATGCCAACCCTGATGATCCGGATCGTGTGGAGCCTTTCATCATGACTGCGGAAGGTGTTGCTCGTTTGTTTGCGCCTACCGGCATGGCAGAAGGGCCATTGCCTGAGCATTACGAACCGTTCGAGTCACCATTGGATAACAATCCGATGCACCCGAACAATCCGAAGGCAAGAGCTAATCCAGCGGCGCGTGTTTTCAAAAGCGATATAGATACCTTTGGCACTGCCAAGGATTTCCCTTACGCAGCAACCAGCTATCGCTTGACCGAGCACTTCCACTACTGGACCAAGAACGTACTGACTTCGGCCATTATCCAGCCGCAACAGTTCGTGGAAATTGGCGAGGAACTAGCGAGGGCCAAAGGGATCGCAAATGGAGATTGGGTGAAGGTCTCGTCGAAACGAGGATTTATCAAGTGTGTGGCCTTGGTCAGCAAGCGCATTCCGCAGCTGGATTGCGATGGCAAGAAAGTGGACACGGTGGGCTTGCCAAATCACTGGGGATTTATTGGCGTCGCCAAGCCCGGTTATCTGGTCAATACACTGACCCCATTCGTCGGTGATGCCAACACACAAACGCCAGAATACAAGGCGTTCCTCGTCAACATCGAGAAGGCTTGAAGGAATAATTATGTCCTCACTACAATCTCTTGATATCGCCTTACGCTCGGCCACCACGACGCCAAGCCCGCAAGTCCGCAATCATGTGATCGAAGTAGCCAAGCTGATCGATGTCACAAGCTGTATCGGTTGCAAGGCTTGTCAGGTCGCATGTATGCAATGGAATGATTTGCGTGACACGGTTGGCGATACGATCGGCACTTACGACAATCCACGTGATCTGACGCCGGAGTCATGGACTGTCATGCGCTTTTCCGAAGTCGAGATGCCAACCAAAGACGAGGGCATGCGTCTTGAATGGCTGATACGCAAGGATGGCTGCATGCATTGCGACGAGCCAGGTTGCCTGAAAGCTTGTCCGGCACCGGGTGCCATCGTCAAGTACGAGAATGGCATCGTCGATTTCATCAGCGAAAACTGCATAGGTTGCGGTAATTGCGTGATCGGTTGTCCATTCGACGTTCCGCGTATCAGCAAGAAAGACGACAAAGCCTACAAGTGTTCGCTCTGTTCTGATCGCGTCGGTGTCGGTTTGGAGCCAGCTTGCGTCAAAGCTTGCCCGACCGGTGCGATACGCTTCGGCAGCAAGGAAGACATGCATCACTTCGCTGCGGAACGCGTGGTCGATCTGAAGGAGCGCGGCTACGACAAGGCTGGCGTTTACGATCCGCAAGGCGTAGGTGGTACGCATGTCATGTACGTTCTTCAACATGCCGACAAGCCTGGCTTGTATCACGGTCTGCCAGACAATCCTAGCATCAGCCCATTGGTATCGCTATGGAAGGGCGCAGCCAAACCACTCGCAGTCGCCGCGATGATAGGTGCCGCAGTCGCCGGCTTCTTCCATTACATCAAGGTCGGTCCACTTGATGCAGATGCCGAAGAAGATGACGTCGTTGATCCCGCATCACCTAAGCCACCAAGTCAGGATGAGCGGGATAAACACAACGCGGATATTGTCTGAGGAGAACCGACATGGCAAAAGTTATAGAACGTTATGCTGACCGCATGCGACTCAATCACTGGGCAGTCGCCTTGCTGTTTATCTGCGCGGGCTTATCAGGTCTCGCTATTTTCCATCCATCGATGTTCTTTTTCAGCGCACTGTTTGGCGGTGGTTCGTGGACGCGTATCTTGCATCCGTTCTTTGGCGTATTAATGGTGCTGGGATTTGTCTTCCTGTTCCTGCAGGTATGGCGCGACAACTTCTGGACGCGCGAAGATAGCGAGTGGGTAAAGAAAGCACCGGAACTGCTTAAAGGCAACGAAGAAGGCATGCCGCCAGTCGGCAAATACAATGCCGGGCAAAAGGTAGTATTCTGGCTTTTCGGCATCAGCCTGGTGTTGCTGCTGGTAACTGGATTCATGTTCTGGCGTCCATGGTTTGCAGATATTTTCCCTATCGGTTTGCGTCGCGTTGCGGTACTCGTTCATGCGATCGCAGCGACCGTGTTGATCTTGAGCGTCATCATTCACGTCTACGCTGCGATCTGGGTAAAAGGCTCGGTCCAGGCAATGACGCGTGGCACCGTCAGCGAAAAATGGGCACGCCGACACCATCTCCTTTGGTATCGGAAAATCAGTGGCGAAAAGTAATGTTTGAGGGCACAATCAATTCATGACGATCAGCCAAGTAAGCCCACTACTTAGCCCTGAAGAGATCGCTGTCCGCGCCGGACAGCAGGTGCAGCATCTGCGCTTTCCTGAACGCTTCGATGTGTTTTCTTCACGCGAAGCGCGATTGAGGCAACGTGCTGCATCGCACTCTATGCAGGATTTTCTTCTCTTCGCTGCCGAGCTGGTGCGTGCTCAGCACAGCATTCTGCAATCCTATCCTGATGTGGTTTTGCCCGATGCTGCGGCCCTGGATGCTGCAGCAAATTTAGGTCAGGCACCTATACCAGCTATATTGTGGCCACGCGATCCCAAATGGCGTATGGCGTTCCGCACGATGCTTGATGCTTTGAATTCACGACTCGCAGGCAATCCTGCACAAGCTGCCGTGCATGAAGTACAGCAGATGAGTGATCAAGAGCTGGAGCTACAAGCCGATCGTCTGCTCAATAACATCATGTTCGGTTTGAATCTGGCAACAGCATCGTTGATCGCTGCCGGCTTGCAGGCCTACTGGACGCACATGCTGTTGGCAACATTGAAAGCGCGTGGCAATGATCAATTGGCACCATTCGGACGCATAGCAGATTCGACCCGATGTCCTTGCTGCGGCAGCCGCCCAACGGCATCCATATCACGCATCGATGCCGATGGTAGTTATCGTTATTTGCATTGCTCGCTATGCTCATTGCAATGGCATATGGTGCGCATCAAATGCAGTCATTGCGAAAGTACCAAAGGCATACACTACCATTCCTTGCAGGCACTTGAAGATACGACTTCGATTGAGGCAAGGAAGGCAAGCATCGAAGTTGAAACTTGCGATGAATGCAATCACTATCTCAAGATAGTCCGCATGGAACGCGATATTGCAGTCGAGCCTATCGCAGATGATCTCGCATCAGTAACACTCGATCTCTTGGTGTCAGAAGCTGGCTATCAACGTCATGGCGTCAATCTGATGCTGTTGTTCGGCGATCCGGATGGTCCGGATATTAATGACGGCGGGGGCGGCTAATGGCAGAGACCGGAGAGTCCGTGGTTCACGGCTCGAAGGCCAGGCCCCAGGATCTGCCTTCGATAGATAAACTGCTGCGATTGACAGCAGTCCAGCCCTTGCTGGAAGCACATGGGCATACACTCGTTGCAACACAAGCGCGTGTTTTACTCGATAGCTTGCGTGTGCAAGCCTTGTCCGACAACCTGCAACAATCCGATATTCAGAACGATGCCTTGAGTGCTGCATTGGCCTTGAGTATCGAAGAGCGTTTGACTCCTCGTCTACGTCGCGTACTTAACCTCACTGGCACCGTCATTCATACCAATCTAGGTCGTTCCGTATTGCCCCAGGCAGCGATACGCCATCTCACGGCGATGATGGAAGGGCCGAATAATCTTGAGTACGATTTGATCGATGGTGGTCGTGGTGATCGCGACAGCATCGTTGAAGGATTGCTGTGTGATATTACCGGCGCGGAAGCGGCGACCGTCGTCAACAATAATGCAGCTGCGGTATTACTATCGATAGCCGCACTGGCTGGTGGACGCGAAGTTGTGGTTTCACGCGGTGAATTGGTAGAAATTGGCGGTGCCTTCCGCATGCCGGATGTAATGGCCAGCGCCGGTGCCATCATGGTTGAAGTTGGCACGACCAACCGTACGCACCTCGCTGACTATGAGCGCGCAATTACAGCGCGTACGGCGATATTGATGAAGGTGCATACCAGCAATTACGCAGTTGAAGGTTTCACTTCTTCGGTGCCCGAATCACAACTGGCCGTACTGGCGCGCGAACGCGGCGTCGCACTGGTAACCGATCTGGGAAGTGGTTCGCTGATCGATATGGGACAACTCGGCTTGCCACAGGAACCCACACCACAACAGATGTTGGCAGATGGCTGCGGTGTGGTTACTTTTTCTGGCGATAAATTACTCGGCGGTCCGCAAGCAGGGTTAATCGTCGGTGAACGTGATCTGATTACAAAGATACGCAAGTTCCCTATGAAGCGCGCCTTGCGTCTTTCCAAATTACCTTTGGCTGCACTGGAAGCTACGCTGACGCTATACCTTCAACCTGAATTATTAACACGTGATCTGCCTACCTTGCGTTGGCTGACGCGTACACCGGAACAGGCTGCTGAAACCGCGAATGTCTTGCTAGCACCGATGACTGCAGCATTGGCACCGCGTTATACGGTTGCTGTTCAAGCCATGTTGAGTCAAATTGGCTCTGGATCGCTGCCAGTAGATAGATTGCCGTCGGCTGGCTTGGTGATTTCGCCAGTGCTCGCGAGAAAACGCGGCACAGGCACAGCCTTGGAAAACCTCGCTACTGCGTTACGTAGTTTGCCATTGCCCATCATAGGTCGTGTCGCCGATGACAGCTTGCTGCTGGATTGTCGTTGTCTCGATGATGTGACAGATGTTTTAGCGCAGTTAACTACCTTGCGCGAAAGACTCGCATGATGTCTTCAGTTAATCATCCATGATAGTCGGCACAGCTGGGCACATCGATCATGGCAAGACTGCGCTGGTACGCGCATTGACCGGCATAGAGGCCGATCGTCTACCGGAAGAAAAACGCCGTGGCATCACGATCGAATTGGGTTATGCCTTCATGCCTGCTGCGAATGGCAGCTTGATCGGCTTCGTCGACATGCCAGGTCACGAAAAACTGGTGCGCCCATGGTCGCAGGTGCCAGCGGTATCGATTTTGCCTTGCTGTTGATTGCTGCAGATGACGGCATCATGCCGCAGACAATAGAACATTTAAGCATCTTGTCGCTATTGCATGTACGTCGTGGCGCAGCCGTGATTACCAAGATAGACCGCGTTGACGAGAGCGTCAAACATGAACGAATAACGCAAGTACAAGCCTTGTTGGCAGAAGCCGGCCTCAACGATTATCCCGTTTTGTGTGTCTCGGCTTTGCGCGGAGATGGTGTAGATGATCTGCGCAGCTTGTTGCAACACGAAGCGGAACAAGCGAAAACAGACGTGGTTGCCGAAACCGCTTTCCGCATGGGACTGGATAGGGCATTTACGCTGGATGGCGTTGGTACCGTGGTGGCAGGCAGCATAGCCACAGGCATAGTGCATGTCGGCGACTCTTTATGTCTGGCACATGCGCCGGATAAATCGTATCGAGTACGCAGTCTGCATGTACACAATAAAAATGTGGAAACAGCACACGCTGGCCAGCGTTGTGCAGTCGGTCTGGTTGGGCTTGAGCGTAACGTAGTCGAACGCGGACACATGTTATGTGACCCTGCGATTGCGCAGAGTTCCTTACGCATGGACGTGTTCCTGCAGGTGGCCGCTACGGAAGCATCATCTTTACGTTCCGGCACCTTGGTGCATCTGCATCTGGCAACACAGGAATGTATGGCTTCTGTTGCGATACTAGGATCGTCATCAATCGTCCCTGGCGAATCAGGTTTGGCGCAGTTGGTGGTGCAGCAGCCCATTAATGCATGGCACGGTGACAGATTCATTTTGCGCGATGCCTCAGCCAATCGCACCGTGGCCGGTGGCAGTGTGTTGGATACGAATGCGCCGGCGCGTTATCGTCAAACGCCACAACGCCTCAATTATCTGCAAACGCAACGCAGCGAAGATCCCGCGACACGTTTGCAAGGCGCGTTAGCACATGCACCTTTTGGCTTGAATAGTGCTGAATGGCTACGTAGCGCCGGTCTGCACGATTGGCCATTCACTCTTGATGCCTTGGACAATATTGTGTTCGGGCTGAGCAGGGAATGGGCGATTTCGCAGGAACGCCTGCAGGAAAACGAAGCAGCAGTGATCAATGCCTTGCAAGCTTTCCACACCAAGTACCCAGAAGATATCGGTCCGGATTTGCAGCGAGCACGACGACTGGCAGCGCCGCGTATGCCGGAAGCTTTATGGCAGCAGTTGATAGCTCGCATGGCAACAAACGCCGTGCTGGCGAAGCGTAATGGCTTCCTGCATCTGGCTGAGCATGGCGTGCAGTTACAGGCAGCAGAAAAGATAGTCGCCGAACGCGCCTTGCCTTTGCTGTTGGAAGGCAGTTTTGATCCGCCGTGGATACGTGATATTGCCGACGCGATCAAGCAACCAGAGACGCAAGTTCGCCATATCTTTATCCGTTTGGCTAAAGCGGGTGATGTGTTCCAGATCGTCAAGGATCTGTATTACCATCCATTGATAGTGCGAAAATTGGCCGCGTTGGTACGTAATATCAATCGACGCGATGGCGAAGTAACTGCAGCAAATTTTCGTGATGCGACCGGATTAGGCCGTAAGCGCGCGATTCAGATATTGGAATTTTTCGACAGAATCGGTTTCCTGAGGCGTGTCGATGACAAGCATCTGCTGCGACCAGGAACTGTGTTATTTCCCGAAGGGGAATGATGTTAGTACGGAAGGAAATCGTCCCTGGTGGGGCGGCTGGGCTTCAAACCCAGTTGGTGGCGCCATGCGTCGCTGGGTGGGTTCGACTCCCGCTTCCTTCCGCCATTATTTGCCATGCATGCAAATGAATGCGTGCATATCAAGAACGTTCAGCGTGTCATGATGCGTCTGAGTCCAAAGCTGATCGCATCGACGGCACACACCATCAACAGCATCGCAATAATCACACTGGCCGCTTGCTGCATTTGAAACAGCGACAAATGGTACTTCAGCATCTGGCCCAGGCCACCTGCGCCAACCACACCGAGAATAGCCGCCGCGCGGATATTGTTTTCCCAGCGATATAAAACGTAGGACATCATTTGCGGACTGCTTTGCGGCAGCGTTGCGTAGAAGAATGCTGCGATCGGATGTGTGCCATTGATACGTAACGTAGCTTCAGGCAAAGGCGGACAATTTTCCAGCGTATCGGCGAAGAGACGGCCAAGTACGCCTATCGTATGTATCGTGAGTGCCAAAGTGCCGGCAAATGGGCCTAGCCCGGCAGCGATCAGCAAGATGGAAGCCCAAACCAACTCTGGAATCGAGCGCAACACATTCAAGATCCCGCGCGTGACGAAACGAGCAGTCATGCCGAATCGTCCGCTGGCCGGCAAGCTTAATAACATCCCGAAAAATGCAGCAAGCAAGGTACCGATGACAGACATTGCCAATGTCTCCAAGGTAGCAATGCCGATTCTTTCGAGAAAAGTTGGTGCAAGTTCCGGCGGCGAAAATCCGCGCAGGAATTCCAGGCTAGTCCGAACTGCATCTTGACTAAAGAAGTCACACCATTTCAATGGCAATGAAATGAAGCTCGCAAATACCAGCAACAAGATGCCAACTAAAAGCGTAATAGTTGACCAGCTCGTTTTTGGTTGGACAGGCAACTCAGCGGTCATCGTCGATTTCATTCCAGCCTCCTGCGCAACATGGCCGACACGCCATCGGCACAAGCAACCAGAAGAATGAACACGATCAACATCGTCGATAACTCGTCGCCAGCCAGCATCTTCATCGACTCATCCATACGCTGCCCAAGACCGCCAGCACCGACAAAGCCCATGACAACCGAGCCGCGAATCGCGCATTCCCAACGATAAACGGTATAGGACACCAACTCTGATGCAGAGGATGGCAAGGCACCGAACAGAAACGCGCCTAAACGGCTGCTGCCATTCTGCAAGAGTGTGTCGCAAGCGGATGGATCGGAAGATTCAAGTATGTCTGCATACACTTTGCCCAGCATGCCGCAATAAGTCAGCGCAATCGCAATCACGCCAGCAGTCGGACCAAGGCCAACAATACGTACCAGTAACAAGGCCCAGACGAGTTCTGGCACGCTGCGCAGCAAGACCAGTAACCAGCGCACGAGTTGGCGAAATATCTTTGCCAGCGGTGAAGCGCGTCCTGTACCTAGACGAGAAATTGACAAACGTTCCGTCGCCAACAAGGTCAATGGAATCGCGCCGAGCAAGGCTAATGTCATACCGGCAGTCGCCATCGCAATCGTTTCCCAAGTCGAGATGGCGACCATTTGCAGGAATTCGAGCGAGTGTGCCGGTGGGAAGAAGCTGGCTAAAAACTTCCCGGTAGCCTGCAAGCTCTGCGCATCGAATAATATCCATGGCTTGAATTCCGCCATTACCAGCATCGGCCACAACACGATGATGACAACAGCCAATCCCATGATACGGCCGCGCCATGCAGGATCGCGGTCTGGCATGGCAAGAGAGGAGGGCGATGTCATGGATGTGCGTCTGATAAATGTATGTGGCGAGTCATCAGCAACGCGGCGGGATGGCAACAGGAATCAGACCGATATCGGCAGGTTCGCTGACATGGCTATCACTATTACGATACAAGGCTTCAATCATCGCATCGCTGATATTTTCATTTGCTGCATCAAATACGATACGACCATCACGCAAACCGATAATGCGCGGGAAATTGGCACGTGCCAATTCAACCTGATGCAGGCTGCAAATCAATGTAGCCTGTCGCTTAGCCGCTTCTTGCTGTAGTACGGCTAATGTTTGCAGAGCCAAAGTCGGATCGAGCGCCGATAAAGGTTCGTCCACCAGAAAAACTTCCGCGCTAGATACCAATGCGCGCGCCATGCCGCAACGTTGACGCTCACCGCCGGATAAGCGATCCACGCGGGCGTACAACTTGTCTTGCAGATTGAAGCGAGCCAAGGCATGAAACGCCGTCTCAGGTTTGATCGGTCTAACCAGCGAACGCATCGCTTGCCACACACTCCATTGCGGCAACAGACCTGCCAATACGGCATTCACTACGCGTTGGCGCGGCGGCAAGGGTGGTGTTTGCGGCGCGAGAAACAGGCGAGAGCGCATCGCATGCCGTGCGCTATTCGTCATTTGCCACGGATTTTGGCCAAAGATTTGAATGTCACCGGATTCCGGCGTCAATGCGCAGGCGAGCGTATGCAGCAAGCTGGTTTTGCCAGCGCCAGATGGGCCGATCAAGGCTATCTGTTCACCTTGTTGAATAGAGAGCGTCAATTCACGCAAAGCCAAAGAGGATTTGGCTGCGCCACTATGATGGACAGATATTTTTTGCAGATGGAATGTCATGCTGACCAATCAGATTTGGTGTGGTCAACGCCACCTTCAGACTGAAGGTGGCGTATCAGGCAACGCTATTATTTCAGCAAACCGGCGTTACGTGCAGCCGCTTCGATTGCTTTGTAATTCTCTGGCTTGGTTGGAATGAAACGCGTTGCGCGTTGCAGCTCCAGAATTTCCTTGCCTTCAGGTGTATTGCTGTTCAGTTCCAGGAATGCATCTGTCAGTTTTTTACGCACAACCGGATTCATGTCGGAACGTACACTCCAGTTGTAATCGTAATAGCCAGGCGTGGTGTAGAACACGCGCACGACTTTTGGATCAACCTTGCCGGAATCAACCAGCTTCTCCCATACCGAGATATTGAGTGTGCCAGCATCGACCTTGCCGCCAGCAACCGCCGCCACAGTCGCATCATGTGCGCCAGAGAAGGCTACGCGCTTCATATCCACATCCGGATTGATCTTGGCTGCCAACAAATACGAGCGTGGCATCAAGTGGCCGGAAGTCGAAGATTCCGAGCCGAAGCTGAATGTTTTACCCTTCAAGTCTTCCAGCTTGTGGATGGAGTTATTTGTTGTGATGAACACGGATTTGAATTTTTCGTCCTCTTCGCGCTGCACTAAAGGAACGATCTTGCCGCCGCTGCGTACGTTCGCCTGCACAAATGTAAATCCACCAAACCAGACCATATCCAGCTTGTTATTGATCAAGCCTTCAACCGATGCTGCGTAATCAGTGACGGGCGTAAATTCAACCTTCATCCCTAATTTTTTCTCTAAGTAGTTTCCAAGTGGCTTGAACTTGCGCTGCAACTCAGTTGGAGCTTCATCAGGAATGGCCGATACGCGTAATACTTGCTGAGCATGTACCAGACTGGTCGTGCCCAGCGTAAGCGTGGTGAGGAGGGCTGCGATCAACGCAGAACATTTAGGAAGAGATAAACGAATCATGTAACACCTCATATAGGGAAGGGCGTGGATGAAAATATCAACGTCAATGAAGCGAACTGCGTTTTGAAGCACTTGGGAAGAGTGAGGCAAGAGACTGAGAGCGACGACATCGTGATGTACTTTTTACAGGTCTCGATGTTGCAGCATAAGCCTTGGTTAAGGCAAGGTTAAATTGCAGTGTTTGTCAATCTTAGATATATGCAAAAAAATACCTATATCGCTTGACGCGGCTTTTGATCAGATTCATCGATCAATCGAAGTGCAGCTGATACAGCTTTTCGTTAGCGGCCCAAGTTCTAAATTGAGGCAACAAGGCAATCTGCTGCCATTGCCGGACACGCCAGCGTCAAGAGTGCCGACAAAGGAGTACAACCGATTAGAACGCGTAACCTATCCCTGCGTTGATCGTGGTGTTATTGGTCCGGCTGTCCGGCTCCCAGTGTATGCGATTGCCAACTTGGTAGTTGCCGCTAGAGCCATATTTGAAGGCAGAGTAATTGATACCGACATTCCCATGAAAATTTTGGGTGAATGCATAGTCGGCAGACAAGCCTAATTTATACAGATTGGAGTTACCCAGCGCACCTGAGAAGCCGCTCGGACCAGCGACGTCGATGTTCGCGCCGAAGGTTCTTCCGATCAAGGCATTAGCGCTTAGCACAAGGCGCGTAATTGGTGAGTATTGCGCGAGGGCGCCGATACCAAAAGAGTTATTGGTATAGGTTTCACCCTGATTCACAGCACGCTTCCATTCGTGGCGTCCAAGTTCTGCATACGGGGTAATCATGACTTCCCGATTCACGGAAAAGCCTTTACCCCAACGCAGACTGTAATCAGTCAGTGTCGCATCGTTCTGCTGAACCAGAGACCCGAAAGCGCCGCCAGTCGCAGGTGAGCCAACATAGTCCGTATATCCCTTGTTTCTGCTGTACTGAAATTGCAGATAATCATTCCCCAGAAGCCAATCCTTCATTACTGACACAGAAACCGCGAAACCCGGAACCCAACCATTTTCTGTATTGAACTTGCCAGCAGTCGTGCCCAATCGCCCGTCATTAGTTTCCGTATAGTTGACGTCGGTTGAAATGGCGTGAATACCAATCTGGTTATTCGAGTATTTGATGTCTTGCGTATCCGCGAAGGCAGTAGCACAGCATGCCAACGAGGCTGCAAAAATTATCGCTTTACTGATCTTCATTGGATCCTCCAGATGATCAAATGCTAAATCCCATTTTGCCTAGACATTGATGCCCACTATAGAGGTTCGTGGCGTTGCTCAGCATACGCTTTAAGTGACAACATTGTTCGAGGAAGCCCCTCCCGCAGCTGCTTGGCAACACCTGGCCCGAACAAAAAGGCAAGCGCGCCTGTAAACCTCTACGTTGCGGTGACGTTCATCGAGCCACAGCTCGTTCAATCAATAATGAATGAGCATTCGCTGCATGACACGGAATTAGCCGGGACCGTCGCTGGCGGCCGCCAAAAGCGGCACGACCAGATCGCTGATTGGCGTAGGGATGCCGTGAGATCGACCGTATCGCTGCACGACCCCGTTTCGACTGTCCCATTCGAGAGGGCGGCCAGCTTGCCGATCAGCGAGGATGGAAGTGCCCAAGTCGGGCGGGGAACGATGAAATTTATCTACGATCTCTTGCGGTACTTCGTCACCCAGTGTCGCACCCTCCGCACGAGCAACCTCAAGACATTCCCGCAGGTAGGCTAGAGACAGCTCGGTGATGTCGGTTCGGGAAAACATGCCAGCACGGCGACCTGTCAGAACCATTAAGCCCGCGACCGCGTTCTGTAGAAGCTTGCGCCACGCAACGGACGTAAAATCCGCGGCGACATCAACCGAGCACCGTGTGCCATTCAACGCCGCGAGCACCACGCCGGTCGCCGGCGTGTCTGGCAACGTGAGGCGCGGTTCGCCGCGTAGCCACACCGAAGCGTCCGGCTCGCGTTGAGCGGGAAACCACACCACCGAGGGCACTACTGGGCCGCCAGACAAGTAGGGCGCGAAGAGCGTTTTCTGCTCAACGCCATTTTGCAGCACGCAGACCACCGTCTTCTCGTTGCACAATGCAGAAAGCCACGGCGCAATCGCCGCCACCTGCGTCGACTTGACCGCGACGAAAACCAGATCGAACGTGTTCTTGATCCCGGCAGGATCAGTTTGCACCGACCCTGGCACAACGATACGACCACCATCGAAGCGCAGTTCCAGGCGCGCATGCGGCGAGCGGCCGCAAATCGTCGGCGTGCGCCCGACCTCATGAAGCGCCGCCGCGATCGTCGTGCCGATTGCTCCTGGACCAAGGAGCGCGATGCTTGGATTTTCAGTCATCATTATCATCCTGTCTTGATTGTATTTTGCTGCCCGTCAGCGATCATCATCGATGGCGCGTTCATGGCAGCATAAAATCTTGGAACCTTTATGGTAAATAAAAAACCATCGGCTCCAGTCGAAATAGCGCTCGGAACTAAAGTAACAACCTGCCAAAGTCAATTGAACTCTATAAAAATCAACAACTTACAAATTGATTTTGATGCTACCTCCTAACTCAGCCAGCAACTTTAGTTCCTTTTTGTGGAAGTAATTTTGTAAAAATAATGCTGCCGGAACTAAAGTTGTTAAAACTATGCGAGCTTTTTATCAAGGCCGGACACCGTTATCTTGACATCACATCGTTTTGAACTAATGTAAAAAGCCCGACCTAAAAACGCGCCTTTGGGACCGCGTTTCCTGAAGGTGCTTTGATGAAATCAAATCCTTCATTGAAGAGTACGCAGCGTTTGCATGTAATGGACGCATACCGCGCGCGCGGGCATAGAAATAATAATCTTTGGCTAATTTACAGTCCCAAGATGAACACCGACTGGTTGCTGCCTAGCGATCGGCAACTTGTTCATTGGATACATTTTTTAGAAATTAATCCTGAGGTCAAATCCTTTGACCTCCATCCCGAAAACATCATTTCTCACGACCAAAAAGAAGCTAGAGGAACGCAGCTCGATGCGATAGTTGAGTTGACCAATGGTAAAACAGAGTGGCATGAAGTAAAAAGTACGGAAAAGGATCTGGCCGAAGCCCGACCTCAACTTTTGGCTCAATCATCCGCTGCGGCCAAACAAGGAGTTTCGTATCGTGTTTTTAGCGACAACGAACTCATGCCGCATGTGCAGTCTGCTTGTAGGTGGCTGAAGGCTATTGCTTTCGCCGCAGCCATTCGGGATCAGCACCAAACACCCACTCTAATAGCGCTTATTAGTAGATTGCGAGATCAATCAGATGGGACAGTTGGAGAACTGCTTTCCGATTTGATTGATTATGACGAATCGGTGGTAATGGGGCTTCTTGTTCGTTACGCGCTTCAAAGTCATATCTCCTTAGATCTTACGAAGAAGCCATTCGGCAGATCTACAAGATGGTCATGGAATCAAAGGGCTCGATATGTGGAGTCGTAGAGAGGCCGTAGCTACGGCATTACCACTGGACCTTTGGCCGAAAGTGCAAAAAGCAGCCTTGAGGTCTGAAGATGTCGAGAAGTACGAGAGCAATGAATTGGCAATGCGTCTCTATTTCGAATACCAGTCCGTAAAATTTATTACCGAAAGAACCGGTATTGCAGCCGCGAGTCTCCCACGCATGGCGCGCAAATGCTTGGGAATTGCATCTGACGGAAAGATATTCGGCTTTCGGGCACTGGTACCACATGTTCGGATCGAACCATATAGGCGTCGCGCGCCATTAGGGAGGAAATTTGGCGAGCAGCAAGGTGGCCAAACCGGTGCGCTTGGCATGATGTTGGATCGCTTTCCTGAATTAGAAGAAAAACTTACTCGCTTCATCAGGCAAGATGCAAAGTACAAAGATGTTCCAGAATTTCGACTGCGATCTCGCGACCTGCATAAACTTTTTATTAAGGCTATCCAAGAGTACGGGGTGAGTGCTTCCGAGTGGCCTTTTACAACCAAACATCGCGGGATTAAATCCATCCGTAGTTTTATGCGTGATGTCTTAGACCGAAACTTTAAGCGCGCTGTAAATATCAGGGAGGGGGCAGCTGCGAAAGCACACCTTAATGTTGGTACAGGGCACGCGCCATTTTTGTATTTCAGTGAACCTTATGATGTGGTGGAAATAGACGCATATCGAATTGACTGTCATTCAACTGTAACTTTTCGCACTCCAGAAGGAACTGAGAGAGATCTACTTCTGGACAGACTGTGGTTGATTGCAGTGGTAGAGGGTGCTTCCGCAGCTATATTGTCCTACTTGGTCGTGTATAGGAGCGAAGTAACGAAAGAAGACGTGATTAAAGTTGTACGCGATGCCATCACAAAAAAATGGCATCCAATAGAGCTTACTGTTGACGGGCTGAATTACCCTCCCGATGCTGGACTGCCAAGCGGAATTATAGAGAGGGCTTATGGCGCGCTTTGGAGCGTCACTAAGCTTGATGGTGCATTGGCGCACTTGGCGCAACCGGTTCATGAGAATCTGCGGAAAGGCCTAGGATTCGTCATTAATTGGGGAGCAGTAGCTCATTTTGAGAGGCGAGATAGTGTTGAGCGCACGTTTGGTCAAATCGCCGACAAGCTGTTTAAACGACTGCCATCCACAACTGGAAGTAATCCGCATAGTGGTTGTGCGCCCGATGCGCAGAAAAAAGCGTTAAAGCATAAAATTAGGGCTGCAGAAGTGGCTGAATTATTGGATGTAACGATCGCTCAACATAATGCCACGCCGAATTCAGGCCTTTCAAGTTTATCTCCATTGCAGTACCTACAATATCACCTAGAAGGTGAAGTTCCGCTTTGCACAATCAGACACCTTCCTAAAGAGATGTCAAAGAATGGACGAACATTCTCTACTACGATCAGTGTCACCGTGCGTGGGGGGAGAGAGTCCGGACGTCGCCCCTACATACAACTCGACGGTGCGCGTTATACGAATCCAATTCTCGCTGAGGCTGGCTATTTAGTTGGAAAACGTTTGTTTATCGATATTGATAATGCCGATGACGACTTCCGCCAAGTGCGAGCCTACCTAGAAAATGGTGCGGATTTCGGCTATTTGTGTGTCCAGGGAAAATGGGCGCACACCAAACATAGCCGTAGAACACGTAAGGTCATAAATAGTTTGGTCTACCACAGGACTATTGTGGTGTCTGAGTTTGACGACCCAGTCCACATCTATATGGCATATCTCGGCAAGACCAACTCGAAAACTAAGAGAGGAATGCAACCTCTTTCTGCAAAACAAGTAACCAAGGCGACGCAGGTTTCTAGAGAGTCGGGCCTTGAACTTGTTATTGATGCCGAACCAAAACCTGATGAGTCCCATACTCGTACAACGAAAGTTGTTGCCAATCGTAGTTCGCTGTTGGATACCCCGGTTATAGGCTTGATGAAAGTAAGAAATCGGAGATAGGAGTCGGTATGCCTGAGTCGATCAATACAGGTGATCCTGCGGTCATAGGCAGGGCGGAACCATGCGAACTATCATCAAGACGCCGTGAGCAGCTGCTAGAGTTTCACCCTCTACTTGAACGGGGCTACACACTTCCCACACCCATGCTCGAACGCACTTACAGAATTGCTCGAGAAAAGGTATGGACCAGACGCACTGGCGTCGTCTTTTATGCGACTCCTAGAATGGGTAAAACTACCTGCGCTAAGGAGATTCAAAATCTGTTGAATAGCGAATTCCCGCGAACATATACGTTACTTCTAAGTGCTCGACGATCGAAGCAATCATCGGAATACCACATGTATTCCTTAATACTAGAAGCAAAAAAACATATTTTGTCGAGCCGTACAAAAGTAGGCTTTCTTCTGGAGAATATTAAGACCGACACAATTCTAAAGTTGAGCAAAATTGGGGGCTCCCAGTTTGTCTTAATTGTGGACGAAGCACAGTTATTGTCAGATACGGATCTGGAACAACTTTTTGTTTTGCACAATGCCCTAGATCTGATGAAAATAAAAATGACGACGATATTCTTTGCCCAACCTCAAATCATGCATCGCCGCGCTGCACTATTGGTCAGTGGGCAACATCAAATCATCGCTCGCTTTCTCAGCGAACCCATAGCTTTTGAAGGTTGTTCCAGCATGATTGAGTTGCAGCTTTTATTGAAAGCCTATGACGAGCAGTCTGAATATCCTGAAGGATCTGGCTGGAGTTACACACGTTTTTTTCTTCCGGAAGCATTTGCCAAGGGATTTAGGCTTCATCGTTACGCATCCAAGCTGTGGGAGGCACTAGCCGCAGCCGCTGGCCCACTAGGGCTTGGGATGGTTCCAATGGAGCATGTATGTTTGTCTATAGAGTATTTGCTACTCGCATCAAAAAAGGAAGACTGCAGTAATTTTTCAATCTCGGATAGCGATATTGCGATTGCAGTCGAATCCTCGAACTTAGCCAGTTTCAGTGCTCTCCTTCAGTCGCCCAGTAAGGAAGGTGGATGGGAACAATGAAAATTAATTGGAACGAAGAGAGTCGGCTAACCTGGCCTGACGGCGGTCTTGCCCCCTACGAATCCAGCAAGATGATCGTCAGAAAAATCCTCACTCTTAATCACGTCGATATTAATGAGTTAAAAAAGCTAATCGAAATAGATCCTAAGTTGACCTCGGCCTATGACATTGCGAATTTGTCCTGCAGCGGATGGATTAATTTCGATAAATTGGCACAGCTTTTGAACGCAAAAAAACATGAAGTATTGAACGGCTTTGTAGATCAAATCGTTCCTATCAATGGTCAACAGTTTTTAACTCGTTATTGCCCTCAATGCTGGAAGCATAAGTACCATTGTTCTTTGTTTGACTTGCCCATCCTACGGCAGTGCCCTTGGCATCGGTGTGACCTTACCAGTGGTTGTAATCGATGCGTTACCAGAGCATCGCTCAACGCGATATGTAAAAGCCAATCTCCTTCTAGTTGCTCAAGGTGTAGCAGGGAATTTCTTGGTTTCGAGGAAGTAATGTCATCTAAGCAGATGCCTCCGGACCTGTTGACGCAAATTAACGAATGTTGTGATTCCTTTGCTGCTTGGATTCGTGTGCTCAACGAGAAGCTTGGCGACAGCAGCATGTTGCTCAAAGAACTATTCGATGGAGCGGATCTAGATGCGAATGATGGAAAACGATGGCTTCTTGGACTGGCAATAGCTGTAGCTGGCCCCCCGCCCGAAGGATGGGAATTTTTCTTCGAGCCTATCGCTGCTGATCTAGTTCGTTTAGAAGGTGTCATCGATGAAACTCCTATCTACAATGAGTCTTGCAATAGGCAGCATTTACTTCAAAGTGATATAGGGCATTGTTACAGAAGTCTCAGGCGGCATATTGCCAATGCTTATGTCCACAGCCACAAAGACTGCTTAAAAGAGCTTTTAGGGTTGGATTGTTATGAGGCCAATGCGCTAAATGGCGTTTTGGTCTGTCCTGTTGCGCTTGCATTCCTTACATGGAGAATGTCGATTGAAAATGTAGTGCTCGATCAGCTGAAAGATAAAAGAGATGCAAATACCCAACTGAGTTTCATGGGGCCTTATCCGGCGTTTAGACTTTCAAACAGAGATCTTCTGCGATGGTGTTATTTTTCATTTTTCTGTATCTGGCATCAGATTAATGAACGATGCGGCCGCAACAGATTCAGAATAGAAAGAATTAATTTAAATAGGGATGGGCATGTTCTTTGGAAATGCAATTTTCCTAGCAAAAAACAAGACGCAATTCAGAATAAGTCCAGGCAGAGAGTAGGGCAGTGCCACGCAGTTTTTCCATCTTCCGATAGGCTCGTTAAAGCTGCTGCTGGCAAATGTGATGAGAGAAGAAGAGCAGGAGAACTAATGCTAGATTACCAGACTTACAATAACTACGCGATGTTCGCTTCCTGGACGGGCAAGAACCGTAAATTGGGTGAACGACGATTTACTATTTCGAAAACCAAATTCTTTCGGAATCAGGGCCATTATGATTATCTCTATGTCTAAACGCCTGGAGATACGAGAGTTTTAAACGACACTCCCCATAATTGCCAGAATGCATCAAATCAACTGCATAGTGCGTCTTAATATCTCACCATATTGGTGAAATCATCTGTTTTCCATTTCAAAATTAAATACTTTGCGAGAATTTTTTAAAACTGCTATAAAATAAGCCCAATTATGCGACGCTTACTAGTTATCCTTATGCTTTTGATCGTTCCGCTCCAGATAAGCTGGGCAGCGGCAGCGGTTTATTGTCAGCATGAAAGTAACCCGGTAACCGTGCATTTCGGTCACCATGAGCATAAGCATATTGCATCGTTGAGTGATCAAAAAAGTGATGTGCCGAAGTCTAGTTCGGCATCTGATATAGATTGCGCATTTTGTCATCTTGGTGGCATTGCTATTGCAGAAATTCCTGCAGCTATTCTGATTTCTGACATCGTCAGCGTAACACCACGTATACCTGACACTTCTATACTTGCTTCAATTCTCCCTCCGCGTCCAGAACGTCCAAAGTGGGTCTACGCCGCTTCCTAATCCGGCACCCGCTCGTTCTATTTTTTCCTCGTTCTTGATGTAGTTCATAGCGTTGGCTGCTGGATTCCCTTTGTCTATTACTAAGGAAATTCGATGCAAAAGCCGTTATTGCCGCTTCTATTTGCGGCATCTCTAACATTACAAATTCCTGCTTACGCGCAGGTAATATCGTCATATGGTGGCGAAACCACTCAGAGTGGACAGATGAAGGCAGCAAATATCTCGCTGCTCACACTTGCTGCCGCTCTAGACCTGGCATATGGTGCCAACTCCGAAATTTCTGCTGCTCGTCGTGAAGTAGAAGCTACGGAAGGGATGATTCAACAAGCTGGAATCATTCCTAATCCTGAGCTTTCTACTACGATAGAAGACCTCAAACGTGACACGCGTACGACGACGGTTCAGATCAGCCAGCCCATTGAACTTGGGGGCAAACGGAGTGCACGTATCGCAGCCGCCGAACGTGCCCGAGATCTTGCGTTAGCAGATCTTTCAGCCAAACAAGCCGACATACGAGCGCTCGTAGTCGCTGCATTCTATGACGTAGTTATCGGTCAAGAGCGTTATCGGCTGGCCTTAAGCACAGTTGAACTAGCACAGCGAGCAACGACCATTGCCTCGAAACGTGTATTGGCAGGGAAGATTTCTCCCGTTGAAGAAACAAGAGCACGTGTCGCCGAAGCCGGCGTACGTATCGAACTTGCCCAAGCCTTAAATGATTTGGGGACAGCACGACGCGAGCTGGCCGCTACCTGGGGAGCTCGTACTCCAGACTTCGACAAGGTACAAGAACCTGCTGAAGATCTGCCTCCTCTTATTCCTCTGCCTGCTTTGATGCAGCGCCTCGAGCAATCTCCGCTTTTGGCACGTGCCAGGATAGAAGTTGAGCGAAGAAAAGCTATGACTGCGGTAGAGCGCTCACGCAGAATCCCTAATGTCACGCTCACTCTAGGTTCTAAGCGAGATGAGCAAGTGGGGCGTAATACAGCAGTAGTTGGTCTATCTATCCCGTTGCCTCTATTCGATCGCAATCAAGGGAATATTCTCGAAGCCCTACGTAGGACTGACAAAGCACGTGACGATTTGACCACCACCGAAGTGAGTTTGAATCGTGAACTTGGGCAAACGCACGGACGTTTAAGTACTTCAATTACTGAAGCAGAAATGTTGAAGTCGGAAGTCGTGCCTGCCGCGCAACGCGCGTATGAAGCAACGACCAAAGGTTTTGAACTAGGTAAATTTAGTTTCCTAGAGGTCCTTGATGCTCAACGTACTTTCTTCCAAGCCAAGTCGCAGTACTTGCGCTCATTAGCTGACACACACAGAGCCGCAGCCGCAATTGACCGTCTGCTTGGCGAACAATTTTCTGCCACAAAGAACTAGAGGCCACGATGAAAAACATTCCCCGTAACAAACAAACCACCTTCATCATAATCGTAATAGCTATCGGCCTTCTTTTAGGAGGCTTGATCTTAGTCTCGGATCCGAAAGGCGCGCAAAATGAAGAGTCCGGCAAAGGACATGCGGAAACTAAGGAGCACGCTGACACTGAGCATCATGGGAAAAAAAGTGCGACAAAACATGATGATGCGGGTGGGCATGAAGACAATGAGCATCACGCCGAATCAACACCTCAAAGTGGTCCTAAGGGCGGAAAATTATTCACTAAAGATGGATACGGCCTTGAGCTGACTATTTCTGAAAATGAGGGCAAGCCTCAATTTCGTGTTTATACCTACCAAGATGGAAAACCAGTCGATCCAGCCGGGACTAAGGTCGTCGTAACTCTGGAGCGGCTTGGTCGAAGCCCTCAAAGTATTTCATTCTCAAAGGAGAATGACTATTTAAAAAGTAACTCAATCATCGAAGAACCTCACTCATTTAAGGTTCAGATCAAGGCCACCAAAGGCGACCAATCATATGAGTTCTCATATGCGCAAGAAGAAGGCCAAGTTGCTATGAGCGACGAGCAATTAACAAAAAACGGCGTAAAAATCCTCAAGGCAGGGCCTGTCCGCATCAAAACAGAGTTGCAACTAATCGGAGAAATTCGTCTTAATGAAGACCGCACCGTCCAAGTGGTACCTAGACTAGCGGGCATTGTTGAGTCGGTCCGTGCAAACGCTGGGGATCGTGTACGTAAAGGCCAGATACTTGCAGTGATATCTAGCCAAGCGCTTTCCGATCAACGTAGCGAACTTCTTGCAGCTCAAAAACGTCTTGCGTTAGCTCGTACTACCTATGAGCGCGAAAAAACACTGTGGGAAGAAAAAATATCTGCTGAACAGGATTATTTGCAGGCTCGCACCACAATGCAGGAAGCACAAATCATTGCACAAAGTGCGCAACAGAAGCTCGCTGCTTTAGGCGCGTCACCATCCTCGACAAATCTGACTCAATACGAAATTCGATCACCAATTGATGGCGTCATCACTGAGAAGCGTATTTCTGCCGGAACAGTTGCGAAAGAAGACGCAAATATCTTTGATATTTCGGACTTGTCCACAGTGTGGGTTGATCTGACCGTCCGCGCTCAAGATATCAATGCCGTAAAAACCGGTCAAAAAGCGACTGTGAAGGCGACAGCATTTGATGCCGAAGGCACTGGAACGGTTTCCTATATAGGTTCCCTCGTAGGCGAACAAACGCGCGCTGCTAAAGCACGGATAGTGATGGCGAACCCTAAAGGTACTTGGCGTCCGGGTTTAGCAGTTAACGTTGCGTTGGTGTCTGATGAAGTCGACGTTCCTGTGGCAGTGACGACAGATTCTATCCAAACGTTAGGCAATGCAACCGTTGTTTTCGGTCGCTATGGTGAACTCTTTGAGGCACGACCGCTTGAGCTTGGCCGTCGTGGCGCGAAGTACGTTGAGGTTCTGAAAGGGCTAGAGACTGGAGAGGACTATGCAGGGACAAACAGCTTCCTTATCAAAGCTGAATTAGGCAAAGCGTCCGCTAGCCACGCCCATTAAGGATATCGATATGAAACAGATCATCGCGATTATTCAGCCGCATAGGCTTGACGCTGTCGAACATGCCCTGCAAAGCCTTAGTCATTTGCCTGGTTTTACCTTGTTTCAAGTACGGGGTCACGCAAGAGGTCGTGGAGTAGGGCATCTATTCGCAGCGGATGAATGGAATCCAGATATGCATGAGCACACTGCGTTGCTGATGTTTTGTTCTGACGACATCGCCCAAGAAGTTGTTGAAGCTATACGAAGCGCGTCGCGCACCGGCAATACAGGAGACGGTCTAATTGCCGTTTCCACGGTTGATGACATTGTGCGCATACAAAGTGGCGAACGCGGTAACGCAGCCCTCTAGCTCAAGGAAAATTCATGTTTGAGAAAATCATTCGCTTTGCCATCGACCAGCGATGGCTGGTCATGTTAATGACATTAGGTATTGCAGCATTTGGTATCTATAGTTACCAGAAACTGCCTATCGATGCTGTACCAGACATCACCAATGTCCAGGTTCAGATTAACACCAGCGCTCCAGGCTATTCCCCATTGGAGTCTGAACAACGGATTACCTATCCAATCGAAACCGTTATGGCAGGTCTGCCTAAATTGGAGCAAACGCGCTCCATTTCGCGGTATGGCCTGTCCCAAGTAACGGTCATCTTTAAGGAAGGGACCGACATCTATTTTGCTCGACAACTGGTCAACGAACGAATTCAAGAAGCAAAAGATAAGTTGCCTCCAGGTGTTGTCCCTGCGCTAGGCCCAATTTCGACTGGCCTCGGTGAAATCTATATGTGGACAGTCGAGGCTGAAGAAGGTGCATTGAAACCGGATGGAAAGCCCTACACGCCGACCGATCTGAAAGAGATCCAGGACTGGATTATCAAACCGCAATTACGTAATGTCCCTGGCGTCACAGAAATTAATACTATTGGCGGCAACGCAAAGGAATTTCAAGTCGCACCATACCCCGGGAAATTGATGTCTTACGGGCTCTCCTTAGCGGATTTAGTTACAGCCCTGGAGCGCAATAACAACAACGTCGGTGCCGGTTACATTGAGAAACGTGGCGAACAGTACTTGATTAGAGCTCCAGGACAGGTAACTGACTTGAACGATATTTCAAATATTGTCATCGGTACTAAACAGAGTATTCCTGTGCGAATCAAGGATGTCGCTGAAGTTATGCTCGGTTCTCAATTGAGAACAGGTGCTGCCATAGAAAATTCTCGTGAAATAGTCTTAGGTACAGTGTTCATGCTGATTGGTGAAAATAGCCGTTCGGTGGCTGAAGCCGTAGACAAAAAAATGGAAGAAATTCGCCGCACATTACCGGAAGGTGTGGTGGCGGCTACTGTCTATGACCGCACGGTTTTAGTTGATAAGGCAATTGCAACAGTTAAAAAGAATTTGATGGAGGGGGCATTACTTGTCATCGCGATTCTCTTTCTTTTCTTAGGCAACATTCGCGCTGCAATTATTACCGCGATGGTAATTCCATTGGCCATGCTTTTTACATTCACCGGCATGGTCAATAACAAGGTAAGCGCCAATCTTATGAGTCTGGGGGCGCTAGATTTCGGAATCATCATTGATGGTGCCGTTGTTATCGTAGAAAACTGTATTAGGCGGCTATCACACGCCCAAGCGCACGCTGGAAGGTCTTTGACACGAAACGAACGCTTCCACGAAGTCTTTGAAGCTTCAAAAGAAGCGCGTCGTCCACTGATTTTCGGGCAACTGATCATCATGGTTGTGTATCTCCCGATCTTTGCCCTATCAGGGGTCGAGGGGAAAATGTTCCATCCGATGGCATTTACGGTGGTGGTGGCCTTATTTGGCGCGATGATTCTTTCGCTTACCTTTATCCCCGCGGCTGTGGCGCTTCTCATCGGTGACAAAGTTTCTGAAAAAGAGAATCGTCTGATTGGCTGGTCCAAACGTCGCTATGAACCGATGCTGGATTGGGTCATGGATAGGAAACCGCTCGTTCTTACAACTGTTGGCGTTGCGGTAGTGCTTTGTGGCTTGTTGTTGACACGTATGGGAAGTGAATTCATCCCGAGCCTCAATGAGGGCGATATTGCTCTGCAAGCGATGCGGATACCTGGGACCAGTTTGACGCAATCGATTGAAATGCAGAAGGAACTCGAGCGCAATCTTCGAACTTTCCCTGAAGTAAAACGCGTTTTCGCCAAGATTGGTACGGCAGAAATTGCGACAGATCCGATGCCGCCGAATGTCGCCGACACTTTCATTATTTTGAAACCTGAATCTGAATGGCCTTCTCCGAAACGCACCAAAGAAGAGTTAGTCACGGCTATGCAGAAGGTCGTAGCCGCTGTTCCGGGCAATAACTATGAGTTTACCCAGCCGATCCAAATGCGTTTCAATGAGCTGATTTCAGGTGTACGTGCCGATGTTGCCGTGAAAGTATTTGGTGACAACATGGACGTCATGAATGCCACTGCAGATCAGATTTCAGACGCACTATCTAGTGTGTCAGGTTCTGCTGACGTAAAAGTAGAACAAACTACTGGCTTGCCTATGCTCACAGTTCAGATCGATAGGGATAAGGCCGCAAGACTTGGAATTAACGTCTCAGATATTCAGGACGCTCTTTCTATTGCTGTGGGCGGTCGAGAGGCCGGGATCTTGTTTCAAGGTGATCGCCGATTCGACATCCTTGTTCGTTTGCCTGATGACTTACGTAACGATATTGACTCTATAAAGCGCATACCGATTCGTTTGCCTATTGCTGAAGGTGCTACGCCAGGTCAGGTTGGCTATACGCAGCTCGGCGAAGTTGCAGACCTCAACCTCGCACCAGGTCCTAATCAGGTAAGTCGCGAGAATGGGAAACGTCTCGTTATTGTGACAGCCAATGTGCGGGGACGTGATATCGGTTCGTTCGTAATGGACGCTCAGAAGAAAATTCAAGAGACCGTCAAAATACCTTCAGGCAACTGGATCAGTTGGGGCGGCACGTTTGAGCAACTGGAATCCGCCACAAAACGTCTGCAGATCGTTGTGCCAATTGCTCTATTGTTGGTATTCCTGCTGCTCTTCGTTATGTTTGGAAATGCCAAGGACGGGATGCTTGTCTTCACCGGCGTTCCTTTCGCACTAACCGGTGGCATCGCAGCGCTTTGGCTGCGAGACATTCCTCTTTCAATTTCGGCGGGGATCGGCTTTATCGCGCTTTCAGGTGTCGCCGTTCTTAACGGTCTGGTGATGATTTCATTTATCCGAAGTTTGCGAGAAGAGGGCAGAACGCTTGATGTCGCAATACACGAGGGCGCATTAACACGACTGCGGCCAGTATTGATGACGGCGTTGGTTGCGTCCCTAGGTTTTGTGCCGATGGCGCTGGCAACGGGTACTGGCGCAGAAGTTCAGCGACCACTCGCCACTGTCGTGATCGGCGGAATTATTTCTTCGACGATATTGACCTTATTGGTGTTGCCATTGCTGTACAAAATGGCGCATAGCCGAGACGAGGAAGGGCCTGCCGATTCGGAAAACGCACAACCAAGTTTCATGCAAAAACTCGCATTCTGGAAAAAATGGGGCAATTTAAGCTCTAAAAGTATCTAGGTGAGGGTGGGTGTCGGGGCTAAGTATGCTCCGACGCCCCTATTCAAGAAGGTATTGAATAGTACGAACGTATTAGTACTAAGAAGAGGACTAATGTGGACTGGAAAATGGAATTGCTATTTGCCGCCAGGATCGTGCTTTCAGGTCTGTTAGGCGCAATCATTGGCCTTGATCGAGAGCGTCAAGGAAGCGATGCAGGCGTGCGTACTTGTATGGCTATTTCGATCGGCTCTTGTGCATTTAGTCTTATCTCGCTTCATGTCGTTAATGGCGAGCCAACCAGGATTGCTGCACAAGTTGTGAGTGGAATCGGCTTCCTTGGCGCAGGCGTGATTCTCCAAGTTCGAGGAAGAATAGAAGGACTAACGACAGCAGCTACCTTATGGGCGACCGCATCTGTGGGTATGGCAAGTGCGTTCGGTATGTATGTGCTCGCAATACTAACTACTGCACTCATCTATGGCATGTTAGTGCTTCACCATTTCCCTGGATGGAAACGTTTTACGCGCAGTAAATGCAGGTCTAAAAATGAAACTGAGTAGTCTGGTAGTGGAAAGTTGATTTGTATCTTATGGCAGTTAACAAAGGAAAAAGGAAAACATCATGGGCATCTTTGAACGACTTTTAGGTGGCGGACATCATCGTCGGGATGGCGGTGGTCATCACGGTCGATATGACAATTCTTATCCGAGAAATCAGGACGAAAACTGGGGTAGATCACAGCCCACGGCAGCACCATCGACTCCGTGCAATGCGTGTGGCAGTTCAAATAGCAGTGCCGCCCGGTTTTGCCAACAATGCGGCACGTCGATGACTCCACATAAATGTACGGGATGTAATGCAGATATGGCTCAGGGAATGAAATTCTGCGGAAAGTGTGGCAAGGAACGTTGACAAGAGTTGGCTGGAAGGTTGCACGTTAAACGTATATTCAACGAGACAGATAATCTATTTGAGGAATCTCATGAGCGCCGGTCATAACCATGCACTACCAAAAGGGCAGAATCAGAAGTATCTGTTGATAGCGTTCGTATTAACGTCAACTTTTCTGGTCGCTGAAGTAATAGGCGGGTTGGTAACAGGAAGCCTGGCATTGCTGTCTGATGCCGCACACATGCTGACGGATGCCAGCGCACTAGCTATTGCGCTGATAGCGATTCAAATAGCCAAACGTGCTGCCGACTCACGACGCACGTTTGGCTATCATCGCTTCGAAATATTAGCTGCGTCATTCAACGCGATCATGCTGTTTTTCGTGGCCATGTACATTCTCTACGAAGCATATCGCCGCTTTAAGTCACCGATAGAAATCCAATCGATGGGGATGCTGATTATTGCGTCTCTGGGACTGATCATTAATCTGATCAGTATGAAATTGCTGAGCTCAGGCAAGGATGCAAGTCTCAATATTAAGGGAGCCTATCTTGAGGTCTGGAGCGATATGTTGGGCTCGGTGGGCGTTATTGCTGGTGCGTTGATCATCCGATTCACTGGATGGACATGGGTTGATTCAGTAATTGCGGTCGGAATCGGATTTTGGGTTCTTCCAAGAACATGGATTCTATTAAGGGAAGGTATAAATGTCCTGCTGGAGGGGGTGCCTGAACATATAGATCTAGAAAAATTGCGCAAATCGGTGTCCGATATTGCAGGCGTCCGAAGTATTCACGACTTGCACGTTTGGTCCATTACTAGCGGGAAAATTAGTTTGACCATGCATGTCGTTGGCGATCTCGAGGCCTTTAACAGAGACCGCTTGTTGACGGAAATTCAAACGACACTGGCCGAGCAATGGGAAATTCACCATACAACAATACAGATGGAAGCAGAAGCATGTGATCAAGCGACGAACGATCATACATTTGGGCCACCTGGTGATTCTGAAAAAGATCATCCCCCAGAAAAATCAAGCTGATCCATTAATGCATTGATTCAATTTGCATACAAATTATGTTTGTAGAAAATAAATGGGTGCCGATGGATTTGGCCAATACGCTTATTGGCGTATCGATAATCATCGCCGCGATCATTTTTGGTGCATTGATTTGGTTTGGTCGTTCGGGGACGAAATCTTCTAAACAACGAAATGAAAAACAACACAAAACTCCGAGGAAAAGGCGTAAATTGCGTAAGAAAAATTAGCATGTGCTAATTTATTGGACCTATATTTAAGTGTTATTCTTTCTTTCAGAACGCCTGTAGAGGCATTAGATTACGAAATCATGGGTATATCATTTTCGAAATACTTCGCATTGGCAACGTTGGTCATATTTGCATTTATGACCAACGTTGGCATATGGAGTAATCATTCGAACTGGCTTACTCATGATCTCGAACACAACGTAAATGTCATTCCCGATCGAGCGACGGCAGATTATGTTGCATTACATGATGTTGAGTCACCCAATGATATTAGTGCCACCAGCTCATTAGCAGTCGAGCACGAATTACTTCATGCAGCAAACCATTTACAGTTCTTTTTAGGAACAGAACAAAAAATTTCGTTTGTTCCTATCTCGACGATCATAAAGACATACCTCCACTTTACGGCCATTCCTCTTGCGTCATTTGACGCACCTTTTCGTCCCCCTCGATTCACTTCTCTCGCAATCTAACAGCTCGCCACTTTTCCGTAGCGAGCTGTCAGTTCACTTTTAATAAAAAATACATCTTGCTAAGAGGTTTCGCAGCCGCTTTAAGTCGCTGCGTTCGAACACTCTTGTTTAGGTTTTGCTAGACGAGTTTTCAAATGAATGAATGATCCATCATTTATTCACCGTCCGTGCATGCCTGCAATTTGTTGTTAACGCAAAGAGAAGTGCGATGGAAAAACTATATTCGATCTCTCGTTTTGATGAAGTCAAGACTTCTTCATACAAATTGTCCGTGATTGTTCCTCTGTTTAATGAAGAAAGTGTTTTGCCTATATTTCATGAACGCTTAAAAAATGCACTTTCAGGCCTTCATCAAGATTGCGAAATTATCTACGTAGATGATGGCAGTACAGACAAATCACATTTTCTATTGACGCAGCTGCGCTTAGCTAATCCAAAGATTGGGGTAGCTCGATTCACTAGAAATTTCGGGAAAGAAGAGGCCATGAGCGCCGGTTTGCGTTTGGCAACTGGCGATGCCGTGATCATTATCGATGCGGACCTTCAAGATCCTCCGGAGCTGATTCCAGAGATGCTCGCAGCATGGTTAGGCGGTGCGGACATTGTGAACATGCGCAGACGTTTCCGCAGTGGCGAGTCATGGCTCAAAAAGGCGACTGCTCACGCCTTCTATCGGGTTATCAATCGCTTAAGTGACGTGCCAGTTCCCGCAGATGTCGGCGATTTTCGCCTATTGAGCAGACGCGCCGTAGACGCTCTCAATCTCCTAGAAGAACGAAATCGCTTTATGAAAGGCCTGTTTGCCTGGGTCGGTTATAGACATGTGACACTTGATTACGACCGTGATGCACGTGCTGCCGGCACCACCAAATGGCGTTATTGGCGGCTTTGGAACTTTGCACTCGAGGGAATTACTGGCTTTTCGGTCGCCCCGTTAAAAATCGCAACCTATCTAGGTTTGCTGTTTTCTGGCATGGCATTTCTTTATGCCCTGTACTTTTTGATAAAGACACTGCTCATCGGTGAGTCGGTGAGGGGATTTCCAACGTTGATTGTCACCGTGATGATTTTAGGTGGACTGCAGTTGATGGCGATTGGAATTATCGGTGAGTACCTAGGGCGCCTATTTATAGAGAGTAAGCGACGTCCCCTCTATCTGCTGGAGCAATATGAGCCGCCATCTCAACCTGAAGATGGCACAAATCCTGTGATCGCTTCCTATAAAGAATCCGTCATGTCGGCGAATAAACATTGAGCACCACATACACCCGTGAACAAATTACTTAAGTCCTATCCAGACATTCTATTTGCATCGGCGACCGCTATTATCTTAGTCGGCCTTTGTAACTGGCAGTTTTGGACAACACTAGTCAAAAATATGTCGTTATCGGGATTTTCCGGGGTGGCCTTCATTTTTGCATTGTCTTTGCTTTTTACCTGGTTGTACGCTGTCTTGCTTTTGCTAATTCCAGGCCGTACTGCAATGAGATTACTAGGCGTAATCTTAATTATATTGGCTTCTTCCAGCGCTTATTTCGTCGATAATTTTGGCATTGGCATCGACTTGGACATGTTTCGCAATGTCGCGCAAACAGACTCCACAGAAGCATTTGGTTTGTTCAATGTGCGTCTTCTTGCGTACATTTTGGTATTCGGTTTTGCTCCATCCTGGATACTTTGGAAAATTAAATTCCAGCCCATTTCATTTCGAAGGTACGCCCTTCAACGGATCGTATTTATTTGGCTTGGAGCCATCTTTGTACTTCTGGCGATACTTCCTCAATCAGGGAAATTTGCCACATTTGTTAGAGAGCAAAAGTCAGTACGATACATGATGAATCCAGGCAATCTGATGTACGCCGCTTGGAATTATGCTCGCCATGAAGTCCGACCATTAGATACCGCTTTAACGGATATCGATGGAAATACACATCGTGTGATTACAACCTCCAGTTCGAAGCCATTGCTCATTTTCCTTGTTATTGGAGAGACGGCCAGAGCAGCCGATTTCCAGCTAATGGGGCATTCACGCCAAACGAACCCGCAACTTAGCGCGATCAACGATCTCTATCGCTTTACGGACATGAAGAGCTGCGGAACGTCTACAGCTGTTTCGTTGCCTTGTATTTTTTCCGGATCAGGAAGAGATGAATTCGATGTTGCTAAGGAACGTAGTAGGACAAACCTACTTGATACGTTGTCGAAAAACGGAGTCGCTGTAGAGTGGCGTGACAATAACAGCGGCTGTAAAGGAATTTGTGCCAGAGTTCAAACTGTGGCTATGCAACCTGCGATGGCACCATCATTGTGTGGACAGGATTACTGTCACGATGAAGTTTTACTTGCCGGATTGTCCGAGTCCATTACAAAAAAATCGACAGATCAACTGCTTGTCTTGCATAACATTGGAAGTCACGGACCAGCGTATTGGCGTCGCTATCCCGCATCTTTCGAGATATTCAAACCGACATGTCGAACCACTGATCTAGGCGCTTGTTCTTTAGACGAGATACATAACGCCTACGACAACACCATTCTTTATACGGATCACGTTCTCAGCCAAATGATCACCATGCTTCGTGATCTGTCAGACAGATACGACACTGCTTTTCTCTATGTATCCGACCACGGTGAGTCTCTTGGTGAAAATGGATTATTCCTGCACGGAGCACCGTATTTCTTTGCGCCAGATGTTCAGAAAAACATTCCACTGTTGTTGTGGATGTCGGAAGGGTATCGCAACAGGATGTCGGTTGATTCCGATTGCGTGAAGTCATTACAAACCAAGGCGTTTAGCCATGACAACATTTATCACACAGTTCTTGGCATGACAGAAATTGAAAATGCCGTCTACACACCAAAGCTGGACATGTTGAAACAATGCCGTCGTTTATAAGGAGCGATTGAATGGACAACGTTACAAACAAAGGTCACATACCTATTGGAAATCAGAGTTCTGATGATCGTTTCTGGGAGACATCGGTACGATTGTTCAGCAAGCGATTGGAGGTTGTCGCTTCGAATATAGCTAATGCGGATACGCCAAACTATAAAGCACGAGACATCGACTTTAAGACAGCCCTAAATCGAGCGCTGGCAGCACCAGACAAGATTGTGCCAAAAGGCACTTTGCCACAATCGTCTGCAGTGAATGATGTATTGCCCAAGCTTTTGTATCGCACTCCCTATCAGCAGAGTGTCGATGGCAATACCGTTGAGCTTGATACGGAAAGAGCGGTATTTACTACTACTGCAATCCGCTATGAGTTCGCAATGGAACAGGCAGTTAGTACATACAAAGAATTAAGTGATCTTTTCAAAAATCTAACATAGGGACATTTATTGGATTTTATTGAGGCATTGCTCAACGATGATCGACTAAAAAAATGGCCCTAAAGGGCCAGGTTTTGCATGTCAAACGGAGATGTCTAGCCACCGTATATTTGTTCGAATTTGCGCAGCTCTTCGCTAGTTCTAGCCTGTTTCAGCTCCGCCTTTACTTCGGATCGTGTTTTTGGAGCTTCTGCTGACTCCAGAATCGGGTAAGCGCTGTCTGAGGTCGATAGCTCGCCTGACTCTTTCGCTTTGCGGAGCTCTTCTTTCACTTGGGCAGTGGTCTTTTCAGATATTGATTGAAGCACAGGATAGCCAGATTCACCGGCGGTTGCCGTTTGCGAAAAGAATGCTGCCGAAGCAAGTGAAGTAGCAATGACAAAAATGGAATTTTTGATTTTTGATTTCATTTTTTTCTCCCAAAGTAAGTTAAGTAAATTCGTAAAACGTCTGCGATAAATTGTTTTTCCTAGGGAGTCATTCAACTTATCGATGTATAGATTTTAGAAAATGGTTGCGCACAGAAACATGACAGCGCCATTACAAATTTGTAATGACGTGCCAACAGTCAATCACCAGACGATCGCTATTCACTCGTATGGAAAGGGCCTATGAAAATTTTATTTGTAGAAGACGAAATAAAGCCAGGTGAAACCATGCACCATGGTTTGAAGGATGCAGGGTTTATTGTTGATTGCGTAAAAGCGGGAAGTAATGGTCTGACAAGAGCACTTCGTGGAGCATATGATCTGATCGTTTTAGACGTAAAGAAACCTCATCTCAACGGTTGGAAATTACTGTTGGAGCTGAGAGCGGCTCATGATGCCCCCTTGCTTTTTCTCACTGCACGTGAGGCGATGGATAATCAAGTAAGTGACGCAAAGCTTGGTGTTGATGATTATATGATTAAGTCATTTTCGTTCATGGAACTCATGGAGCGTGTAAGAATTTTATTGCGAAGAGAATGTGAGCAGGAGCCAAAGATAATCGAGATTTCCGACATACTGATTGATGTTTCTAAACGTTGTGTGTTGCGAAATGGGCGGTATATAGATCTGACCAGAAAACAATTTTCATTGCTCCATCTTTTGGCGAAGCGCTCCGGAGAAGCTCTTTCTCGATCACTCATTGCCGCGCAAGTGTGGGGTGCTGATTTTGATGGTGATACAAACGTCGTTGATGTTGCAGTGTGTCGTCTAAGGGCGAAGTTGGATGACCATTATCCTCAGCAATTGATCCGAACAGTCCGAGGTATGGGATATGTACTAGAGGACAAAAAATGAATGTCCTGCGAAGAATGTCTTTAACTACACGGTTTGGATTTCTATTCTTTATGGTGTCGATTCTCATTTTCGCCGGTGTTGGGACTTATTTGTACCTCACACTATCAAGTGAACTTGAATCACGTGATGACCAAGAATTGGTTGGGAAGATTGGATTGATGCGACACATTGCGGAAGAGGCGGAGACAATTGATTCAATTCGGAAAGATCCACATTACTTTTTGGATGTATCCACCAGCCATGAAAAACTGATTGTCTTACTAAAGGATTCTCGCGGAGATATTGTCCTTCATACAAATGCAGGACTCGGGAAATTCCCTCAGATTTATTCTCCTCCACTCAATGTGGATGCAGACCGAAGGTTCATCAAATCACTATTGACCTCAATCGGCTTAACTGCGCGCGCGATCGCCGTGAAAGCCAAACTGAAAAACGGTGAGCAACTCGACATTATCGTGGCGCGAACTATGTCCGATCGCATGGAGTTATTGAATTCGTATCGAGCAGACGTATGGAAGGCGGCCATTGCCGGAACGCTATTGGCAGCTTTGTTTGGATATCTGGTGGCATCGAGGATTGCCGCTTATACGTGCGATCGCAAGCTAGGCTAGCTCAATCACGGTGCACCGATTGGGTCCAGTGCTTCCTGATCTGTTCATGCGCTTTTTCTTGAGCTACGAGCGCCGCGTTGGATGCGGCCAGGGCTAATTCTAAGCGGTGCGCCTCTTTGCCTACTTCATTTGTCTGCAACAATGTATCGGATACTTGCGTCACTAGTTCCTGTATGCGCACGTCTTTTTCGCTAATTTGAAGTTCAAGCAACGCGTTTCGCTGCAGAGCCTCATGCAATTTTTCTACTTTTTGTTCGGTTTCTCTTTCGTGGTTTTTGAGCTCATAAATAGATTTTTGCGCGTGCGATAAGTCGGTTACTAGTCGCGCACCTTCTTGATTAAGCCGAGTGACCTCATCCTGTTTGACGATCAGACTTTGCTGCAACTGGCGCATTTCAGCCTGCAATTGTTGAACTTGGTGTTCATGACGGCGTTGATCCTGATCTCGCTGCTCCTTCATCGATTGGCGATAATGCTCCAACGCCTCGCGCGAGTGACGATGCTTTTCTTCTAAGGAAGCGCGATATGACTCGTTTTCTAGTAAGCGTTCCTTAAGATTTATAACCTGTTGATCCCCTGCGTGCCGAACAAGCTTCTCTTCCTGGTAGAGCTCTAGCACCCCAGATTTTGATGTTTGTTCCTGAAACAGATCAGCCTCAAGTTGGCCAACTTGGTTGCGCAGGGCAGCAACCGTGTTTTGAAGCTCAGAAATCGCGGTGATGTGTTCGCGATTTTTCTCGTCACTCTGCGTAAGAATCTCTTCAATTTTGGAGTCGGCTTCGGTCTGCAATTGAGCCGCCAAACGATTCACGATATCCAATAAAGATTCACTTATCGACGGAGCAGGGCGGTCAGCTGCATCATCTAACTCTTTGAGATATTTATGAATGGTTGTCTTAGATCCAGTATTGCCAAGAGCGACTCTTACCGCATCGACAGAGGGATTGATTTGCTGAGCCAATAATGAGTCTCGGGCTTTTTTTACATCCGATTTTAACAATCCTGAGCGCGCCATAATTTCCCCATTTGAAAATAAGATGATGTATTACGTAATACGTAATTACATACTAATTTAACCTCTATATTTCATCCATTCAAAATTAAATTAAGATTGGGTAATACTAGGTTATCCGATGTGATATTGATTTAAGTTGCTGCGTGGCAATAAAAGAAGTGTAATGGACCAGTTACCCCCCCCCGATTAACTAGTACCGGGATCTCATGTGAATTGGCGACCACCCGGCTTCCTTTAAGGCTGACAATGCAAGCTCCAAACTCGTTTTCTTTGCCTCAAGACCTGCCTCCAGAATTTGGCGCCATTGCGGATGGGCTCAATCAACTAACACCTTCCGAAACTGCACTAGGAGAGGGTGTGAAGCAACTGGTTAAAACTAAATCCCTACTGGATCTCCTTACCAAAGAGAGAGGAGGCTCCGCTGTAGTTAGTCAAGTCCTAGGGGCCCATTATTCTTATGGAACGATAGATGCATACTCTTATGCGCATGGCTTGCTGCCATTCTTTCGCTCACAACGGGAGCGCAGCAAAGAATCTACGGATTACAAGGCGTTGGTTTCTCCCGAAATAACAATTGGGGAAAGCTGGAAATGGACGCCAGAGAGCGAAACAAAAGAACACAACGATGCGGTGGTGAGGGCATCATTCAACGCACTCGTGGAAGAGAGAAGTTCGCACGCTGCCAGTTATACCTATATCCCGAAGCTGGGTCTGGTCTTGGCTGCAGAGGGCAAAAATCGGGTTGCATTATTTCGGAAACTCGACTTACCAATCCCTGCATTGGTGAGCGATCAAGACTACCCGGATGCAAAAAGAATTCGCCTTATTTATCTTGATCAAGTAGCTTTTGCCATTCTTGATGATCGTTACGCACAACGCCTGGTGAGTTCTGAGTTAACTCGAATAATTCTCGAGCCATATGGAGTCAAAGTAGAAAAAAATTGGCCAGAATCTTACCCATCTTTGGAGCGGGTATTGGACGCATTCGACCGTAAAGCGTACTCGGCCGACAGCAGATTTAACGACATTGATATGCAGCCAGTTCAGTATAGGCAGCTGGCCGAAGAGACGATCGTTCCTGCATCGATAATGGAGTTTGAAAAAGGTCTCAGGCCGTCGATGCTCACGATTGGCTATGGATTTACTATCGCTCTAATGTTGTCGGTGGTTACAGCCATGTTTTGGGAAGTACGATTGATATCGACAATAAGTCTTTCATTGGCCGTGACCTTTTATGCCGCACTAATGCTTGCATCCGCGCCACTATTTCGCTGCCAAGTCCAACAACTCGGAGAAGATGCGGCCCAGAGGCATCGGCTGGATTTAATTGAGAAATTTAGTCGAAACAATCCAAATTAATAACATTGCACTGACGACCACGCGATAGCCTATTCCGTGAGTATTGGCTTAGGTTTTCGGCTAAGCTATCGTGATGAACAACGTTGATCACTATCTCCATGCTGCCACCCGCGAGAACACGCGTAAAAGCTACCAGGCGGCCGTTCGGCACTTCGAAGTGGAGTGGGGCGGTTTTTTACCTGCAACTGCGAACAGTGTGGCGCGTTATCTTGCGGACCATGCCGAATTGCTATCGGCAAATACGCTGCGCCAGCGTTTGGCGGCACTAGGCCAGTGGCACATCGACCAGGGCTTCCCAGATCCAACGAAAGCGCCGATCGTGCGGAATGTGTTTCGCGGTATCCGTGCGTCGCATCCATCGCAGGAAAAACAAGCAAAGCCTCTTTTGCTGGCAGAGGTAGAGCAAGTGGCAACATCCCTGAGTGCTTTCGCCGCGCAGGCTCAAGAAAAGGGTGACCGATCATTATCTCTCCGCCTTAAGCGAAATAACGCGCTTTTACTCATCGGATTTTGGCGCGGATTTCGTGCTGATGAGCTGACCAGGCTCGCAGTTGAGAGCATTAGCGTGGTACCGGGAGAGGGCATGATTTGCTATCTTCCGCACACGAAAGGAGACCGACAATATCGAGGAACGCCATTTAAGGTGCCTGCGTTGGCTAAGTTATGCCCTGTGAGCGCCTACCAAGATTGGCAAAATTCGGCGCAACTGACAGACGGACCTGTTTTTCGGGCCATTGATCGGTGGGGGCATGTAGGTGAGCGGGGCATGCATGTCGATAGCATAGGACCGCTTCTGCGTTCAATCTTGTCTGAGAACGGCGTTGTATCAAGTGAGCTCTACAGCAGCCACTCTTTGCGTAGAGGATTTGCAAATTGGGCCATTTCCAGCGGATGGGATATCAAAACACTAATGTCGTACGTGGGATGGAAAGATGTGCAGTCTGCGGCTAGATACGTAGATGCAGCAGATCCCTTTGGAAATCATCTGCTTTCGAGTGCTTCGTAACGCTGTATCAGGGCACTATAGCGGGTAGCGACGCTCTTTCCGAATGCGAAAAACGCGACTCTCAGCTGGAGCAGAAATGCACACACCCTCAAAAAATCGACTATAACCACTCAAGGGGCGCATTTGCCAAAAAATAGCCACCACCCCCTCACTTACCCAAAAAACAGCTAAATTGTGTCTTTTATGGCGTTAGGAAGCGCATTTAATTTTTCACTGTAAAAAAAAACAGTGAAACCATTAGCAATCACATAAAGAGAGTGCTAATATTGCCGAGCTGAAAACAAAAAGTCGAAGACGCCTCTCGACGTCCTCGACTTTTGACTCAAAGCACCATGGCTCCCAAACAATGCTCCTGGAAAGAAATTTGTTTGGCAATTTAGTACTGAAAGCGGTCTGCATTATATGAGCGAGAAATCTGTGACGTAAAGCTTTTAAATGTAAATGTTTTTATCTTGCAACATTTACTGATCAAGATCAGCCAGCTCATTTTTGTAGTCGCTTTCGCACAGCGGAAGGGCTTCTATGCCTCAGCATTTGGCCGATTGCCGCCAAGACAATTTATTGTTTCATTCGCGTCACTTCTTCAGAGGTGACAAATGACACGAGATATTTCCCCGCCTTCAAAACACGGCTACTCTGGCCGTTCAAGTTCAGTTTTTTCTTCTGCTTCCGACGATTGCACCTTCAATTGTTGCTCTGCTCGTATTTTCAAAAAACAATGTAATACAAAATGGCCTGTCTTATTTGAGGTGCAAACGTGAGCGCATCTAATCCATTGCTTGGGGAGAGCAGTAACATTCTCGCAGATCCTGCGCTCTCTGATCACAAATTGGCGGCTTGGCTAACTCAACAAAGCCTTGCAGGTTGGTGCATCACACTTATCTATGCGAAGCATTTGTGTGCCTTTGCTACTAATAACCCCGCAGATTCAAAACTTGTTTTTGGCGACGTCGGTGATGAGTCGCTGCCTGTAATCAAGCAATGTGCCAAAAATAGGCTGTTGTTTGGTAGCGGTGTCGATTACGACACATTACTGACCGCGGCATTTGCGACCTCTGATTGGCTTACTCAGGGTGTCCGTATGACGGCTACAAGTGTTCAAAACTGGCACAAGGTTCGACAAGCGCTGTTTACTCAGGGCAGGGGAAAGTCGTTATCGTCGCGAGATGAAAGTAGGGTCTGGCATGAGGCAGCGGGGCGCTGTATGTACAGGGGTTGCGGAGAGGACTTAACCAATACTTCCTTGACGACTAAGTCCGCAGCAGCTGCTTACTTGGCTCATATTGTCGCTTCAGATGAAGATGGGCCACGTGGTGACCCTTATTGGTCTCACACGCTATCAGATGATCCGAACAATGTAATGTTGATGTGTGATGCCCATCATCGATTGGTCGATAGAATCGATGTAGTGGCGCATCCCAGTGAACACCTCAATGCTATGCGTGCTGAGCATGTGGCCAAAGTTCGTGCAGTCTTGGATTCATTACGTTTTCCGAATGCGCGTGGTATCGCCTTATTGGGCGACATTGGCAATATAAAAACGCCATTTCACCTGCGTGATATGCGTGATGCCATGCTAGCTCAGCGTTTGTCGCCCAATCCAGAAATTGATCAGTTAGTCCGCAATTTCAGTCGCGATGATCGTCTATCGTCTGACTACTGGCGTTGGGTATTAAAAGAGTATGAAGATGATTTTCGGAGCCTCATGCGCCGATTAGGTGCAACCCATCCATTAGGGGATCAAGTTGAAACGTTGTGCGTTTTTCCTTTGCACTACGTACCGATACTAATTCTATGCGGCAGGCTCATTGGTGAGGCGCGGCGGATCGAAGTATTTCAATACAGTCGTGGAAAATCGTGGCAATGGCCTACTGACACTGCGCCACAGAAAGAACAATTTTTCTATATCGACGATACAAAAGGCTCATCAACGACACGATCGACTGACGCCGTTGTTTCATTGGAACTGACTGCAGACATTGATTTCAACGCTTTTCCAGAGCCAATAAAGCGCAATATCGAGGCGGGTACTTTGCCTTGGCTAAGGATACGTGCAGAAAGCCCTAATCCAGCATGCATTACACACCCAGAGGATCTAGCTCAATTTACTAAGCTAGCCCGCCGGGTTGTCACGCAAGTACAAGACGTGCTGAGAGCTGAAAGAGTGCATCTTTTCGGCGTTTCACCGGCAAGCACATTATTCCGGTTCGGACAAATTCTGCAACCAGGCAACCACGCAGACTACATCATTTATGACAGGCCTGATCGTGCTCAGCCTTTTAATCCGGCAATTTCTATCTCAGGGAGGGCTGTGCAGGACGGAATTCCCGCCGCGTCAGCAACTGGGTTCTCGATCAATCTTCGCTGAGGATAAAGGAGTGATATGCCAGCTCAGGAAATTTTTATATCCGTTGACGTTGAAGCGTCCGGCCCTATACCTGGTGAGTACAGCCTTTTAAGCATAGGGGCCTGCAGTATTTTCGAAACGGAAAAAACATTCAGATGTGAACTTCAACCAAGTTCGCCGAAGCATGACCCAGAAGCATTAGCGGTCACTGGATTGTCGCTCGCGCATTTAGAGAAAAATGGCCTGCCTGTGACCAAAGCTATGCAGCAGTTTGAACACTGGCTCGAAAGCTGTCGAAGTAAGCAAGACGAGAAACTGATTTTTGTTGGCTTCAATGCGGCTTTTGATTGGTCGTTTATTAATTACTATTTTCACAAATATTTGGGTAGAAATCCTTTTGGATTTTCCGCCCTGGATATAAAAGCCTTATACATGGGAAGTACGCATGGCACCTGGGCCGACACCAAATCCAGCAATATGGACGTAGCTTTGAAACCGAAGCTCAAAGGAACTCATGATCCGCTAGAAGACGCGTTGTACCAAGCTGAGTTGTTTCGATTAATTCGCAAGAAAGAGGGAGAATCAAATTAGAGCAGATACGGATTCTCACTTAACCGGCATGACCGAATTTTTAATCAAACAACCTTGAATTAGAAAGAAAAAAATGGACACAACATTATTGAATAAGCCTCAAGTCGATAGTTGGGAAAGCCTATTGCTGCGTTCTGCGGCACAAATTTCATTGAGTGCCCCACAGTACGAAAAAATCAAAACTCGTTATGAAAATCTACAAAACATTCTTGATGCGACGACCGATCCATTGCTGCAAGGGGCGCATATTTTTATTCAAGGATCTATCGGACTTGGAACGACTCTCAAACCGGTTCCATATGCTGTAAATGAAATGGCTACGATTGATGCCGATGCGATCGTTCTTTTGCCGAATGCTGCAAATGCCTCTGCGGACCAAGTATTGGAGGCAATTGAGCAAAGATTTCGAGCTGGCAGTCGCGTAGGCCAACCGATTAAGCCGTTACGTCGTGGTGTACGGATTGTCTATGGCGATGAAAATCCAGGCTTTCATATTGATATTACGCCTGCAAGAGTAGTAGCCGGCAATACTGATCAGAAAGGTCTTGGCAAACTTCAAGTACCGGACAGAGAGACTGGTTGGAAGGCCAGCAGTCCACGTGAGTATTGCAACTGGCTTGGAGAGATAGCTGAGCTGAAAGTTATCACAGAAACACATTCGTTTGCTCTTGATTCTAGTTCTCGAGCAGACACAGCATTAGCTAAATCGACCCAGGATCCTGTACCGGACTACGGCGAGTATATGGATAGCAATCCCTTAAAGGCTGCAATCAAACTCTTGAAGCGGCATCGAGACGTATGGGCGATCGCCAATCGGAAAGAGAGCATTCGACCAATTTCGGCAATCATTACTACATTAGCCACTCATGCCTACGAAGAAATTGCACGAGAGTCAGCTCACCGTCCATTACGTCCCATCGAAGCAATGATCGAAATCGTCCGTCGAATGCCTGACTTTATTGATCCCATCCCAGCAGGGTATGCCGTATTTAATCCGAAGGACGACGGCGAAAATTTTGCGGAAAAATGGAATCGTCCCAACGGAGAAGGTAGTAAGTATCGAGACGCCTTTTATGTGTGGCATGCCAGAGCAGTCGTTGATATGAAATTAGGATTGGAGGATTTTGGCAAAGCCGAAACATTTGAGAATGCTATGAATGAACAGTTTGGCGTATCTAAAGCATTCGTCAACGACGCTATCAAAAAACTCCCAGCTGATTGGACTCTGCCCGGACGTAAAGCAGGTGTAACTCTCAACAGTATTAGTTATGCCATTTTTGCTGGCGCTGCCGCAGCCAGTAGTGCGTCACAAGCAGCCATCAAACCGGTAGATCGCCTTGGCTAATAATGGTGATGTAGTGTCGGAGGATGTTGAACGAGGAGTCGCAGCGCTTTGTAGGCACCTTGGCGAAGAGGGTAGTCGTTTATTGAGACGTTGTGAACCCAAGGGAGATGAGCTCGCCTCCTTTGATTTCCCTTTGCCGCCGGACTATTTGGGAGTCTCGCGCACGTTGCGGATCTCGTTCAACAATAATTTTCCGACGAGCGGACTAGTCTTTAAGATCAGTCCATCTGCATGGCTGAAATGGCCACATGTCATGAAAGATTGGCTGTGTCTATATGGGGCAGGAAATGCCCCTGTAATCGGAACAGCCGAACAAGTAGTGGCAGACAAATTTGCTCGTTTGACTGCTTTGCTGCAATTAGTACTTCCTGCTGAGGCTAAAGGCAAACGTGACGCCGAATTCAATCGAGAGATATCGACTTATTGGGATCAGCAAATTGACCAAGCTTACCGAACCTGGCAGCAGCTTATTTTACTTGGCCTTCCAAGTAACGCAGGTCCTCTCTATACAGTATCTGATCAACGGAAGCGCATAGGGAATGTTGATGAACGTATCTGGGTGGGTGAAGATGCGAAAGAGCTGTTCAAGCATATTGCAAAAATCTCAGGTGCATCGGATAGTGTCAAGGCCCCAGCGAAAGCGGCATTTTTCGCTCCATTACTGAGCATTCCTGGCGTTGAATTACCTAAAGCAGAAAATTTGATTGCATGGCTTGCGCCACATTTACAGGCGGCAGATGCTCGGTCTCTAACGAAATGGGAATCAGACTCAGAAAATTTTCCTGTGCGCTGGATTTTAGTCCGTTTACCGGATACCGAACCTGCTTTGGTCAAGGCATTTGTGCTACGCAGCACGGCTATGAAAAAGAATGGTCATTTTAATTATGGCCGTCGTGCTGGGCGTACATATGGGCGCTCAAAAACAAGATCGGGGCCTATCGTATTGCAGGCGGCGAATTTGCATCTAATCACCCCAACTACCTTACATTCACGAGATAAAAATACAGACCAAACTCAGCTAAAGCAAAAGCAAGTTGTTTTGATAGGTGCTGGTACATTGGGTGCTATGGTAGCAACCCAGTTGGCCCGCACGGGTATTACAAAAATGACGGTAATCGATCCCGATGAGTTAGAAGTCGCAAATATCGGCAGGCATGTATTGGGCGCAGATGACTTGGGACGATTTAAGGTGTATGCCCTGAAAGAAAGGATAGAGCGCGATTTACCGTTCGTAAATGTCCAAGCGATTTCTAACTATCTACACTTAGCATTGAAGGATAAACCTACCTTGCTTGATGAGGTAGATCTAGTAGTCATCACAACGGCGGATTGGTGGTCTGAGCAATACCTGTGGCATCTTAAGGCTAATGCGAACTGGTCATTAGTGCATGGGTGGGCAGAGCCTCATGCCTTAGTAGGACATGTATTGACAGCGCAGACAGGGCAAACAGGCGATGGGCGTCAATTATTTGATGTAAACGGCCACTTTAAACATCGCTTCACCGATTGGCCGCATAATGGTGTTGAGCCCTTGCCAGGTTGTGGTGCCAGCTTTATCCCGGGTGGGCCAATTTCGATTGCTGCCATAGCCACCATGATTTCTGACGCAGCAATTTCCACCCTGACGAGAAATCCGCCCCAACCATTTTGGTTCACCTATGTTTCCAATCCAGAAAGGGTCACAGAAGCAGGCGGAACTTACTTGGCGGAGCCATTACCCCCGAACTGCGGGAATCTTGTCATCAAAAGACCGTGGCCAGAAGAGGTCGCGCAATGACGGCTCTACATCGCTGGATGTGGCATTGGTCTGATTTAGACGTTACGTTATATGTTCATACCTCGGTTGCTTCTTTCTTTGAAAACCATCGACAAGAGCAGGGTGGACATGAGCGAGGGGGCCAACTTTTCGTTGACGTAACGCGTCCAAATGGACTCTGGCTAGTTGAAGCTACTGGCCCACATCTCAACGACAAGTCTGGTCCAACATGGTTGGAAATGGATTTGAAACGTTGCCGGGAAGAGATCGAAGAAGCAAATGCAAGAGGTTTGCGTTTAATTGGTTATTGGCACTCCCATCCCGAACATGTACCGGCATTATCTGGCCAAGATATTAAAAGCTTAACGAAATTCAGCCAACGAAACACTCATCAACTGCCTAACCCATTGGCAGTTATAGTAGGGCGCAGTCTTTCACCGGAAGGCATACGCGCTTGGATTTATCAGAAGCGCAAAGCTCTTCTTGCTGAACATATTGAACAAAATGATGGACAGAATAAGTTTTGAAATTCGAGACGTCGTATACGTATGGGATATTCACACATAATTTCTAAAGGAGATATATGGGTATAGGCCAAAAAGTGCGGTCGCTACATTGCGGATTCCAACAAGGCCTCGGATTCGAGGTAATTGCTGAAGAAAATGTCATCTTGCTCAAGAATGTGCCATTTGAGCTAGAAGATATAGTTACAAAATGGATCGCTGCATTACCAACAGAACTAATGAGTGGTCCTGACGCATTGGTAAAGCTCTACCCAACTGAAGGATTGGCACTAACTGAGTCCGGGTGGAGTGCGTTTGTAAGTTGGATGACCGAAACGTTAAACAGCGCACAGCACGAACCAAATTTTCCGCTAAAAGCACGACAATCAGCTAAAAACTCTGCTCAGTAAATCTATAGGTGAGAATTATGGCTGCGACGTTGAAATTATCGGATGAACTAATTTATCTTGCTGCCCCATACGCTGTTGCGGCGCATAGGTCAGTTTCGCAGCAGATTGAATATTGGGCTCGCCTGGGAAAGGCCGCTGAGGACAATCCTGAGTTACCGATTGAATTTATAAAAAACACATTACTTGCCGTTGCCGAATCGGACGCCAAACTACACACCGATTACTCGATACGTAACTAGGGGCAATGTTCGCTCTCGAAATCCCTAGATTAACGGCTCACTTCGAGTGGAGCCGAATCGGAAGTAAAGTTGTTAAAACTATGCGAACGGGTAGACTTTACATCTTTAGTTCCCAAAAATTTACAACTTTAGTTCCGCAGCCTGAAATTCTGCCGGTGGTTCCTGGTCTTGCCGTGCTCTCTGCTTAATCTATAAATTCGCATAATTTATATTATGTTAAACCGAGACCTAAGTTGAATTTGTCCATAGAACTGTCCCTCGTCCGTTGAAGTAAAAGTGAACGATTACAGGAAGTAAAAGTGTGATTTTAAAAAAGAGCACGCGAACTAATCGGAAGTAAATGAGTATTCGCATTAAAGTAACCACTTAGCCGCATTTGAAAATAGCCATCCATTTGCAAAGCACTGAAGGAGCAAGGGGCTTATGTCCTTTAAAATTTTTATTGATACCGAATTTACTGATTTTATCGATATTCACCTCATAAGCATCGGTATGGTCGCGCAGTCGGGTGAAGAATTCTATGCCGAGGTGCCGTACCCTGATGGTAGCTGTAACGCGTTCGTGCGCGAAACAGTAATTCCATTACTTGGACGCGTCCAAGATGCGTCCTGTGCGGTTGAGGATCTGTGCGTCAAAATGACAACTTGGCTCAGAATTGTCAGGCCCCTCGAAGAAGACGTTGAAATTTGCTTTGACTATCAGTCAGACTGGGATCTATTTTCCAGCGCATTGGACTATCGCGTGCCGCCATGGTGTCAAGCACGTATGATTAACCGCAGCATCAACGAATTGCTGCGCTATAAATTTCATAAGGATAATAATCTGCCTGAACATCACGCGCTATACGATGCACAGGCGAATCGATATGCTTTTCGAGAGCGTCCGTCCGTTTCAGCTTGAATAGTCTGTCGTGGTTACTTTGAAATTCGAATGACCGGCTACTTTCGTGCGCGGATGCCTGGTTACCTTAATGCGAATACTCAGTAAATGTGTAAAGTCGCCAGTTCGCATACTTGTATCAACTTTTTCCTCCCCCGCTTCCCTGCGTCCACATCGTTCCGCAACAGAGCCATAAACTTACCCAATAGAATTTATAACTGATTGTTGTACTTGTTGAGCAAAATCTGGTTCGTACTGTGCGTTGTTCAACGTTTCAGTCATCCAACTTACAAACGCACTCCACCCAGATTCAGTCAGTGCTAATCCTTCGTTTGGATATAACTTAACCAAGGCTGCTGGGCCGTCCATCAGATCAAGAGGCAATACGGCAATCCATTTCGCGATCACGTTTTCCAGCTCAAATGGCACACTTTTGAGCAAGATGACGTTTTCTTCAGCAATGACCTCGAATCCCAGGCCTTGTTGAAATCCACAATGTAGTGACCGTACTTTTTGGCCTATTCCCATATATCACCTGCAGAAATTTATTTGCAAAAGTGCCCTACTAAATATTTGCATCAATGTTGCCACATCCGTACGCAGATCATTGTTGGTGATCTTGCAAGGCGGATTACATACGGACTGTTGGGCATCTCCGATTGGAATAAGACGGCTTCGTTATAATTTCCCTTAGGAAATATATGTAATACATTGATTAATTGCAGTATTCACAGTTGCTTAACCGGATTTTAGATACTAGAATTAGTTTCAATTCAGCATTGCGCACTAAATGTAGTGCTTGAAGAGAGGGAGTTTGTCCGGAGATAATATTTATCTCCGGACGTAGAGACAGCTAAACGCCATACTCTAAGGTGGGGACCCAGAGTTTCGTTTATTGCTGCGGATGCGTCAATACTGGACATAAAGCCAGTGTTGTTTCGCATCTAAGGCTTGCTGTTTCGCTCCATTATTAAACGCCATCTATAGAGGAGTTCAAAATGGCAAATAGCAATCGCAGTGGTAGTAAAACGACCAGTCTGGCAGCAAGAACCCTGGCAAGTAGTAGTGCTTCAGGTGTTCAAAAAAGTTTGGCGGCCAGCGTCTTGTCTCAAGCGAGTACAAATCGCGTTACTGGCAAAGCAATGGAAGGAGTCGCTTCCTCTGCTCTTCGTAACCCGAACTCGAGTCCCGTGACCCAGAAGCTTGCTGGTTCTGTGGTTTCTCAGTCTAGTAAGAAGCGTTAAGCAGTAGCGGTACGTCAGCATCTTGCTGACGTACCGCTACATTTCTTTTTTCTTTTGCGGAGCAATCATGAAATCGATCAAGCTTATTTCAAATCCCACCACGCGTAATTTGCCAGGTTCCGTTGGAATTATTAAGAACGGGGTTACGGGGCAGCAAATGCAACCGATCACACGCGGGCAATCTGGCCAAGGAAGCAGCAATCCCAAGCCTGAAAATGGCTCCAAATAAAAGCCCAGATGACAGATGAAGAAAATTTGGCTAGAGAACTTGAGGAGCGAAAGCGACTATATGAACGTCATCGCGAAGAGCTCTCGAAGCGCCAAATTTCGAATGCCGAGAACTTAGACAAGTCGATCTTGACCTATTCTGCGGCTGGGCTGGCTCTATCTTTGGGGTTTTTAAAAGACTTTATCCCGATTTCACAAGCTAAGTACGCTTGGACACTATACGGTTCTTGGGCATGTTTTACATTTGCAATTCTCATAGTAATTGCGTCGTATGTTGTAAGTCTGAAAGTCTTAAGGCTGCAGCTTGATAGAGCGGAACGCTACTATCTGGGACGCGAGGAATCCGCATGTAACGAATCCCTTTGGTGGGATAAATGTGCTGACTTACTTAATCATTGGTTGTCTGCAGTCGCGTTTGGAGTTGCTCTTGTACTGACAATTTTTTTTGTATCAATAAACTTAAGAGGTGCAAACATGGCTGAGAATAAAGTGACTAGAAGTATCGCTCAAGATGGCACAACAGGTTTAAGTATGCAGAAGGTGGTGCCCAGAACACAAATCGTTGAAAGAGGCATTACTGGCATGCCAGTCCAAGCCGTCACCCCTCCGTCACCAGCAAATAATCAGAGCTCATCTCAGCAAGGTCAACGCGGTACAAGCACTTCTTCCGGCGGTGGGGGAAAATAATTTTGGAGCTATTCGCGACGCTCTAGCTGCTGTTGAATAAAGGGATTGTCAGCATCGATATAGCGTAATGCTGATTGCATATTCTTCCATCCAACATAGGTCATTAACGTTTTAATGTCCCAGCCATTGGCCATTGCCCAGGTTGCTAGCCCTCTTCTTAATGAGTGGCTACTATAGAGTTCGCTTGAAACAACGCCGCAATCATGCAGGATCGAACGTAGCAGAGGCGCAATGCTGTCTATATGTATGCCCTTCTCACTAACATGCCCCCACCGATCGATCGCTCGAAACGTGGGACCTTCAGTTAGTTGTGCTGCATTTTGCCAATTCAAATAAGCCTCTACAGGACATAGTTTCGATAATGCTGGCACCTTAAAGGAGGTGCCTTTATATTGCCGATCACCTTTTGTGCGTGAGAGATAGCAAATCATGCCTTCTCCTGGAGAAGCAGTGATATTTTCTATTGTGAGTCTGGTCAATTCGTCGCTACGAAAGCCGCGCCAGAAGCCGAGCAATAAGAGGGCTTTGTTTCGTTTGAGCCGCAACGCTTGAGGTCGATTGTTAGTGCCCTCAGCGTCGTTGATTGCCTTATCCAGAGAGATGGCGACTTGTTCTAATTGTCCCAGCAACAGCGGTTTCGCCTGTTTTTCCTGGGTTGGATGAGAGGCCAATATGCCGCGAAATACGCCGCGCACGACTGGTGCCTTGGTTGGATCTGGAAATCCTTGATCCGTATGCCATCGCGCTAGCGCTGCCAAACGCTGCCGCAACGTGTTCGCCGATAAGGATTCGGCATAATCGGCGAGGTAGCGCGCAACACTATTGGCCGTCGCTGGCAAAAAACCACCCCACTCCACCTCGAAATGTTGAACAGCTGCTTGATAGCTTTTCCGCGTGTTCTCACGCGTCGCAGCATGTAAGTATTGATCGACTTTATCCATATTCGTTGAGTGGTTAGCGAAAACGTTATTACAGTTCGCATCATCAATTTAGGTCATGATTATCGCCATCACACAGGATAATCATACATTATCCTGTTTTATATTAATGGAAAATAAATATGACATGAAATAATATATAGTATGTAATTACATATTACGTAATGCATTATCTTATTTATGGATGGAGTGATCATGGCCCGCTCTGGGTTGTTAAAGTCGGATGTAAAAAAAGCTAGGGATTCGTTGCTCGCGCAGCAGATCAACCCGTCAGTGGATGCTGTGCGGGTCGCTCTGGGGAATACGGGGTCTAAGACAACTATTCATAAATATCTCAAAGAGTTAGATGACGATACGACTAACCCCTCACCCACTATCAGTGAGTCGTTATTAGATTTGGTGGAGCGTCTGGCCGCGCAATTGCAGGCGGAAACAGATTCTCAAGTAGACGAAATCCGTTCGCGGTTTAATGAGAAGGATCTCGAGCATGTCGCGGCAATTTCCGAGCAGCAGAATGCGATCGCGGCATTGAGCAGTCAGGTCCTGCAACTTGAATCTGATCTATCTCGTGAAAGAAACTCTGCAGCCGCAGTACAGGAACTCCTGCAGCAAGAGATGCTGGCCAGACATGCAGCGGATCAGCAAGTTGTTCACCTAAAGGAGCGCTTGGCGGAAAATGAATCTCATCGCCAATCCATCGAAGAGAAACATCTGCATGCGCGTGAGGCACTAGAACATTACCGACAATCAGTGAAAGAACAACGCGACCAGGATCAACGTCGGCATGAGCAACAGATTCAGCAGGTGCAGGCAGAGATGCGCCAACTGCAACAAAGCCTGGTAATTAAACAGGATGAGGTAACACGCTTGAATCAGGAAGGCGTTAGGCTAATAACCGATTTGTCACATGCTCAAAAATCGGTTTATGAACAGCAGACTTATGGACGACAGCTAGAACAAAAACTGGAAGCATTGCCGGTGATCCAGCAGCAGCACTATGTTCTTGTGATTAAACTAGAGGAGAAAGATATGCAGCTCAAGGAGCTTACGACTCAGATATCCGATGCAATAAACCGAGCTGCGGAATTGAGCAAGGATATTCATCGACTGGAATTAGAGTTAGCTAGCGCTAACGCGACCATTGCGGTTCAAGAAGCGACTAATGAACACTTTCGTGCGCATTTAGAACGGCAATGAACATCAAAACCAGGGAGTTTGCATGGCAATCGCATTGAAATTATTCGATGAACTCATTGATCTCGCCAAACCATAGGCCGTGGTTGAAAATCGTCCAGCTCCAAAACAGATCGAATATTGGGCTGGCCTCAGAAAAGCGGAGGGCGATAGGTTTGACTAACGATGTGCGCCTCTAGCTGAACGCAGGCATCTGATTTCGACCCAAACCGTACATTCCACACGCTTCTGGAAATATCAATGAGCCGGCTCTTTGACATCAGGTTAATAACGAGCACGCCTGAAATAATCAGCCCAATTCCTATCAATGCGGGCATATCGAGGGCCTGTTTGTGAAACACCCATCCGGCTATAGAGATGAGAACGATGCCCGCACCAGCCCATATGGCATATGAAATGTTGGTTGGCAAAGTCTTCAAGGCTACAGATAAAAAGTAGAACGAGACTGCATATCCAATCACCACAATTACGCTGGGAAGCAGCTTGCTGAATCCGTTCGATGACTTCAGTGTTGTAGTTGCAACTACTTCTGCCGGGATGGTCACAGTCAAAGGAATATAAGGTGACATCTTAGTTTCTTTCGATTAAATCCAACATGAGTTTATAGGCTGCGTTTGCGGCTTTTCGCTCTATTGGTGGTCCGATAACGTGGCTGTACCACAGCCCATCTGAGAACATCCTGCAGGCTAAATGTATATCTTTATTGATTGAGTCCGCCTCGCTCATTGCGCTGGTGTAATCCGCCCATTCCGCTAAGTA